>NZ_JBVYOJ010000009.1:0-311647 GCF_056120465.1 Paenibacillus sp. sgz302148
TCAACATCGATGAAGCCGTGCCTCGCGCGCGGGGCGCGTTTGCCGGCAAGCGCGCCCCGGAGGTCAGTGGAATCCCCCGATAGAAGATTATCTTGCTTAACGCTTCAATGCCAGGCTCCAAGCTTCAGTTGCGAGACGTTTGAGGACCATATTTTGCTCCCAACGGTTGGATAGCTCGTCCTGCGGCGGCACCGTGTACGGGATTTTCGTGATCGCGTATTGCACGGGACCGAGCTCGCATACAAAAGGCAATACATCCCCGGGCTTCGCCTCGCCAAGCCAATGGCTCATTCCTTTCCTCCACCAATCCGCGAATACCGCGGCCATCGGATGCTGGCCTTCCGGCCCGATATCCACTTGAATTTGCTCTCCGTTCGAGATGCGCCCGTGAATACAGGACGTTCGTTCAAGAAGCCGATCGAAGTATGGCTCGGCCTTTTCGGAACGTTGAATCATTTCTCCAGCCAATACGTAGTGCGACAAATCGATCGTCAGCCGCATATTCGGTAGCTCTTTAACGTAACCTACCGTTCGTAGCAAATCTTGCGTGATTCGCCCGCGGTGCGTCTCGACGAAAAAAGGAATGCCCCACAAAGACGCCTCCTCAATCAAGCCATGTAGCCGGTCAACGGCTTCTTGTCCAACGATAAAAGAGTCCACGACCTGCGCATTGACGTAGCTGACGCCAAACGCCTTGGCACGTTCCATAAATGCAGCGAAGTCCGCCCGTTCCGCCGGAAACGCCTCGATGCCGAAGGAAAACCGGTATTCGTCCAGCAGCTTGCGCCATGTGTCCGCTTCGTCGTCCGCAGGCAAGCGGCCCATAATGCCGTCAAAGCCGGCCTCGGCGATCTTCTCGAATTTACGCTGCAACGACCATTCGCCGCTCTCGTCGCCGACTCCGCGCATCGCCCACCAGGATTGGTGCAGTTCCATCCGGGGGGCGCGCTCGCTTCCGTCGTTCATGTTCAAGTTCGTTGTCATGTTCATTGGTATGCTCCTTACTGGGTTTGTAGATTGACAGGAATTAAGAATTGACAACCGATTCAAGAATCAACTATGATAAATCTAACAAGACGTATATAGAGGTCTATATTCAAATATAGACATGTTTACCTGATACGTCAACTTCTCAGACATAGGAGGAACAGACAGATGAGTACAGCGTATTTGCCAGGTGTCCACAGAGGAAAGTATATGCGTTATGATACGGCTGTTATCCTGAAACGATTTTATTTGTGCGAAAAAACGATGGTGATCGGTCAAGCCGGTTGGCTTCCGGGAATCCCTTATTTTGATATGAAAACGCTTTTGCCAAAAATTTTATGGGAAGACGCGATGACCGCAAATGCGTTGCGGGAACGGGTATTCGAGCTTCGCTTCCCAAGCCGCATTCTCGAAATCAACGAGGATCAAGCGCTGATCGACGTAATTCGTTATTCGGAATCGGCGCCTAACGCAGCCGCTTATTTGGCTGTATTGTCCCGCGTGTTCAAGCCCGCGCTGAAAAAAGCTTACGAAACGTACCTTGAGCTCGCGGACGAGATCGGCGACGGGCCGACGTACCGCTTCATGGAGCTGGCGATCGTTGAAAAAGGCCGTCAAATCGAAGCGTTCGAGAAGCGCCTCGGCATCCTATGGACCGAAATGAGCGAAACAGAGCGCAAGGAAGCCGAAGATTGGGTTGCGCACATTCAAGAGCTTGTCGACGGCATCGGAGGCATCGGACTGGATACGCCGAAGCCGGCTTCGACAGAACTGAAAGCAGAGAAGCCGTTTGCGCCGTTGGAAGTGCCTGCACGGGGCAACCAATTCCGCAACCTTCGCTTCTATTGGCCGGACATGGTCGACCCATCGTTCGGCTATGGCAGCGGCGGCCAGCTGCAAATCCGCAGCGCGGTGAGCCATTTTAACGAAGTATGGGCCGTCGAAAATGCAGGGTTCGTTTTATATTCGTTTGCCGAACAGCTCGGATGGGAATTCGTATACGATGCGGCAAGATGGGTGTATGACGAAAGCCGTCACTGCCGAATGGGTTATGAACGCCTGAAGTCGTGGGGCTTCGAAGACCGCGAGCTGCCGCTTGGAACTTACATTTACGACAGCTGCAAAGGCCAAGAGCCGATTTACCGTCTCGGCATGCTGTTTTATTTCGAATCGAAAAATATCGGCAAAAAGCTCGACCGCGTCAAAAGCTTCGAGTCGATGAACGACCGGATGAGCCAGCACGACATGGATTTTGACTGGGCGGACGAAACGATTCATACGAGCTACGGGAAAACTTGGCTGTCTGCGATTTTGAAGCAGCGCGGTGAAGATCCGGACGATTATACCGAAATTAAAGCGGTATGCGAGAAGATCGTCGGACGCACGCTGGAAACGGTAACGCAAGAGGAAATTAAAGAAATTACCGAAATTGCGAATGCTATGTTCGCCAAAGCAGGAGTGTCGGGTCAGCAATAATGGACTGCAGCATATGCGTTTCAAGAAAATAACGCTTGCTCGTCACATTCCAAAGACCGAAGGGAGTCTTCACCATGTCCAATTCGTATACGGTACAAGAAGTAGCCGCTAAACTTCAACATACGCTCGTTACGCCGAACGCTTCGGAGGACGACATCGTTCAGGTTTGCAAGGATTGCATGACTTACGGGTTCAACGGCGCAATGATCCAGCCGACGTGGGTGCCGCTTGCGAAAAAGCTGCTGCAAGGCAGCGGCGTGAACGTTTGTACCGCTTTCGGTTATCCGATGGGCGGAGCGACGACTTTTACGAAAGTCGCGGAAACGCGCGACATTATCGCGGCCGGGGCCGACGAAATTGATTTTATGCCGAACTACGGTTGGTTCAAGAGCCGCAGGTACGATGATTTTCAGCAGGAAATCAAAGCGGTCGTCGAAGCGGCGAACGGACGGGTTGTCAAAATCATGCTCGAATTCGGCATGCTGAACGAAGAAGAGAAGGAACTGGCGGCTACGCTGGCGAGAGACGCGGGCGTGACGTATTTGAAAAACTCAAGCGGCTGGGGACAAGGCGGACATGCAACGGTGGAGGACATTCAGCTCTTGAAGCGGATCGCGAACGATCGTACGCTCGTCAAAGCTTCGGGCGGGATTCGTACGATGGACGACGCCGTCAACATATTGTCGGCAGGAGCAAATATGATCGGAACTAGCGGTAGCGTCAAAATCGTAACCGGCCGAGGAGAAACAAGCAGCGTCTATTGACCGCTGCTTGTTCTTCCCTCCAAGGGAGCTTTCGAATCGTCAGGATGACAAATTATTGCTTTGACAGACGGTTCATATCGTTTTATGATGTGTATATACGTTTGTATACGTTTACACAATAAACGCGATTTTAGGAGCGAATAAAAGGGGTAAACCTATGCACAAAAACCAGCAAAAACGAATTGTCGTAGTCGGCAGCTATAACGTCGGTTTCACGTGTAAAACGGCGCGCATGCCGGTATGGGGAGAGACGCTGTTAGGGAATGGGTTCTCGGTAAGCGACGGGGGCAAAGGCTCCAACCAGGCCGTTGCCGCGGCACGTCTCGGCGGAGAAGTGTCGTTTGTCGGTTATGTAGGCGAGGACGCTTATGGACGGGCGAGCGTGGCGATGCTGGAGCGGGAAGGCGTCCGCGCGGAGGACGTGTTATTCTCGGAGTCGGCCAAAACCGGCGTTGGCTTCGTATTTTTGAACGAGCACGGGGACAACTGCATCATTGTCGACCCGGGTGCGAACCATTTGTTAAGCCCTGTTGACTTGCAAGCGAAACGGTCCGTGATCGAGCAAGCCGATATTATCGTTTTCCAGCTCGAAAACCGCGTGGAAACGATTTTGGAAGGAATGCGGATCGGCAAGAAAGCAGGCAAAACGGTCATCCTGAACCCTGCGCCGGCGAAGCCGAACTTGGACGAGCTGCTTGCCGAAGCTACGATCGTCACGCCGAATGAATCCGAGCTGCTCATTCTGAACGGCATGGAGCCGTCCAACGCTTTAACCGTGGAGGCGTGCAAGGAACTGGCCGGCCGATTGCTTGCGAAAGGGCCGGAAGTTGTCATCGTTACGCGCGGCGAACATGGGGCGCTGCTTGTTACAAAAGACGGCATCGCCGAATCGTTCCCCGCACCTAAAGTCGAAGCGGTGGATACGACCGGAGCGGGTGATTCGTTCACCGGCGCGATTGCGGTTGCCCTTGCCGAAGGCAAGGATTTGCGCGAGGCGGTTCATTTTGCCTGCCATGTCGGCGCCTTTTGCGTGACCAAGGAGGAAGTGATTCCGGCGCTGCCGACTCGCAAGCAGATCGAAGAGTTCATGAATCGAAAATAAAAGGAAGAAAACGGTGCACAATAAATAACGAAGGAGCATGCTTTCCGATGACAAAAGTGTATTTAAACCATGACGGAGGCGTCGACGATCTCGTTTCGCTGCTGTTGTTAATGCAAATGCCGGACGTGGAACTCATCGGCGTATCGGTCATTCCCGGGGACTGCTATTTGGAGCCTGCCGTTGCGGCTTCCCGCAAAATTATCGACGTGTTCGGAGACGGTTCCCCCATTACGGTCGCCGAATCGAACTCGCGCGGCAAAAACCCGTTCCCGCACGAATGGAGAATGCACGCTTATTTCGTCGATGCGCTGCCGGTGCTGAACGAAGCGGGTCATATTCGCACGCCGCTAGCACAGGAGCTTGCTCATGAGCATATGATCAACCTGCTCCGCGCGTCGGACGAGCCGGTTACGCTCGTGTTTCTCGGACCGCTGACCGATTTGGCGCGGGCGCTGGATCAAGCGCCGGATATCGAAGCGAAGATCGCCAAGCTGGTCTGGATGGGCGGCACGTTCACGAAGGACGGCAACGTGCACGAGCCGGATCATGACGGCACGGCGGAATGGAACGCTTACTGGGACCCGGAAGCCGCGTACCGCGTATGGCAAAGCGGCATCGCGATCGAGATGTTCCCGCTGAAGGCGACGAACCAAGTGCCGATGACGCTCGGTCGCCGCAATTTGTGGGCGTCGCTGCGCAAATATCCGGCGGTTGATTTTATCGGGCAATGTTATGCGATGGCTCCTCCACTCGTTCATTTCGCGACGAACTCGACCTACTATTTGTGGGACGTCCTGGCGACGTCGTCCGTCGGTTCGCGTGATCATTTGCTGAAGACGGCCGAAGTTCGCTGCATCGTTCATGCAAGCGGTCCGAGCCAAGGGCGTATCGAGCTTTCCGAGCAGGGTAAAACGGTAACGACGGTTGAAGAGGTCGATGCGGACGCTTTTTACGGATATATTACGGAGGTTATGAAACGATTCACATTGCCCGGAGGTGTGTCATGAAACGAGTCATACTCGATACGGATACGGCCGGAGACGATTGTTTCGCGATCTTGATCGCGCTCATGCATCCGAATTTGAAGCTTGAAGCCATAACGATCGCCGGAGGAAATGTCGGCTTCGACCAGCAGGTGGAAAACGCGCTGTATACGGTTCAGGTTGCAGGCAAAGGCGGCACCGTGCCGGTATACAAAGGCTGCGAGGCTCCGCTGCTCGGCAAGCATGAAACCGTCGAAGCGGTCCATGGCCGCGACGGCATGGGCGATTCGTTTTTCGACAAGGCGGTTCAACGTCCCGAGAAGGAACATGCCGTAGACATCATCATCCGGAAGGCGCATCAATATGCAGGAGATTTGTCGCTGCTGGCCATCGCGCCGCTCACGAACATTGCAATGGCGCTGCAGCGCGATCCGAGCATTGCCGGCAAAATCGAGCGGATCTATGTGATGGGCGGCACGAATAACGCGCTCGGCAACATTAAGCCGACCGTGGAATACAACTTCTGGGTCGATCCCGAAGCAGCGCGAATCGTGCTCCGCTCCGGCATTCCGATCACGATGGTCGGCTGGGAAATGTGCACGCGGTATTCCATTATGGATGACAACGATCATGCCGAAATCACGGCGTTGAACACGACGGGAACACGTTTCTTCCACGACGTGAACCGGGTCGTCATGAAATTCAACAAGGAAGTGCACCGCCTGAAGGGGACGACGCATCCCGACGCGCTGCTCGTTGCCGTCGCTGCGGATCCAGCCGTCATGTCGAAGAGCGGCGACTATTTCGTCGATGTCGAGCTGGCCGGCGAGTATACGCGGGGCTATAGCGTCGTAGACATCAACGGCAGGTTAGGACGCGAAGCGAACGTCACCGTATGCGAGGAAGTCGATCGGGACCGTTTCAAGAACATACTGGTGAATGTGCTCAAACAAATCGTTTAAATCCACATAAAAAATCGGGGGTAACATCAAAAATGAAAAAAGTAGTCACTTTAACGGCCGCCATCATTCTTGTTCTCAGCATCGCGCTTGTCGGCTGCGGGAAGAAGCAAGAAGCCGGAGGCGGCGGAGCGGCGGGCGAAGGCGCCAAAAAAATCGGCATGGTCGCAGACCTTGGCGGCGTCAACGACAACTCATATAACCAAACGAGCTGGGAAGGCTTGCAGAAGTTGGGCAAAGATAAGGGCGTCACGGTCAAATATCTCGAAAGCAAAAGCGACGCCGACTATGAAACGAACCTCAATCAATTCGTGCAGCAAAAATGGGATTTGAGCTGGGCGATCGGATTTTCGATGGACACGGCGTTAAGCCGAATTGCCGCTGCGAATCCGGACAGAATGTTCGGCGTTGTCGACTCGAACCTGGGAGGCAAAATTCCGGCTAACGTCGCATCCGTAACATTCAAGGAAGAGCAAGGCAGCTTCTTGGTTGGCGTCATCGCAGGTTTAACAACCAAAACGAATCAAGTCGGCTTTGTCGGCGGCGTTGATTTTGCGACGATCAATAAATTCGAATACGGCTTCAAAGCGGGCGTCAAAGCCGCAAATCCAAAAGCGACCGTGTCCGCGGTGTATACGAACTCCTTCGCGGCTCCGGACCTTGGCAAGCAAACGGCCGCAACGATGTACGACAAAGGCGTCGATATCATTTACCACGCTTCCGGCGCAACGGGAGACGGCGTATTCAACGAAGCGAAAGAACGCAAGGATAAAGGCCAGAATGTATGGGTGATCGGCGTTGACAAAGACCAATCGGTCAAATTCGGAACCGACATCACCTTGACCTCGATGATCAAACGCGTAGATGAAGCGATCTACACGATCTCCGAGCAATATTTGAACGGAACGTTCCCGGGCGGCAAGCAAACCGAGCTGGGCCTCGCCGAAAACGGCGTCGACATTTCGAAAACTTCCAGCGTGAACGTATCCAAAGAAATTTTGGACCAAGTCGAAGCGTTCAAGCAAAAAATCATCAAAGGGGAAATCAAAGTACCCGCAACTAAAGAAGAGTTCAGCAATTTTAAAGCTTAGCTGACTTCAGGCGACAAGGTATACTCTGTATGCCTTGTTGTCGTCATTGCAGCCAAGGGAGGAAGCCATGTCCATCGCGATCGAAATGCGCAATATCACGAAGCGGTTTCCGGGCATTACAGCGAACGACCGTATTTCGTTTCAAGTGAAAAAAGGCGAGATCCATGCGCTGCTCGGGGAGAACGGCGCAGGCAAATCTACGCTCATGAATATACTGATGGGTCTTTACCAGCCGGACGAAGGCGAAATTTACGTCGACGGCAAGCAGGTTGACATTGTCGATCCAAACACGGCGATCCGGCTTGGCATTAACATGGTGCACCAGCATTTTATGCTTGTCGAGCCGTTTACCGTTACGGAGAACATCATCCTCGGCTCCGAACCGAAGCAAGGGATCAAAATCGATTACCGCAAGGCGGAAGCGTCCATCCGCGATATTTCGGAAAAATACGGCTTAAAAATCGACCCGCGTGCGCTGATCCAAGATATTTCGGTCGGGATGCAGCAGCGGGTGGAGATTATGAAAACATTGTACCGCGGCGCGCAAATCTTAATTTTCGACGAGCCGACGGCAGTGCTGACGCCGCAGGAAATCCAAGAGCTGATTGAAATTATGCGCAGTTTGGCCAAAGAAGGCCGGACGATCATTCTGATCACCCATAAGCTGAAGGAGATCATGTCCATCGCCGATACGGTGACGATCATTCGCCGCGGCAAAGTGATCGACTCGTTTCCGATCGGGAATACGAACGAGCATGAGCTGGCGGAGAAGATGGTCGGCCGCGAGGTGAACTTCACCGTGGACAAAGAAGCCAAAGAAACGGGCGATACGGTGCTTCGCGTCGAGAACCTCGTCGTTCGCGACAATCGGGGCATCGGCGCCGTGAACGGGCTTAATTTGGAAGTGCACGGAGGCGAAATCGTCGGGATCGCCGGCGTAGACGGCAACGGCCAATCCGAGCTGATCGAGGCGCTGACCGGACTGCGCAAAATCGACAGCGGTCATATCTATCTCAATGGCGAAGAGATCACCAAGCTGTCCACTCGCCGCATGACGGAACGCGGAATGGCGCACATTCCCGAAGACCGGCAAAAACGCGGGCTCGTGCTCGATTTTACGGTGGCGGAGAATATGGTGCTGAATACGTATTATCAGCCACCGTTCAGCAGCGGCGGGTTTATCCGCCGGGACGAAACGCTCAAAAACGCCGAAACGCTGATCGGCGAATTTGACGTGCGGACGCCAAGCGCGGATACGCCGATTCGCGCCTTGTCGGGGGGCAATCAGCAGAAAGCGATTATCGCGCGCGAAGTCAAGCGCAATCCGGATTTGCTGATCGCGGCGCAGCCGACGCGCGGTCTCGACGTAGGCGCGATCGAGTTCATCCATCGCCGGCTGGTGGAGCAGCGCAATCAGGGAAAGGCCGTGTTGCTCATTTCTTTTGAGCTGGATGAGGTCATGGGCCTTTGCGATCGAATCGCCGTGATGTTCAAAGGCGAAATCGTGGGCATTGTCGATCCGAAACAGACTACAGAACGGGAGCTTGGGTTGCTGATGTCCGGCTCGGTGAAGGAAGGGCGGAAAACAGTCGTATGAAGCAGCTTCTCGATCGTATGCGAAACCAAACGCTGTCGACGGCTATCATTTCGATCGTGCTCGGCTTGTTGTGCGGCGCGATTATTTTGCTTATTGGCGGGTATAACCCGATCGTCGCGTATAGGGCGTTATTCGACGGCATGTTCGGGAGCCCCTATTTGATTGGCGAGACGATCCGGCAAATTACTCCGCTCATCTTGACCGGCTTGTCGGTTGCTTTTGCCTTTCGGACAGGCTTATTCAATATCGGTACCGAAGGACAGTTCATGGTCGGCCAACTGGCCGCCGTTATCGTCGGTACTTCCTTTGAGCTGCCATGGTTCATCCATGTTCCGCTCGCGATACTTGCGGCAGCGGTCGCCGGGGGGATTTGGGGAGCGATACCCGGCTACTTGAAGGCGAAGCGCGGCGTTCATGAAGTCATCACGACGATCATGATGAACTGGATCGGCCTTATTCTGGTCAACCATTTGATACGCACCTATTTCAAAGGCCAAGGGGAGCGGACGACGGACATTCACAGCTCGGCATCGTTAACTGTTGACTGGCTGAGCCAGATGTTCGGCGGATCCCGGATCAACCTGGGCATCGTGCTGGCGATTATTGCGGCGATCGTGATGTACGTGCTGCTGTGGCGGACAACCAAAGGGTTCGAGCTGCGGGCGGTTGGCCACAACATTCACGGCGCGGAATACGCCGGGATGAAAGTCAATCGCAACGTCGTCCTGTCGATGTGCATCAGCGGCGCTTTTGCAGGCATCGCGGGTGCGACGGACGGACTTGGCGTATTCGGGTACATGGCGATTTCTTCGGCATTTCCGGGATATGGCTTCGACGGGATCGCCGTCGCGCTCATCGGCGGCAACACATCGATCGGGATCGGGCTTGGGGCGATTCTGTTCGGCGGACTGACGTTCGGGGCCAAAAGCATGCAGATGGCGGCGGACGTTCCGTACGAAATTATTCGGATCGTCATTGCGCTTGTGATTTTCTTCGTCGCTTCAGGCCGGCTCGTGCGCAATTTTACGGGCTGGATCGGCAAAGCGGTCGTCCGCGGAAAGAAGGAGGAGGCCTAGATTATGGAATTGCTTAACAATTTGACGAGTATCGTCCACAACACGATCGTTTATTCCACCCCTCTCATTTTCGCGGCGTTAGGCGGCATTTATTCGGAACGTTCCGGTGTCGTCAACATCGGCCTGGAGGGGCTGATGATCATTGGCGCCTTCTCCGGCGCGGTGACGACGCTGGCGACAGGGTCCCCGTGGGTAGGCATTCTGGCGGCGATCCTTGTCGGTACGTTGTTTTCGCTTCCGCATGCGGTCGCTTCGGTGACGTACAAAGCGAATCAGGTCGTCAGCGGGATCGCGACGAACTTCTTGGCTTTAGGCTTGTCCGTTTATTTGACGAAGCAAATGTTCGACGACGCGGCGCAAACCGAAACGATCCAAACGTTGATCAAGAAGTGGGAAATCCCATTCCTCAGCGACATTCCGTATGTAGGCCGGGCGTTATTCACGGCTTATCCGACCTCATACATCGCGATTGCGCTAGTCATCGTATCATGGTATGTCCTATACAAAACGCCGTTCGGGCTTCGCATGCGCTCTGTCGGGGAGAAGCCGGCAGCGGCCGATACGCTGGGCATCAGCGTTGCGAAAATGCGTTATATCGGCGTTATGCTGAGCGGTGCGTTCGCGGCGTTCGGCGGAGCGATCATCAGCCTTACGACAACGAGCAATTTCTCGCAGAACACGATATCCGGGCAAGGGTTTATCGCGCTGGCTGCGGTCATTTTCGGCAAATGGCATCCAGCGGGAGCGATGCTGGCCGCGTTGTTCTTCGGGTTCGCGCAGGCGATCAGCTCGTCCGCGCAAGTATTCGGATTCGCCGAATATGTGCCGGTGGCGTTCATTCAAATGCTGCCTTACGTGCTGACGATTCTCATTCTTGCCGGTCTCGTCGGGCGAGCAAGACCGCCTAAAGCAAGCGGCATTCCATACGAAAAAGGCGAACGCTAATCACGCCGCCCGCGGGAAACTTACAAATTCTATTATGGTAAAAAAATCCGAACATGCTATAGTGGTAGTATCTAAGCACAAAGGGTGAACCGATTGAAACCGACGATTGATAAAAGCGGCCCTGAACCGCTGTACGTTCAGGTGCAGAATTGGATTAAGGAAAAAATCGCGAACGGCGACTGGAAGGCCAAAGAAAAGCTGCCGTCGGAGGCGGACTTGGCCGAGCTGCTCGACATTAGCCGCGGAACGATCAAGCAGGCGATCAAGCAGCTGATCACCGAAGGCATTCTCGTGCAAATTCATGGCAAGGGTACGTTCGTGATCGGCGAGCAGCTGGAGTACCCGCTTGCGGAAAGGCTCATATCCATCGCCGAAACGATGATCGAAAATCAGAAAAACTTCGTCACGAAGCTGATGAAGGTCGAAACGATCGCGGTCGCGAAGCCGATTGACGGATTGCTCAAGCTGCGCACGGGCAGCGATGTGTACAAGCTGCAGCGGCTCCGTTATTTTGAGGGAACGCCGGTCGTGTTTCTTGAAAACTATTTGTCGGTAGAGCTTTACCCGCGACTCGACCAATACGATTTTGAACAAGCGACGTTATTTTCCATTATCGAGCACGAGTACAAAACAAAAATCGTATGGGGCAAACGGTCCTTTTTGGCAAAAGGCGCCGACGAGCGGATCGCGAAAATATTGCAGATCGACAAAGGCACTCCGATTACGATGCTGGAGCAAACGACGTATACGGACAACGACATGCCGATCGAATATTCGAAAGTTTGGATCCGCAACGATCAGATCAAGCTCACTTCGATTCTGAAGCGGAATCAGATCGTATAAGGCGGATCGGAGCGGTTTACAATTCGCCGTTCGTCATATACAATAAGCCATAAGTAAATAATTTCGCTGTGAGACGATGGAGACAGCCGATATGGTGTTAAAGAAGAACGCTTCTTTACACATGCATATTGGCTGTCTTTTTGTCATGAATGGAGCTTTCTTCACCTCCCGAACCCGGGTTTGCCGTATAATGGGAGTATGGACGGCCGCCAGGCCGGAGCTTAATTAGGGGAGGCTTTCGCGGATGGACAAAAAATATGTATTGGCGCTCGATCAAGGAACTACAAGCTCCAGGGCGATTTTATTCGACGCGAACGGGGAAATCGCAGGCACGGCGCAAAAGGAGTTCACGCAGCATTTTCCGAAACCGGGCTGGGTCGAGCACGACCCGATGGAAATATGGGGCACCCAGAGCGGCGTCGCCCGCGAAGTGCTGGAGAAAACCGGAGTAAAGCCGCAGGAGGTCGCGGCGATCGGCATTACGAACCAGCGCGAGACGACGATCGTGTGGGATAAGACGACCGGTAAACCGATTTACAATGCGATCGTCTGGCAGGACCGCCGGACGGCGGAGCTCTGCGACGAGTTGAAGGAAAAGGGACTTGCGCCTTATATTTTGGAACGAACAGGCTTGGTTGTGGATGCTTATTTCTCCGCGACGAAAATCAAATGGCTGCTCGACAACGTCGAAGGCGCTCGGGACAAAGCGCGTAACGGCGACTTGCTGTTCGGCACGGTTGACAGCTGGTTGATTTGGAAGCTGACCGGCGGGGTGAAGCATGTGACCGACGTGTCGAACGCCTCGAGAACGATGCTGTTCGATATCGGCAAGCTCGAATGGGACGACCGGCTGCTCGAGGCGCTCGACATCCCTAAAGCTATGCTGCCCGAAGTAAAGTCGTCCAGCGAGATCTACGGCGTAACCGACCCGCATACGTTCGGCGGCGCGGAAATACCGGTAGCCGGCGACGCAGGCGACCAGCAGGCGGCCTTGTTCGGGCAAACGTGCTTTGAAGCGGGAATGGCGAAGAACACGTACGGGACGGGGTGCTTTCTACTGATGAACACCGGCATCCAAATGATCCGCTCTGGGTCCGGGCTGCTGACGACGATTGCATGGAAAATCGGTGATAAAGTGACCTATGCGCTGGAGGGCAGCATATTTATCGCAGGTGCGGCGATTCAGTGGCTGAGGGACGGATTGCATATGATCGAATCCAGCGCAGATTCCGAGTTGTGGGCGGGGAAAACGGACGATACCGGCGGCGTTTACGTCGTGCCGGCTTTTGCCGGGCTAGGCGCGCCGTATTGGGATATGTACGCGCGCGGAGCGGTATTCGGGCTCACCCGAGGGACGAAGAAGGAGCACTTTATCCGGGCGACGCTGGAATCGCTTGCGTACCAGACGAAGGACGTGCTCGGGGCGATGGAAGCCGATTCCGGGATTACGCTCAAATCGCTTCGCGTGGACGGCGGCGCGGTGGCGAACAAGGTTCTGATGCAGTTTCAGGCGGATATTTTGGCCGCGAGCGTCGAGCGACCGAAGCTGACCGAAACGACGGCGCTAGGCGCGGCGTATTTGGCAGGGCTCGCCGTCGGGTTCTGGCGGATGGAGCAGCTTTCCGGTCAAACTCGGAGCGGGACCGTATTTGAGCCGGAGATGGAAGAAGTGTTACGGAGCAAGCTATACAAAGGCTGGAAGAAGGCCGTCAAGCGAACGATGGATTGGGAACGCGACGACGATTGACCGAATCGCGGCCCGTTATAAATAACTTACGATAACAAGGGGTAGGAACGATGGAGAAGCATGAGGTCAAGAGAGCGAAGCAAGCCGAATTGTCTTATTACGGAAGAAGGGCGACGCTTGAGCGCATGGCGGAGCGGGAGCTGGATCTGCTTGTCATCGGCGGCGGCATTACGGGCGCGGGCATCGCGCTCGATTCCGCAGCGCGAGGCATGACGGTGGGTCTCGTCGAGAAGCAGGATTTCGCCGCCGGGACGAGTAGCCGCTCGACGAAGCTGATTCACGGCGGACTTCGATATTTGAAACAGGGTGAAATCAAGCTCGTTCAAGAGGTCGGCCGGGAGCGCGCGATCTTGTACCGCAATGCGCCGCATATCGTCATCCCCGAGAAAATGCTGCTGCCGCTCATTAAGAACGGCTCGTACGGCAAGCTTGCGACCTCGGTCGGCCTATGGGTGTATGACAGGCTGGCGGGGGTCGTCAAGAACGAAAGACGGGTCATGGTATCGAAAGAGCAAACGATGCGGCTGGAGCCATTGCTCCGCAAGGACGTGCTCGTCGGCGGCGGGTTGTATATCGAATACCGGACCGACGATGCCCGATTAACGGTTGAGGTTATGAAAACGGCGGCGGAGCGCGGCGCATACTGCGTTAATTACGCCGAAGCGACGGAATTGCTTTACGACCCGAACGGCACGGTGATCGGCATCGTCGTTACGGACCGGCGGAGCGGCGAAAGCTATCGTATCCATGCGCGCAAAATCGTCAATGCAACCGGCCCTTGGGTCGACGGCTTGCGGGAGCGCGACAAATCGTTGTACGGCAAAAGACTGCATTTGACGAAAGGCGTCCATCTCGTCATCAGCCATGACCGGTTTCCGATTAACCAGTCGGTTTATTTCGACGTTCCGGACGGACGGATGCTGTTTGCGATTCCACGCGGGAAAATAACGTATGTCGGCACGACGGACACGGAGTACAAAGCGAGCATTGACAAACCGGTCGTTACGCGTCAGGATGTCGATTACATTCTTAGCGCGGTCAATTCCATGTTCCCGGACTTGAAGCTTAACATAGAGGATATCCAGTCGAGCTGGGCCGGCTTGCGTCCGCTCATTCACGAAGACGGCAAATCTCCGTCGGAGCTGTCTCGCAAGGACGAAATTTTCGTTGCGCCGTCCGGCTTCATTTCCATCGCGGGCGGCAAGCTGACCGGCTTCCGTAAAATGGCCGAGCGCGTTGTCGATCTAGTCGTACGGCAGCTGCAAGCGGAGCAAGGCCGCCGATTCGATCGATGCACGACGGACGGAATCGTGCTGTCGGGAGGCAATTTCGGTTCGCCTGAAGCCGTGAACGGTTTTATCGCCGACCTGGCGAATCGTTACGGATATCTTCACATCCGAGAAGATGACGTTAGAGCGCTTGTAGGCAAATACGGCACAAACGCGAAGCGCATCGTGGAACATGCGGCGTCGCGGATTGCCGAAGGCGGCGAAGGCGAAGCTGCGGATATCGAGCGGTTACTGTTGTCCGCCGAGCTGCGATATTGCGCGGAAGCCGAAATGATCTGCACGTTAAGCGATTTTCTGATCCGTCGCTCCGGCCGGCTGCTTTTCGAGCGGCGGAAGCTGGCCGGCGTATACGTTTCGCTGCATGAGGAGCTCGCATCTTTGTTCGGTTGGAGCGAAGAGGAGCGTGAGGAGCAGCTGCGCCATTTTGAAGAGGAGTACCATTCGGTCGTCCGGTTCGAATAAACCTGTTGGAAGGAGGCGGAGCGGTTCAGATGAAACAAGGTTCGGTCATACCGGCTGTCCGCCATATGAAGGAATTGGAGAAGGCGTTCGCCGCCCCGTCCGATTCGATTTTTTTGCTGGAGGGCGAAATCATTCATTTGCGGGGCATCGTGGACGCCGTGCGCCGGGCGGGCAAGAAGCTGTACGTCCACCTCGATCTCTTGAAAGGAATTAAGGAGGACGAAGCATCGATCCATTTTTTAGCCAAAGATATGAAGGTGAACGGCATAATCAGCACGCGGGCTTCGACGCTCGTTCATGCGAAGAAATACGGGATGTCTACGGTGCAGCGCGGCTTTATGATCGATTCGCATTCGATTCGCACGATTATAAAGACGGCTGACAGCGGCAAACCGGATTATATCGAGCTGATGCCCTGCTTCGCTTATGTTAAACTAAGCGAGGTCCGCCGCGAAACGGGGATCGATATAATTCTAGGCGGTTTCGTGGACTCGGCGGCGCAGCTGCCCGAGCTATTCCAGTCCGGCGCGATTGCCGTGTCGACCAGCCAAGGAGAGCTTTGGCGTTGACGGCCGACGCTGAACGGAAATGACAATCGGTATGCGCAAAAAAGCCTGGCCCCTCGGGCCAGGCTAATTCATAATATCCATGCTGTCGATAAACTTTTTCGTTTCCTCGGTTCCCACTTTGTAAATTTCCTCATAAAGCGCCTGAATATAATAATCGTCCACATCGTTGACCAAATCGTGATGGTACGGAATGCCCGGAACGTGCGAGTGGAGATAGTTCGGATCTTCGGCCTCCCTCTTCTCGTCCATCAGCATGCGGATATGCTCCGCTTCCTCGTCCGTCGCAAGGATCTCGAGCTCGTAAGCGGCCGCTCCCTGATCGGACAGCACCGTCCCCGCCTGCACCGACACGTAATATTTGCGTTTCTCCACGGATTTCCTCCTGTGATCATGTTTCATTTCATTTGTTTATTTCTCCGGATGCGACATATAAGATATATGCGCCGATAATAACCGCAATCGGCATCAAAATATACAAATAAAAAATCGGATTTGCCAAAATCGTGTGCTTCTGCCGCGTATAGCTGACATCGTGGTCTTTGCCCGACCTCTGCCTGCGTCCGACCAGCACCGTAACGACAGAGCCTACAATCAGTATCGCCACGACCAACAGTATTAACGTTTGGTAAAACGGGCTCACGGTTATTGCCCCTTTCGCTTCTTTGTCTTAGCTGTAGCGTTCCCAGTTTTTGCGGCGATCATTTATGGAAATAAAAGAGATCATAAAATCGGCGCCTCGTTCATAGATTGTACATGAAAGAGTAATCGGACAAGGGAGAGAGCGAAATGAACAAGGCGAGAATCACATATCGATTCGATCGCGACGGACGTCAGGTCGATTTGCCGGCAGCGGATAAACAGGATAACATTATTCCCTTGTATGAGGAGGACTTTCAAGTCGTTGAAGAGCGCGAAGATCGGCCGAAGACGATTCAATCGATCAGAAATGAAGATATACGCTGGAATGCCCCATATAACGATGAAACGGACCGATTGGAGCAAATGATCCGGGATAGCGGCGAACGCAGATCCGAGCCGGACGAGCGCTCCTACCGCCGGACGCCTATGCGCAATCAGGCGCAAAGTCAAACCGGCGGCCGATCTTACAGGGAGGAAGAGCCATACCACGTGCCCGTCATCGAAGAGGAACTGCACCGATCGATGCGTTATGGACGAAGCACACAGCCGTCATGGCTGAAAATATTCATCACGGTGACGGGAGCGATCGTCACGGGAGCGGTATTCGGCTTCCTCGTGCTATCGATGTTTACTTCCGACCAGGACAAGAAGGGAACGTCGCAAGTGACGGAGCCCAAAGAAAACAGCACGGCCGTGTCCGGTGAAAGTGGGGTTATTCCGCTGAAGCAGCCGGACAACGGACAAGGCACAGCTTCGACGGACGGGGCGAAGCCCGTGCTCAATACCGATAATCTGACGGCCGTCGACGTTCAAATCGAGCCGAAATCGTATTATATGCTGCAGTACGGCGTATTCAGCACGAAGGACGGCGCACAAACCGCGCAAGAGGAGCTCCGACAATTGGGTTTAGCCGCCGCTTCGCAGGATCAGGACATGTATCGGGTATATGCGGGCATCAGCGATACGAAGGACAATGCGGCTGCAATTAAAGCCCAACTGGAGAGCCAAGTAACGGAAGTATATGCGAAACCGATAGAGCTGCCTGCAGCAAATCGGATTTATTATTCAGGCGCGAAGGACGAAGCCGAGTCGTATTTTAATCAAGGCGCGTCTCTTATGGATTCACTGATCAAGCTGACCCTTGTTCATTTAGCCGAGCTGACGCCCGGGACACTCGATGCCGCCACGGTCAAAACGATTCAAAGCGATCACCAGGCTTGGACCCAGCTTGTGCCGAAGGCGGCAGCCGGATTGCCGGAGCAAACGAAAGCTTTGCAGCAACAGTTGAACAATGCGGTGAATACAGCGATTGTCGCGATGGACAAATACAACAAAAATCCGAGTTCGTCGATGTTATGGCAGGTTCAATCGTCCGCGATGAGCTATATCTTGGCGGAGAAAGAGCTGCTCGAGACGATCGGCATTCAATAAAGAGGAAAGACCGGAGAGGCGAGGGGAGCACTGCACCCCGTCGATTCTCCGGTCTTATTAAGTATGACAATAGGATTGCTTACGAGATGTTGAGATGGTTACTTTCCTGCTTGTTGCATGTACCGATCCAGCATGACGGCCGTTTCGGCGCGTTTGGCGGAGCGGTTCGGCTCGAATACGTTTGCTTCGGTTCCCTTAATGATGCCAAGCTTGTTCCATTTGTACACGGAAGCTGCGGCCCAGAATTGTTCAGGCACGTCGCCGAATATCGCTTCGTACGCTGAATTGTCTTCCTGCTGCGGGCTTGCTGCTGCCGTTGTGACCGGCCCGGGTGTTGCTTCGCTTTTTGCATCGGAAGATGCATCGTTGCCGGAGGTTTCCGGTTCCGATGCGGCTCCGGCATTGTCGCTGCCGTCGCTTCCGGTGCCTGTGCCCGCGTTTCCTTCGCTTGAAGGCGTCCCATTCGCGATTTGGACCGCGCGATCGAGCATGACGGCTATTTCCGCACGGGATATGGCCGAATCCGGTTGGATCGTCCCGTCGGGATAACCGTGCATAATGCCTAGCCGGATCGCCTGCTGCAACGCGCCGTATGCCCAGTGCGACTGCTGCAGGTCAGGGAAGGTTGTGTCGCTATTCGAAGAGGCATTGGATGCATCTCCGTTCTGCGTCACCTTGGACAATTGCACGACTTGCGACAACATCGCCGTGAATTCCGCTCGCGTAATGCTGCGTTCCGGGGCGAATTTGCCGTTATCGCCATGGATGATATCCTTCTCCTTCAATCGGGCGATCGAATCGAAGGCCCAGTAGTCGGAACGAATGTCCGAGAATACGGCGGGCAAATAGGCGGCAATGCCGTTTGCGATGCCATTCGCCATGTTCTGGCGTACCGACTGCTGTGAGAGCATGGCCGCGTCCTGTGCATTCGATAAGAAAGCGGTTTCAACCAGTACGCTTGGAATCGTCCCGGATCGGACGACGTAAACGGCGCTAGGCACGATGCCGAGATTGGCCGTTCCGGCAGACCTTACGACCCCGTCAAGCACGGACGTCGCCAGTTTTTTGCTCTTCGGCGTCAGCGCCGCCATCTCCGGGCTTGACGGATAATCGGCTTGCGGGTAAGCGTTATCGTAATACAGGACAAGGCTTCCTCGCGCCGATGACGACGAATGCGAATTGGCATGGATGGAGACGAACAGGTCGGCCTTCGCCTGATTCGTGAAATCGACCCGGTTACTTAAACTTATGTAGTTGTCTCCGATGCGCGTAAGCGTGACCTCGTAGCCCCGCTCAATCAGCTGCTGTTTGAGCTTCATGGCGATATCGAGATTGACGTCCTTCTCGCGAAGTTGATTAACTCCGATCGCGCCTGGATCACTGCCGCCATGTCCGGCATCAACGACAATTTTGACGGCAAAAGCTTGGGCAGGGAACACGAAGAGCAAAACGGTAACGAGCAGCATCGTTGCTATTTTGTTCATCACATGCCCTCCTTCCCAAACAATTGTACTAGAGTTTACTGCGGGAGTAAGCCGGAAAATATGTCCAAATCCTTCTGGCGCGCGGTTTTCGGTACTCAAAAGTGACGAATTTGAGTCTTTGGGTCCAATGCCGGTTCATTGTCTTGATTCCGCTTTGCCCGTATAATAGAATAGAGCTTCGTTGTCGATTTTTCCGGTCTGCCGTCGATGGACCGTATCAATCGTCGATTGCCGAAGCGATAATGACGAGCGAAGGATGATCGGCTTTTGAAAAAAAACAACTTCGTCTTAATTGTTTTTTTGCTTATCGGACTTATAGCAGGATCGCTGGCGGCGCATCTTCTCGCCCCGGTGCCGGGCATTTCCTTTTTGACCCAATCGACCACGATTGCCTGGGAGCCGCAACTGGATCTGGATGCGCTAAAATATGAAATACATATTCAGGTTAAAATAAGCGTATTGAGCTTAATCGGCGTCATTGCAGCCATTTGGATTTATCGCAAGTTGTAGTTTCAAGCTTAGGAGGATTCAGAATGAACATGACATCGCATTTGCCGCTTATCCTAGCTTCTTCATCACCGCGTCGGCAGGAGTTGATCCGCGCGCTTGGCCTGCCTTATCAGGTGAAAGTGAGCGATGTGGACGAAACGACGCCGGACGACTGGAGCCCGGCGCAAATCGTCGAAACGCTTGCCGTGCGCAAGGCTCAGGCGGTTGCCGAGCGGCTCAAACCGGACGAGCAAGGCATCGTCATCGGCGCGGACACGATTGTCGTCATCGACAATCGGGTGCTGGGCAAGCCGAAGGACGAACGGGACGCCGAGTTTATGCTGCAGCTGCTGCAAGGCCGCACGCATTTGGTGTACAGCGGCGTCGCCTGCTTGAATTCCGCGGACGGACGCCTTTCCGTTGCGCACCGCATTACGGACGTACATATGAAGCCGCTGACCGAAAAACAAGTCGCGCGATATGTCGCTTCGGGCGAGCCGATGGACAAAGCCGGGTCTTACGCAATTCAGGGGCTGGGCGCCACGATCGTAGAGTCGATCGAAGGCTGCTATTTCAACGTTGTCGGATTGCCGCTGTCGCTGCTTGCGAATATGCTTGTCGATTTTGGCGTGGAGGTGCTGTAAACTTTTTGTCGCGAATATCGTCGTCGAATATTGTAGTGCCACCATACCGATGAAAGAGGGGAATTCATGGAATCGCTCAATTACACATTGCGCGATGTCCCGAATGAGGAACGACCTAGAGAACGCATGCTGCAATTCGGGGCTGGGGCGTTAAGCAACGCCGAGCTGCTCGCCATCATTTTGCGAACGGGGACGATTTCCGAATCGGCCGTTCATGTGGCGCAAAGACTGCTGAAGCAAACGGACGGTTTGCGCAATTTAGTTGATATGAGTACGGATCAACTAATCGAAATCAAAGGCATCGGGCGGGCCAAGGCCGCGCAAATTCAAGCCGGCATCGAGCTTGGACGGAGGCTGGCGCGAAGCGCGATGAACGAGGCGGTCACAATCCGCTCGCCGAAGGATGCGGCCGACTATTTGATGGAAGACTTGAGGTATTTGCAGAAAGAGCACTTCGTTTGTTTGTTCCTCAATACGAAAAATCATGTCATCGGGCAAGAGACGCTGTCGATGGGCACGCTAAACAGCTCGCTTGTTCACCCCCGTGAAGTTTTTCGCGCCGCCATTAAGCGGAGCAGCGCCTCAATATTATGCGCTCACAATCATCCTAGCGGCGACCCGACTCCGAGCCCGGAAGATATCCATTTGACGAACAGGCTCATTGAAGCCGGCCAAATTATCGGCATCGACGTATTGGATCATATCGTGATCGGAGACCGGACGTTTGTAAGTTTGAAGGAGCAGGGGCTAATGTAATATAATAATATTTCAGGATCATCGATAGGCTTCGATCAGAAGCTCGGTAAAAGCGATTAGAACGGCGCAAGCCGTTATCCTTGAAGGTTTAGAATTTATAAGTTTCGGGGTCCCCGCAAAGTACCTGAATCAGCTTCGAAGCAAGACTGCACTTTGTGGGGTTATTTTGCGGATAGGAAAGGGAGATGAATGCCATGTTCGGCAGTTTTTCGAAAGATCTGGGTATTGACCTTGGCACGGCCAATACGCTTGTTTATGTAAGAGGGAAAGGCATTGTCGTCCGAGAACCTTCCGTCGTTGCTTTGCGTACCGATACGAAAACAATCGAAGCGGTCGGCGAATCGGCCAAAAAAATGATCGGCCGCACGCCCGGCAACATTCGTGCCGTTCGTCCGATGAAGGACGGGGTTATTGCCGATTTCGAAACGACGGCGACGATGATCAAATATTTTATTAGACAAGCCCAGAAGCAAAGATCGTTATTCCCGCGTCACCCGAACGTCATGGTATGCGTGCCTTCCGGCATCACCGCGGTGGAGAAGCGCGCCGTCGAGGACGCCACGAAGCAAGCGGGTGCCCGTGAAGCGTTTACGATCGAGGAGCCGTTCGCCGCGGCAATCGGCGCCGATCTTCCCGTCTGGGAGCCGACGGGCAGCATGGTTGTCGATATTGGCGGCGGCACGACCGAGGTAGCCGTTATCTCCCTTGGCGGCATCGTGACCAGCCGATCGATCCGGGTGGCCGGCGACGAGATGGACGATGCGATCAGCAGCTATATTAAACGAACGTACAGCCTGATGATCGGGGAGCGGACGTCGGAGCAGCTCAAGCTGGAAATCGGCTCGGCTCTGCCGCTCGACAAAGTGGAGTCGATCGAAATCCGCGGACGGGATCTTGTATCCGGCTTGCCGAAAACGATGGCCGTCACGTCCGACGAAATTACGGAAGCGCTCGCCGATACCGTTAACGCAATTATCGAGGCAGTAAAAGTGACGCTCGAGAAATGCCCGCCGGAGCTTGCGGCCGATATTATGGATCGCGGCATCGTCTTGACCGGCGGCGGCGGTCTGCTGCGCAATCTCGACCGGCTGCTGGCACGCGAAACCGGCATGCCCGTGCTTGTTGCGGAAAACGCGCTGGATTGCGTAGCGATCGGAACCGGCCGCGCACTCGAGAACATCCATCTGTTCAAATCAAAGACAGGGCCTGCCGGCAAATCCAGAAGGTAATATTTCATCGGTAAACGAATGCGCCGAACTGGACGGCGGGAGCCGTTTATCTTAGAGTTGGAAGGTGTTTATTCTGTTTAAGCTGCTCGGGAACAAACGATTGATATTATTGCTGTTCGCGTTAATCTTCTTCATTGCGCTCATGGGATTTACTTTGAACAAACGCGATGAGTTGTCTTGGCCGGAAAAATTCGTGAACGATACGGTTTCCTTCGCACAAGGCTTAATTTACAAGCCCGCTTCTTATATAGCGGGCTTGTTTGAAGATATTCGGAAGATGCGTATCATCTACAAGGAAAACGAAGAGCTGAAAATTACGGCGGCTCATTACTACCGTGACAAATATACGTACAACATGATACAGCAGGAGAATGAACGGCTGAAAAAAGCGCTGGATTTTACCGAAAAGCAAAAAAACATGTACAATTACAAATACCATATCGCTCAAGTGATCGCGGCGAACCCGGATCCGTTCAACAGCACGATCAAGATCAATCTTGGCTCCAGCGACGGCATCGAGCCGAATATGGCTGTCGCCACGGTTGACGGATTGATCGGCCGGGTGACGGAGGTTGCCCATTTCTACTCCACGGTGCAGCTCATTACGGACTTGGACGAAAATTCCGGCACGACCAAGGCAATCGCCGCAACGGTTTATAACAAGGAAAATCAGTCGTTCGGGATGATCGAGAAGTACGACAAGCAAACCGGCATGCTGACCATGACGAAAATCGCGGAAAACGATCCGCTCGCCAAGGGGGATACGATCATCTCTTCCGGTATCGGACTTGTGTTCCCGCGCGGGGTTGTCATTGGGACGGTCGTTTCCCGCCAGGTGGGCGAAGCGGGACTGACCAGCACGGCGACGATTAAACCGGCCGCCGATTTCTCGCATTGGACGGAAGTGTTCGTTATCGAAGTGCCGAAGCTAGAGGAGAAATAACGATGCGGCCACATATTATCGTCCTTATTTTGTTCGTTTTATTCCTGCTTGAAGGAACGGTTATGCCGTGGCTTATTCCGGACGAATGGCATACAAGAATCGTTCCGCATTTCGTCTTCACGATCGTGCTTTACTCCGCCGTTTATATGAACCGCCATTATGCCCTTTTTTTCGGATTATTGTTCGGCATGCTGCACGACGTCGTGTTTTACGGCCATATGATCGGCGTATATACGTTCTCCATGGGGCTCGGCGGTTATGCGACGGGGCTTGTTCTGAACAAAAACCGTCTAAGCCTTCCTCTCATGACAGGCATTCTGCTGATCGGCAACGTGCTGTTCGACTCCACCGTCTGGAGCATTTATACGTTGTTCAAGGTTATTCATGAACCCTACACATGGGCGCTCGTGCATCATATTCTGCCGAGCTTGCTGCTGAACGTCACGTTTGCTCTGGCGTTGTACTTGCCATTGAAAAAGCTATGGGAAGGTGCCGATAAAAGTAAGAAGGAAGAGGAGCAGAGCTAAAACTTTTCGCAGCGATAGCAGGATATCAGCAAAACGAGGGCGAATTGTATTCGTTGGGGGGCTCGAGGTCAATGTCTGCGGCTAATCGATATGTCACAATTAAAGGGGTGCGGGATGGCCTCGTTTTTATATTAGACGACTCATGTTTATTCTCCGATCTGCTCAAGGAGCTGCGCTTTAAGCTTGAAAAATCGCACTCCCGCATCTTGTCGGGACCGGAAATCCAAGTGGATGTCAAGCTCGGAGGTCGTATCGTGACCGAAGAACAGAAGGAAGAAATCCGCAACCTGATCGTGCAGGTGGGCAATTTATCGATCCAATCGATCGAATCGGACGAACCTGTGGAAGGCAAGCCCGGCAAATCGTTAAAGACGTTGTCGGGCATCGTTCGTTCGGGGCAAACGCTGCACCATGACGGAAATCTGATATTTTTCGGCGACGTGAATCCGGGTGGCACGATCGTATGCACCGGCGACATCTACGTGATGGGTGCATTGCGCGGCATGGCGCATGCCGGCGTCGACGGCGACACGGAGGCGGTCATTGCCGCTTCTCTGCTGCAGCCGACACAGCTGCGCATCGCCGATGTGATCAGCCGGCCGCCCGAAGAGTGGGGCGTCGAACAGTTTTCGATGGAATACGCATATTTGAAGGACGGCAAGATGGAAATCGACAAGCTGACGCATTTTCATCGCATGCGTCCTGCGGCAATGGAATATAGAGGAGTGTGATTCGTGTGGGAGAGGCAATCGTAATCACGTCCGGCAAAGGCGGCGTCGGCAAAACGACGACTTCGGCCAATCTCGGTACTGCGCTCGCTTTGCTCGGGAAAAAAGTATGCATGGTCGATACCGATATCGGCTTGCGTAATTTGGACGTCGTCATGGGGCTGGAAAATCGGATTATTTACGACTTGGTTGATGCAATTGAAGGACGCTGCCGCTTGCAGCAAGCGTTAATTAAGGATAAGCGGTTCGACGAGCTGTACTTGCTTCCGGCCGCGCAGACGAAAGACAAGCACGCGGTTTCTCCAGAGCAGGTGAGAGACGTCGTCGCCGAGCTGAAGAAGGAGTTCGAATATGTCATCATCGACTGCCCGGCAGGTATCGAGCAAGGGTTCAGAAACGCGATTGCCGGAGCGGATCGCGCCATTGTCGTAACGACGCCTGAGCGAGCGGCGGTTCGAGACGCGGACCGGATCATCGGCTTGCTGGAGCAAACGGAAATCGAATCGCCGAAGCTGATCATTAACCGGATTCGCCAGAACATGCTGAAGAACGGCGAAATGCTCGACATAGACGAAATATGCCAAGTGCTGGCGATCGATTTGATCGGGATCGTACCGGATGACGAACATGTCATCAAGGCGGCCAATAGCGGGGAGCCCACCGTCATGAATCCCGGGTCGCGCGCAGCCATTGCTTATCGCAATATCGCCCGCCGGATTTTGGGGGATGCGGTTCCGCTGATGCAGCTTGAAGAAAAGCCCGGTGTCTTCTACAGATTCAAGAAGTTTTTCGGAATGGGTTGATCGTATTGCTGTTAAAGCTTAAGAAAATAGACTGGGGCATCGTCGTCATTTTGGCCATGCTTATGGTCATCAGCGTCATTGTCGTTTACAGCGCAACGTTCGGCACGAAGTTTGCCGGTTCGGAAATCAAAACAGCGATTTTTTTCGTAGTCGGTTTTATCGCTTTGCTGGCCGTTGCCATATTCGATTATAGGTTATTGCTGAAGGGCTCGTTATATTTTTACGGTGTCGGCATCGTTCTGCTCGTCGCGGTTTATTTTACCGCGGGGATCAACGGAGCAAGCGGCTGGTTCCAGTTGCCGGGAGGCTTGCAGTTTCAGCCTGCCGAAATGATGAAGCTATGCCTGATTTTGACCGTCGCTTATTTTCTCGGCAAACGGGAAGGCAATCCGCTTAAGGTGACATCCGACTTGCTGCCGATCTTCGCCACTGTGTGCGTGCCGTTTTTGCTTGTGTTGATCCAGCCGGACCTGGGCAACGCGATTATTTATTTTGTTATCCTGCTTGGGATGCTCTGGATCGGAAATGTCAAATATTCGCATGTGTTGATTGGCGTTGCGACCTTAGCCGCTTTTCTCGCTTTGTTTTTTTATTTGTTCAATACGTATAATTTGGAAATTAAGGATTATCTGGACAGTCATAACAAAGGGCATTGGTATAAGCGGATCAATACGTTCATGGACCCGGAAAATGCTTCGAGCGACGACAAGCTGCAATCGAAGCTGTCGAAAATCGCGGTAGGCTCCGGCGGTTTGTCGGGCGACGGCTTCATGCAAGGGACTTCGAAAAAAAGCGTTCCGTACACCTATTCGGACTCTATCTTCGTCATCATCGGCGAGGAGTTCGGTTTCGTCGGCGCTTCGGTTTTGCTGCTCCTCTATTTTCTGCTAATTTACCGAATGATTCTCATATCCATTCAATGTTACGATAAGCGCGGCGCCTTTATTATCGTCGGCATCGTTTCGATGTTCGTATTCCAAATTTTCGAAAACGTCGGCATGATGATCGGACTTATGCCGATTACCGGCATTACGCTGCCATTTATCAGCTATGGCGGAACGTCGCTGCTGTTGAACATGATTTGCGTCGGGGTTGTGCTCAGCATTAAAGTGCACCAGGAAAAATACGAAATGTTCTAACGTACGACTTATGAGACGCTGCAAGCGGAGATTCCGTTTGCGGCGTTTTTTGCGTTTCGCCGCAATGACCGGAGGCATAGGCTTGCTCATATTCCGACCCGGCTTGTCATAGTTATGAAGTAAACAAGCTCTCAAGACGGGCGTTCAAAGGGGATTCGGATATGGATGTCAAAGAAAATGTGAGGCGGCGCAGACGCGATCGGATCAATCAGCTGTCGCAGCTTCCGGAGGCCGCCGGAATGACGGATAGCCGCTCGGAGCGGGGGGAATGGGCGGAAGAACGCCTTAGCCGGGCGAAACCGCCGATCACTCAAGATCCGCAAGCGGATCCGACGATCGATGATCTGCTGCAGCACGGCGCGATCCGACTTTATGCGGGGGATCCGCCGCGCGATACGGACGAGCCCGCGGAATTCGAGCCCGATCCCGAGGTCGCTTGGAAAAAAAACGCGGGCCGTAACTGGAACGAGCGTTTCGGCTATACGCGTACGAGCGGTGTGCAGCCAGCGTCACCACACGATGAAGAAGAATCGAGATGGACATTGTGGATGGCGCCGCCGACGCGCAAACAGCTGCAGCTGAAGCTTGTTTTGTGCTTCGTCCTGTATATTGGCGTCGTTGCGCTGTTCCGTTTGACCGATGCGCCGTGGGCGGACAAAAGCAAAGCATTTATCGCAAGCTCCCTGAACGAGAGCTTCGATTTTACGGCGGTTGCCGCTTTATATGAGCAATGGTTTGACGGCGCGCCGTCGTTTATTCCGATATTCGGCCACAATGATCCGGTCGAAGCTAAAAAAGTTAACGGCAATGCGGCAAGCCCTCGCTTCAAGCCGGTCAGCGGAACGGTGGCGGAGCCGTTTACGTCCGGCTCGAAAGGCGTTGTGATCGCGACGAAAGCCGAAGCGGAGGTAGCGGCGATGGACGCCGGATTGGTATCCGGCGTGCAGACGGCGCAGGACGGCATGTCGACGGTTACGATCCGGCACGCCGACCAGACCGAATCGGTATACGCCCGATTGGGTGTCGTATATGTGAAGGCGAACGATTGGGTCAAAGGAGGCGAGACGATCGGCGCCGTTGCCTCGCAAACCGGCAAATCCGGAGCTTCTCCCGGCTTATACTTATCGATTCGCAAAAAAGGCGAATACGTCAATCCGGCGGATGTGATCCCGCTTGATTAAATGGAAGGGGATGACGTTCCGGCTGCACCCATTGTTCGTCCTTGTGCTGCTCGGTTCGATTGCGACCGGTTATTTGACGGAGGTCGTCGTATTATTCGCCATCGTACTGATTCATGAACTCGGCCATGTCGCGGCTGCGCGCACATTCGGCTGGAATGTGGTCGCCGTCGAGCTGCTGCCTTTCGGCGGCGTCGCCGTCATGGATAAGCCGGGAGCCGTACCGGCAAGGGAAGACATCATCGTTGCCTTGGCCGGACCGCTGCAGAACGTCATGATGATCTTGTTCGCGTTCGCGATGTCTTATTTTGGTTTATGGAGCGAAGCATGGAGCCAATACTTCATCCGAGCGAACGAAATGATCGCTTTATTCAATTTGCTGCCGATCCTGCCGCTTGACGGAGGACGCGTCCTGCAATCGCTATGCAGCTTGTGGCTTTCCTTTCACCGGACGATCGTTCTCACCTATGTATGCAGCCTGGCCTTCAGCCTCCTGCTGATCGGGTATGCGCTCGTCCATATCGCCTTCGGCGGCATCCCGCTTAATTTGCTCGCGATCGGATTGTTTCTGCTGTATTCGAATTGGTATGCGTACCGCAACGTCCCGTTTTATTTCATGCGTTTCCTGATGGACCGCGAATATCGGACGATTCCGTTGATCGCTCAGGGAACGCTCGCCCAGCCGATCGTCGTGGGCCGGCAGCGAGGCGTCGGCGCCATTCTTCGGTTGTTCATGCGGGAGAGATACCATTTGATCTACGTGATGAACGAACAAGGGAAAATCGTAGCCGTGCTTCCTGAACAGCGGTTAATTCAAACATACTTCCAGAAACCGTGATGGCGGTCAAATCGAGCCGTGCACAATTGAAATTTTTGATGTAAAATATACATACATTGTGCGATGACGAGGTGGAGCCATGAAACAGATGATCGTTCATTGCGAGCACAACAAATCGCAGGTTGCTATTGTAGAGGACAAGCAGGTTGTCGAATATTATGTTGAGCATCCGCAAACGAAACAGTTGGTAGGCAATATATATGTCGGCCGGGTCGTGAACGTGCTGCCAGGCATGCAAGCGGCTTTTGTCGATATCGGACAAGGAAAAAACGCTTTTTTATATATCGATGATGTTCTTCATCCGCACCTTGATAAACAACCGAAAGTGAAACCTTCGATCGCCGAGCTGCTGAAGCCGGGACAAACGATCGTCGTACAAGTGATGAAAGAGCCGTTCGGCGGCAAGGGAGCCCGCGTAACGACGCATTATTCGCTTCCGGGGCGCTGGCTCGTGTATATGCCGAATGCGGATTACGTCGGCGTCTCGCGCAAGATCGAAAGCGAAAGCGAGCGTACGAGACTGAAGCATATCGGCGACGACTTGCGGCTGCCGGGAGAAGGTGTCATCCTGCGCACCGTCGCAGAAGGGGAAACGCGAGAAGCGCTGGAGAACGACCTGAAATTTCTGCGCGAAGTCTGGGACGGCATTGTGGCCAAGCAGCACGGAAGCCCTGTGCCAAGCGAAATCCATCGCGATCTCGATATGATGCACCGGCTCGTCCGGGATGTGTTCACGCGGAACATGGATGAAGTCATTATCGACGATGCATCCAAGGGCGAAGAACTTAGCCGTCTTATCGGCATCGTGGCCCCGGATCTTCACGAGCGAGTCAAGGTGCATCGGGGCGGTACGCCGCTCTACCGGCAGTATCACGTGCAGGAGCAGCTGGACCAAGCTTTCCAGCAGCGCATTCGGCTGGCCAGCGGCGGTTATATCGTAATTGATCCGACCGAAGCGTTAACCGTCATCGATGTGAATACCGGGAAGTTTATCGGCTCCACGGACCTCGAGGAAACGGTCTTCCAGACGAATCTGGAAGCGGCGGACCAGATTGCGCGGCTGCTCAGGCTGCGGGATATCGGCGGCATTATTATCGTTGATTTCATCGATATGCAGACGGAGAAGCATCGCCAGCAAATCGTAGACCGGCTGGAGCAAGGGATGAAGAAGGACCGGACGAAAAACGCCGTTGTCGGATGGACGAAGCTGGGCTTATTGGAGATTACGAGGAAGAAAGTGCGAGAATCGGTTGCGCTTCAACGTTGATTGGTCGACATGCGAACTGTAAGGGTGTTGGAGTGTCCAACAAATAATCGCCTAGCATTGCTTCTTGCAGGCGGATGTGATAGTATATTGGAGTGTGTTGTTTTTTAACATGCTGTAACCGCACCAACCGGGTAGAATGATAAGCATGGCGCGTTCCTGAGGACGGCGGCATCACCTTGGCGTAGGGCGAGTCTGAGACATGAGGAGGTGCAAGCAATGTACGCAATTATCGTAACTGGCGGCAAGCAATACAAAGTTCAAGAAGGCGACGTTCTTTACATCGAAAAACTGAATGCCGGCGAAGGCGAAAGCGTGACGTTTGATCAAGTTTTGGCCGTTTCCAAAGGCGACAGCTTCGTAACGGGCAGCCCGGTCGTTTCCGGCGCAACGGTTACTGCGAAAGTAGAGAAACAAGGCAAAGGCGAGAAAGTTATCGTTTTCAAATATAAAGCGAAGAAAAACTATCGTCGTAAGCAAGGCCATCGTCAACCGTATACGAAAGTGACGATCGAAAAAATCCAAGCGTAAGAGGTGACGGCGTATGATACGCGTCACGATCGAGCGCAACGCGCATGATCGGTCGATCGGCGGCTTCAAGATTGAAGGCCACGCCTTATTCGCGAACCCGGGCAACGATATCGTCTGCGCCGGCGTATCCGCGGTATCGGTCGGTACGGTCAATGCAATCGAAGCCTTGTCGGGCATAGAGCTCGAAACCCGGATGGAGAGCGGACTGCTGCAAGCGGTCGTTCCTCGGACGGCGGACGAGAGTAAACGCGCCGACGTCCAGCTGCTGCTGGAATCGATGGTCGTCATGCTGGAAACGATCCGGCAAAGCTACGGCAAACATGTTTCGGTGCAAGACATTACGAAATGAAGGAGGTAGACTACGATGTTGAAATTAGATCTTCAGCTATTCGCTTCGAAGAAAGGTGTAGGCTCCACGAAAAACGGACGCGACTCCATCGCGAAGCGACTTGGCGTTAAACGTGCGGATGGACAAAACATCCCTGCGGGAACGATTATCGTTCGTCAACGCGGAACGAAAATTCATCCGGGAACGAACGTGGGCATCGGCAAGGACGACACGTTGTTCGCGAAAGTGGACGGCGTTGTGAAATTCGAGCGTTGGGGACGCGATCGCAAAAAAGTGAGCGTCTACCCAGTAACCGCTGCTCCGGTTGCAGCTGCTGTTGAAGTTTAGTCCGAAGTCCATTACATCCCTGGCGGCCAATCGTCGTCAGGGATTTTTTGCAAACAATATAGAATTTATAAGTTTTCGGCAGATAACGCAGTGGATCAAAATTCTATTTGTCAAGAAAAGCTTCCTCTTACGCAGGGTCATTCATCGTGGAATGGGCTCCGAAAAGGAGCTTTTCTTAACAATATAGAATTTATAAGATTTTCCGCAGATAACGCAGTGAATCAAAATTCTATTTGTCAAGAAAAGCTTCCTCTAACGCAGGGTCATTCATCGTTGAAAGTGCTCCGAATAGAAGCTTTTCTTAACAATATTGAATTTATAAGATTTTCCGCAGATAACGCAGTGAATCAAAATTCTATTTGTCAAGAAAAGCTTCCTCTAACGCAGGGTCATTCATCGTTGAAAGTGCTCCGAATAGAAGCTTTTCTTAACAATATTGAATTTATAAGATTTTCCGCAGATAACGCAGTGAATCAAAATTCTATTTGTCAAGAAAAGCTTCCTCTAACGCAGGGTCATTCATCGTTGAAAGTGCTCCGAATAGAAGCTTTTCTTAACAATATGGAATTTATAAGATTTTCCGCAGATAACGCAGTGAATCAAAATTCTATTTGTCAAGAAAAGCTTCCTCTAACGCAGGGTCATTCATCGTTGAAAGTGCTCCGAATAGAAGCTTTTCTTATATTGAGCCGGTTGCATCAAGTTGAAGCGTTCAGTTTCACGGGGGAATAAGAGGAAACGGGGAAACGATCATGGAGCATTGGCGAAGGATTCAATTGCTGCTGGGAGGAGCTGCGCTCATCCCGATTGTCGTGTTGATCGCATACAATAGTTCGTGGCTGCTTGGTTTAGTCATGGCGCTGCTTGTCGTCATCGCTTTTATCGCATGGATCTACATCGATCGGCAACGTCAAGCGCAGTCGTTTCAACGAATGATCGAAGCCAATCACCTGACGTTTTTACGTACATTGAATCACCACCGGCATGATTGGATGAACGAGCTGCAAGTTTTGTACGGATATATCCGTTTAAAAAAATATGAAAAATTACCGCACATTGTGGACAAGATAAGTGAAAACATGGCCAAAGACAGCCATGTATCCAGGCTCGGCGATCCTTCGCTAGCTTTGTATCTGCACTCGTTTCGCACCGTATGCAACACGTTGCGGCTTGATGTTCGCGTCGAAAACGAAGTGAACCTGGCCGATCTCCCGATCGACGTCAAGCAGATATCCGAGCTCGTGATTGCTACGCTCAACCACTTTCGATTTGCGGTAAAACCTTCGCCTTTCGGAGAACCGGAAACGCTCATCTTAACGTTTCGCCGAACCGAAACGGAGCTGATCGTGCGAATCGACACGAAGGACAAAAGCGCGATGGACGAGCTTGGGGCCAAGTTAAAAGTCAGCAGCCCCGCTCCGTTAAGCGAGTTCGGCGAATGCGGCGAGGGCGATGCCGTATACGTGCAATTCCGTGTTCCATTTCATACATAAGAGGGTGGCACCATGTTTGTAGATAAGGCAAAAATTTTCGTCAAAGGCGGTAACGGCGGAGACGGACTCATTTCGTTCCGCAGGGAGAAATACGTGGAGAACGGCGGTCCTTGGGGCGGCGACGGCGGCCGTGGCGGCGACGTCATTTTCCGCGTGGACGAAGGTTTGCGTACGCTGATGGACTTCCGCTATCAGAAGCACTTTAAGGCGGAGCGCGGGGAAAAAGGGAAAACAAAGGCGGGCCAAGGCTCCAATGCGGAAGATATGATCGTTCGTATCCCGCCGGGCACGGTCATCATCGATGACGATACGCAGGAAATCATCGCGGATTTGACGCGCCATGGACAGCAGGTCGTTGTCGCCAAAGGCGGCCGCGGCGGACGGGGCAACATGCGCTTCGCAACGCCGGCGAATCCGGCGCCGTATATTTCCGAGAACGGGGAGGAAGGCGAGGAGCGCTGGGTCGTGCTGGAGCTGAAGGTGATGGCGGACGTAGGGCTCGTCGGTTTCCCGAGCGTAGGCAAATCAACGCTGCTGTCGGTTGTATCGGCGGCCCAGCCGAAAATCGGAGCGTATCACTTTACGACGATTACGCCAAATTTGGGCGTTGTCGATGTCGGCGACGGACGCAGCTTCGTGATGGCGGACTTGCCGGGACTGATCGAGGGAGCGCATGAAGGCGTTGGCCTCGGCCACGATTTCCTGCGTCACGTCGAGCGGACGCGCGTCATTATACACGTTGTCGACATTGCGGCTTCCGAGGGACGCGATCCTTACGAGGATTGGGTCAAGATCAACGAGGAGCTCGTGTTGTACAATCCGAAGTTGGCGGATCGGCCGCAAATCGTCGCCGCGAACAAAATCGACATGCCGGAGGCGGCGGAGCATCTCGAGCGGTTCCGGCAGCAGGTTGCCGAACACGAGGGCGAGGTCCAGATCATTCCGATGTCGTCGCTTACGAAGCAAGGCATTCAAGAACTGCTGTACCGCGCGGCGGATATTCTGGATCAAATACCGGATACTCCGGAGGTCGAGGAAGTCGTCGACGTGACGGAACGGAAAATATATCGGTACGAGAAGAAGGGCGACGATCAGTTTACGATTCGACGCGAGAACGATACGTTCATCGTCGAAAGCCCGGGCATCGAAAAATTCGTCCGGCGCATGAACCTGAATTCCTACGATGCGATCATACGTTTCGGGCGCATCATGCGGAAAATGGGCATTGAGGCCGCATTGCGCAAAAAAGGCGCGAAGGACGGCCACTACGTACGCATTGCGGATTTTGAATTCGAGTTCGTCGAAGCCGAGTAAAATATTGTTCAACTGATATCAGTACAAACAGAGAGCTTCGTTCGAAGCTTTCTTTTGTTTCCGGCGCCAATAAAACGCGGCGAATAACGTAAATGTCTATTGCTCTTCGCAACCAATTTCGATATAATGTCCACTATAGGAAAACAGCAGTCTTTTATGAGAGGACGAAATAATGGAACGTTATTATTTGGTTCGCGAAGACATTTTGCCCGAAGCGGTGCTGAAGACGATGCAGGTGAAAGAGCTGCTGACCCGCGGCGAAGTGAAGACGGTGCATGAGGCGGTGGAGAAAGTGGGACTAAGCCGCAGTGCATTTTACAAATATAAAGACGGCATTTTTCCGCTGAATCAGCTGGAACGGGAGCGCATCGTCACGATTTCGATGGATCTGGAGCATCGTTCAGGCATTCTGTCGAAGGTACTTGGGCTGGTCGCCGGTTCCGAAGGCAACATTTTGACGATCAATCAGACGATTCCGCTGCAGGGCATGGCGAATGTCGTCATTTCGGTCGAAACGTCGATGATGGCGGAGCAGCTCACAGCGCTGCTCGAAGAGCTGCGCAAGCAGGACGGCGTCCGGCGCGCGTCGGTCATCGGCCAAGGATAATCGCATTAAAGGAGAGAAGAAGAGATGAAGCCGATCAAGGTTGGTTTGCTAGGGCTCGGAACGGTAGGTACCGGAGTCGTGCGCATTGTGGAAGGCCACCAGGAAGATTTGCAAAGCCAGGTTGGATCGCCCATTCAGATTGATAAAATATTGGTTCAAAACCGCGACAAGCGCCGCAATATCGGCGTCGATCCTGCGAAGCTAACGGAAGACATCTGGGACATTATCGACGATCCGAATATCGATGTCATCGTTGAAGTGATGGGCGGCATCGAGCATACGAAGGAATTCATTCTGCGTGCGCTGGAGAACGGGAAGCATGTCGTTACGGCCAACAAGGACCTGATGGCGCTTCACGGGTCGGAAATATTGACGAAAGCACGCGACAAGCGCTGCGATGTCATGTACGAAGCAAGCGTTGCGGGCGGCATTCCGATTATCCGCACATTGTCGGAGAGCTTCTCTTCGGATCGCATCACGAAGATCATGGGCATCGTCAACGGGACGACGAACTTCATCCTGACGAAGATGAGCCAAGAAGGCGCATCGTATGAAGATGTGCTGAAGGAAGCCCAAGAGCTGGGTTATGCCGAGGCTGATCCGACTTCGGACGTCGAAGGACTGGATGCGGCGCGCAAAATGACGATTCTCGGAACGCTTGGTTTCCGCTCGGATATCAAGCTGGATGACGTCGGCGTCAAGGGAATTACGGATGTCAGCCGCGAAGATATGCTATATGCCAAACGTCTTGGCTACGAAGTGAAGCTGCTCGGCATTGCGGAGCGCAAGGACGGTTATATCAGCATCGGCGTTCAGCCGACGATGGTGAAGAATACGCATCCGATCGCGTCCGTCAACGGCGTGTTTAACGCGGTGTACGTATACGGCGAAGCCGTCGGCGAAACGATGTTCTACGGTCCGGGCGCAGGCGAACTGCCGACGGCAACGTCCGTCGTTGCCGATCTCGTGGCTGTCGTAAAAAATATGAAGCTGGGCGTCAACGGCATGCAAACGATCATTCCATATAAGGAAAAGAGATTAAAGAGCGACGAGCAAATCGAAAGCAAATATTATTTGCTGCTGCATGTGGAAGACAAGTCGGGCGTACTCGCCAAAATCACGCAAGTATTCGGCGAATACAACGTCAGCCTGGAATCCGTGCTGCAGCAGCCGAATCCGAACAACCCGGATGCGGAAATCATCATCATCACGCACAATGCAAGCAAAGCGAGCATGAACAAAGTATTGGATCAGTTCAAGAGTGTGCCGGTCATCCGCAAAGTGAAAAGCGTCTACCGCGTGGAAGGCTAACCTATCATTGATTCTATGTTTGGCTTCTATTTCAAACAGAGGAGTTATACCATATGAGATACCAGGGATTATTGCAAACGTACAAATCGTATTTGCCGGTGACGGAGAAGACGCCGCTGCTCACGCTGCAGGAGGGCAACACGCCGCTCGTACGCGCCGAAAATTTATCGAATGAGCTCGATCTCGATATTTATTTTAAATATGAAGGCTTAAACCCAACGGGATCGTTCAAGGACCGCGGTATGGTGATGGCGGTGGCGAAAGCGATGGAGGAAGGCAGCCGCACGATCATGTGCGCGTCGACCGGCAATACGTCGGCGGCGGCGGCCGCTTATGCCGCACGCGGCGGCTTGAACTGCATCGTGCTGATCCCGAACAACAACATTGCGCTTGGCAAACTGGCGCAAGCGATTATTTACGGAGCGAAAGTCATCGCGATCGAAGGCAACTTTGACCGCGCGCTTGAAATCGTGCGCGAAATTACGGCGAAGCATCCGATCACCCTCGTCAACTCGGTGAACCCTTACCGGATCGAAGGCCAGAAGACGGCGGCGTTCGAAGTGTGCGACCAGCTCGGCAAAGCGCCGGACTATCTCGCGATTCCGGTCGGTAACGCGGGCAACATCTCCGCCTATTGGAAAGGCTTCAAGGAATACCATGCCCTAAGCAAAGCGAACAAGCTGCCGGTCATGATCGGCTTCGAAGCCGAAGGCGCGATGGCGATCGTGAAGGGCGAGCCGATCGCCGAACCGGAGACGGTCGCGACCGCGATTCGGATCGGCAACCCGGCCAGCTGGAAAACGGCGGTGCAGGCGGCTGAAGAATCCAAAGGTCAAATCAATTTCGTCACCGACGATGAAATTCTGCATGCTTACCGGACGATTGCCGCACGGGAAGGAATTTTTGCCGAACCGGCATCCGCAGCGTCCATTGCCGGCGTGATGAAGCTGAAGAAGCAAGGTTACTTCGCGGGCGGAGAAACGGTTGTATGCGTGCTGACAGGCCATGGCCTCAAGGACCCGAACATCGCCATCAAAACGGTTGATGCGGAGCCGCTTGTCGTGAAGGATTCGGAAGAAGCCGTCATGGAGGCGATCCGTCGGCTGGAAGGTGAAAAGTAAATGATACCCCGCAAAGTTCGCGTCAAAGTTCCGGCCAGTACGGCCAACCTCGGACCGGGCTTCGATACGCTCGGCATGGCGCTTAATTTATATGCTTGGATCGAGATGGGCGTCGCGGAACAAACGACGATTCATCTGCACGGCGACAACATGATCGGCGTTCCGACCGATAAGTCGAATCTGATTTACGAAGTTGCGCAGATGGTATTCAAGCAAGCGGGCGTTCATATCCCGGAGCTCGAAATATCGATGTACAGCGACATCCCGCTGACGCGCGGGCTGGGCTCGAGTGCTTCGGCTATTATCGGCGCTTTGGCGGCGGCTAACGCTCTGGCAGGTGATGCACTGAGCATCGATGAGCTGTTCCTGCTTGCGACGAAGCTGGAGGATCACCCGGATAATGTCGGCGCCTCCTTATTCGGTGGAATCGTCGTGGCGGCATGGGACGGCGAGCGTGCCGACTATATCCGGCTTACGCCGGACGAGCGGCTCGAGGTGCTTGTCGCAATTCCGGAATTCCAGCTGTCGACGGAGAAAGCGCGTAATGTGCTGCCGAAGCAAATCCCGATGAAGGATGCCGTATACAATGTAAGCCATTCGTCCTTATTGGTCGCGGCGCTCGCAACCGGCAACTTCGGCATGATCCGGCATGCGATGAAGGATTCTCTTCATCAGCCGTATCGCGCACCGCTGATCCCCGGTATGAGCGACATTCTGGCCGGGGCGACCGCTTATGGCGCACTCGGCGTCGCTTTAAGCGGCGCGGGACCGACCCTGCTGGCGCTTGTTGACGCAAGCAGCAGCCGGAAGGCCGAGCTCGAACGCTTCCTGCTGGACACGCTGCGCCGGGAGAACATTACCGCGACCACGCTATGGCTTAAGCCAAGCGTTGCGGGCGTGGAAGTTACTCCGGCAGCTGACTCGAGCACTTCATTCTTCGAACAGATCAAAGGAGAAATACGGGTATGAAACGGATCGCATTATTAGGTCCGGGTACGTTCACCGAAGAAGCGACCCGATATTTGCTAGGCCCCGCGGCGGACAAGTCGGTTGAATTCGTCCGGTATAAGTCGATTCCGGACGTATTTCTCGCCACGGTTAACGGGCAAACCGACTGGAGCTCGATTCCGATCGAGAATACGATCGAAGGCTCCGTCAGTCTTCACATCGACTGGTTTGTGCACGAGGTTGATCTGCCGATCCAGACGGAATGGGTATATCCGATCACGATGAATTTAATCGGATACGCAGAGGACCTTGATCTGACCGATTCAACGGATCTGAAGCGGAAGTTCGGCCGGATCAAAAAAGTGGCGACTTACACGCCTGCATTCGCCCAATGCCGGCAATTTCTGAGCGAGTACCTCCCGGATGTGGAAGTCGAGGTCGTAGGCAGTACGGCTGAAGGAGCCCGGTATGTGAAAAGCTGCGCTCCCGGCGACGGCGTCGCTGCGATCGGCAATGCCACATCCGCGCATCTGAATGGACTGCAGCTGCTTGCGGAAAATATTCAAAACCACGACAATAACTATACGAGGTTCGTTCTTGCCGGACCTGAAGCCGTTCAGCGCAGCTTGGCGAAGCTGCAGACGAGCACTCCCAAAACGAGCGTTCTGATCACCTTGCCAGAGGATTATCCTGGGGCGCTGCATCAAGTATTGTCGGCTTTCGCTTGGCGCCGAATCAATTTGTCCAAAATCGAATCGCGGCCTACGAAGAAGAAGCTCGGCAACTATTATTTTTATATCGATATCGAAGCTCCGATGGATTCTGTGCTGCTGCCGTCCGCCATTGCCGAAATCGAGGCAATCGGCTGCCAGGTTCGTATATTAGGCACGTACCCGAGCTACGCGTATGAGCCGATTGTATAAGGTTTACGCGGTGTTCGATCGATGAAATCCCGTTTTGCCCGAATAGGGCGAACGGGATTTTTTTTGTACTCATGATGTCAAAAGCCCACCCTTTGCATACAATGTAGTAATTTCAACCGGGCTAATGCCGTGCCTTTCCCCAAATCCCATGAGGAGGTTCTCACGCGTGAAAATTCATATTGTCAAAAGAGGCGATACGCTATATTTGTTATCACAAAAATATAACGTGCCCCTGGAAAAAATTATTGAATTGAATCCGGAAATCGCAGACCCTAACAAGCTGACGATTGGTATGAAAGTCAAAATTCCGTCGACGATGCCAACCACGCCGGAAGGGATGCAAAAGCATATCGTCGTTCAAGGCGATACGCTTTGGAAAATTTCGAAAGCTTGGGGCGTACCGCTGCAAAGTCTGATTCAAGCGAATCCGCATCTGAAAAATCCGAACATGCTGATGATTGGCGAATCGGTGTTCATACCGACCGCAGGATCCGGCTACGATCCGAACATGTCCAATATGCCTAACGAAACGAACAAAGTGTTCACGGGAGAGAAGCCGTTTACGGGGCAAAAACCTTTCACCGGTCCGGTTCCGCCTGCTAACGTTCCGACACCGGCCCCGGCGCCGGCACCTGCTCCTGAGGTCGCCCCGGTCCAAAAGCCGGCGGAAGTGGTCCAGAAACCGGCCGAAGTGGTGCAGAAGCCAGTTGAGCAGGCACAAAAGCCGGCAGAAGCGGTGAAGGCTCCGGAAGTCAAACCTGCCGCTCCCGTACAAAAACCGGCAGCTTCAGTTGAAGAAAAGAAACCTGTGGCACATGCGGTTGAAAAGTCGAACGTCAATTTATTCAAAGAGCAGAAAGTACCGGCAATTGAAGCAAATTCGATCAGCTCGTTGGCACAAACAAACGTGAATAAATCGAATGTCATGCAGTCCAACACGATGCAGAAACCGTCGACAAACATCATGATGCCGAATGTCATGCAGCCGTCGAACGTGAAAATGCCGAATATTACGCAGCAAGCGGAAAAGAACATCTCACCGTACGCGCAGCCGATGGACAATATGGGATATCCGTATCCAATGCCGGATCATATGATGCCGTACGGCGGAGGGAACATCATGCCGTACGCCGAGTCGAACGTGATGCCATACGGCGGAGGGAACATCATGCCGTACGCCGAGTCGAACGTGATGCCATACGGCGGAGGGAATGTCATGCCGTACGGCGAGTCGAACATGATGCCATACGGCGGAGGGAACATCATGCCGCACGCCGAGTCGAACATGATGCCCTACGGCGGAGGGAATATCATGCCGTACGCTGAGGAGAACGTGATGCCATCCGGCAAAGGGAACATCATGCCGCACGCTGAGTCAAACATGATGCCGTACGGCGGCGGGAACATCATGCCGCACGCTGAGTCAAACATGATGCCGTACGGCGGCGGGAACATCATGCCGCACGCTGAGTCAAACATGATGCCGTACGGCGGCGGGAACATCATGCCGTACGCTGAGTCGAACGTGATGCCATCCGGCAAGGGGAACATCATGCCGTACGCTGAGTCGAACGTGATGCCATCCGGCAAGGGGAACATCATGCCGTACGCTCAGTCGAACGTGATGCCATCCGGCAAGGGGAACATCATGCCGTACGCTGAGTCGAACATGATGCCTTACGGCGAAGGGAACATCATGCCGTACGCTGAGTCGAACATGATGCCATACGGCGGTGGGAACATGATGCCGTACAGCGAGCCGAATGTGATGCCGCTTGCCGCACCTTCGAAGAAAATGCCGGTTACGAAGCCGGGCTGCGGCTGCAAATCGTGTCAAGAGGCTGCTGCAATTCAAGCCGCATCGCAAATGAACATGACGCCATATATGGTTTCGCCGAGCAACGTTTCAACGTACGGCGAAGCAACAACGAGTAACATATCGCCATACGCATCGCCGAATAAAATGTCGCCATTTAACGTGGAGCCGAGCAACGTGTCGCCATACGGAGCAATGCCGAATAACATTTCACCATATAACGTAGAACCGAGCAACGTATCGCCATACGGCGCAACTCCGAATAACATTTCGTCATTTAACGTAGAACCGAGCAACGTATCGCCATACGGCGCAACACCGAACACGATTTCACCGTACAGCGCATCTCCGAACAACATATCGCCGTATAGCATGGAGATGAGCATGGGCAATGCTGCCCCGAACCTGTACAGCAACTCTGTCGTCGTTAATCCGTATATGTACCATTATCCGCAAGCGTATTTTCATGCTCAAGAAGATTGCGGCTGCGGGGGCGGCATGCGCGAGGGCGAAACGCAGGTGGAGCAACAAGTAGAACAGCCGATTGCAACATTCGCCGAGGCCGAAGTCGGTACGGATCAGACTTCTTCCGGTTCATCGGGAAGCACTGCGACCATTCGTGTGGCCAACGATTCGCCCGTCAGAAAAAAATCAAGGACAAAAGTAGCTCATAAACCGCGGAAAAAAACGATTTCCAAAAGGAGAACCAGCTATCCGTGGGTGAACATGTAAAAAAGCGTTCGTCATACCGAATCCCTCTCGATGATCGAGAGGGATTTTTGGCTTGGAACAGGGGAGGCGAGGTTTCAAAACTTTTTGTCATTTTATTGATCAATAAGTGAAAATTTTATGAACAAAATGAAGAATATATGTTATACTAGGTTTAAGAAAACACTTTCATTAGAACGTAGGAGTGATCGTAAGTGACTACGAAAACGGCAGTTGTTCATCAGCATCGCAAGGAACGGGATGTTCAAAGTTTAGTAACGATTATGACGGCGGCCGCATGGATTTTGCTCGGCATTGGGTTGCTGCTTTGTTTATTGAATATAGGGCATTTCAGCGACCGCAACACTTCGCTTATGGTAGGGCTTGGTTTTATGGTCGGCAGCGTTCATATTTATGTGATCCGCACGGCCATTCATCTTGTTCATTCCCGCCCCGGAACGGAAGACAACGAAAGTTAAGATCAATCGAATATTGCATACCGCGAGCCCCTTGGGAAATTTCCCGAGGGGTTTTTTGCCATTCGTAATAGCGAATTTGAATACTCGTAACGGGATTTTGACCTCCGATGTTCGCAATTTCTACATATATGTCCGCCGCGTGAAAAATGTTTTACAGAAGTAAGACGAAATGTTGACTTGTTTGTTACACACCTCCAAACCATGCTTTCAATCTGTTACTGTTAGATTATGAAAAAGATCACACTTTCCTCGTAAGGAGAGCACCGACATGAAAATACGTAAAACAGTAGTCAAAATCGCGGTTCCGCTGATGCTGCTGCTCATGGCCATTACATTGTCAGGCTGTGCGGATCAGATCATCGTCATGGACCCGAAAGGACCGGTCGCGCAAAAGCAAATGGAGCTGATTTGGATCTCCATCATTTTATGCGCCATCATCCTTGTCCCGGTATTGATCTTGACGGCGTACATCGTCTGGCGTTACCGCGACAAAAAAGGCAACAAAGCGGCATATAAGCCGAATTGGTCACACAGCACATGGATGGAAACGGTATGGTGGGGAATCCCGATCGTCATCATCGCTATTCTCGCCGTTTTTACCGTTCGCGGTACGTATGAGCTGGAGCCGTCCAAGCCGATTGCTTCCGAGCAGAAGCCGATCGTCATCCAAGTGACTTCGCTCGATTGGAAATGGTTGTTCAATTATCCGGAACAAGGGATTGCGACAGTTAACTATATCGAAATTCCGAAGGGCGTACCGGTCAAGTTCGAGCTGACGTCGGACGCACCGATGAACTCCTTCTGGGTTCCTCAGCTCGGCGGACAGATTTATACGATGTCCGGTATGGCGATGACATTGTATTTGCAGGCAGACGAATTCGGCACATATTACGGCACCGGAGCGAACTTCAGCGGCGAACGGTTCGCCGATATGCGATTCAATGTCAAGGCCGTATCGCAAGACGATTTTGACAAGTGGGTCGACGGGATCAAGAAATCCTCTCCTGCGCTGACCGTCGAAGGGTACGAGCAATTGGCGAAGCCGGGCTCTTCCAAGGTGCAGTACTTCTCTTCGTTCCCGGAAGGCTTGTTCCAGCGAATCGTCACCAAATATGCGGTCGGAGGAAGCTCGCATGCCGGACACGGCGGATCCGCGACTTCTGCCGAAACCCCAAAAGACTAACGAGAGGAGGCCCATTCCATGCTAAATAATTATATGAAAGCTACATCCGACTTTTTCGTCACCGGCGATCCGCTCATTCTGGGTGCGCAAGTCAGCATCGCTCTGACAATGGTCGCCATCGTGTTCGTGCTGTTTTATTTTCGCAAATGGGGTTGGCTGTGGCGTGAATGGATCACGACCGTCGATCATAAACGAATCGGCATCATGTATATCATTTGTTCGATTCTAATGCTGTTCCGCGGCGGCGTCGACGCGCTGCTCATGCGGCTTCAGCTGGCCATGCCCAACTTGGAATTCCTGCAGGCCGACCATTATAATCAGATTTTTACGACGCACGGCGTCATTATGATTCTCTTCATGGCGATGCCTCTGATGTTCGGTTTGTTCAACATCGTCGTCCCGCTGCAGCTCGGGGCGCGCGACGTCGCGTATCCGTTCCTGAACTCGCTCAGCTTCTGGCTGTTCTTCTTCGGCGCGATGCTGTTCAACGTGTCGTTCGTCATCGGCGGTTCGCCGGATGCAGGCTGGCTCGCCTATCCGCCGCTGTCGGAAATGTCGCATAGCCCCGGCGTCGGCCAAAATTTCTATATTTGGGGCATACAGATTTCCGGGATCGGCAGCTTGGCGACAGGCATCAACTTTATCGTCACGATCTTGAAGATGCGTGCACCCGGCATGAAACTGATGAAAATGCCGATGTTTTCGTGGTCGGTGCTATCGAGCTGTATCGCGATCATTTTCGCCTTCCCGATTTTGACCGTAACGTTAGCTTTGCTGTTCCTCGACCGATTTGCGGGTGCGCATTTCTTCACCCTCGACGGCGGGGGCAACCCGATGATGTATATTAACCTCATCTGGATGTGGGGTCACCCTGAAGTCTATATCGTCGTGCTGCCTGCATTCGGCATTTTCTCCGAAGTGGTGGCAACCTTCTCGAGGAAAAAGCTGTTCGGCTACAACTCGATGGTGTTCGCCATGATCATCATCAGCGTCCTTTCGTTCTTCACTTGGCTCCATCACTTCTTCACGATGGGTTCGGGGGCGGATGTCAATGCGTTCTTCGCGTTAACGACGATGCTCATTGCAATTCCGACCGGGGTCAAAGTATTCAACTGGCTGTTTACGATGTTCCGGGGACGAATCCAGTTCTCCACCCCGATGATGTGGGCGATCGCGTTTATTCCGTGCTTCGTCGTCGGCGGGATGACAGGCGTGCTGCTGTCGGTTGCACCGGCGGACTTCCAGTTCCATAACAGCTACTTCCTGATTGCGCATTTCCACCAAGTGCTGATCGGGGGCGTCGTATTCGGTTATTTTGCAGGACTATATTATTGGTGGCCAAAAATGTTCGGCTTCAAGCTGAACGAACGGCTCGGCAAATGGGCGTTCTGGTTCTGGAACATCGGGTTCTACGTCTGCTTCATGCCGCAATATTTGCTCGGCTTGATGGGGATGACGCGCCGGACGTACGTATACGATTTCGATATGGGTTGGGGACCGCTGAACCTCGTATCGACCGTCGGCGGATTTTTGATGGGCATCGCGTTTATTTTCCAAGTATGGCAAATCGCATACAGCATCAAAAACCACAAGAAGGACACGACGGGCGATGCATGGAACGGACGGACGCTGGAATGGTCGATCTCGTCGCCGGCGCCGCATTATAACTTTGCGGTCATCCCGCACGTCCAAGACACCGACGATTGGTGGGAGCGGAAGGAGCGCGGAGAAAAACCGCTGACGCCGATTCCGAGGTCACAGCTTGCGCCGATCCATATGCCGAAAAACTCGGCGATTCCGTTCATCAAATCGTTCCTTTGGTTTTTCGTAGGCTTCGGCTTCGTATGGGGCTGGCTGTGGATGGCGATCCCGTCGCTGATCGGCGTAGGCATTTGCATGCTTGCCCGCTCGTTCACGTACGATACCGACTATTATATCCCGGTGGATGAAGTCGACCGGACAGAAAAAGCGTTAAGGGAGGCGACGGTCTAATGGCACATGCGGCTGCACATTCCGGACATGACCATCAGCATGGCGACCATCACGAGCACCATGACCAGGAGTCGCTGAAAACGTTCGGATTTTGGATATTTCTCATTACCGACTGTATTTTATTCGGTTCCTTGTTCGCGACATATATCGTTCTGCACGGCAATACGAACGGCGGACCGACGGCAGAAGAGCTGTTCCAGATGCCGGGCATCATCGCGGAAACGTTTATCCTGCTTACGAGCAGCTTCACCAGCGGTTTGGCTGTGCTCGCGATGCACAAAGGGCTCAAAAATCAGCTGATCGGCTGGCTGGCCGTCACTGCGCTGCTCGGCGCCGCTTTTATCGGACTGGAAGTGACGGAGTTCGTCCATATGGCAGGCGAAGGCGCGACGATGTCGACAAGCGCCTTCCTGTCCGCTTTCTTCGCGCTGGTCGGAACGCACGGTTTGCACGTTTCGCTTGGCTTGATCTGGATGGTTGGGCTGATGCTGCAGCTGCGCAAACGCGGCATCACGCCGGTAACGAAGCGGAAGGTCGAAGTCATCAGCTTGTACTGGCATTTCCTCGACGTCGTATGGATTTTCGTCTTCACGGTCGTATATTTGATGGGGGTGATGTAGCATGAAACAGCATACGAACGCCGCCGGTCATGAACACGAAGGCTCGCACGGATCGCTCAAATCTTATGTGATCGGCTTCCTGCTCTCCATCGTGCTGACGATCATCCCGCTCGTCGTCGTGCTGAACGACATGCTTAGCCGGTCGGGGACGATCGTGCTCATTCTGATCATGGCGGTGCTGCAGTTCGCCGTCCAGCTCATATTCTTCATGCATTTGAAGGAAGGCGAAAACTCCCGCTGGAACATGACGGCGCTGGTGCTTGGCCTCGTCATTCTGGTGACGATCGTCGCGGGCTCCATCTGGATCATGACCTACAACCAAGTGGCGCATTGATTCACGGTTTGTCAAAATACGCAAGACGCAAAGACGTCCGGTCTCTTCGATCGGGCGTTTTTGTATCTTGTGTTTGCAGGCGGTTGTGATCATAAACGGCAATGCGGCAGTGTTCGGCCGAAGAAGTCGTCCTATGTCGAAAGACGCTTGACAATGCTTCTGCCGGGGAGGATACTAAGGTGCAAAGAGGTGATGATCATGCAATCCGGTAAATCGCGTCCGCGCCACCGGGCGAAGAAGCGAACGATCCCAATGAAGAAGGGCTGGCTCCAAACCTCATTAGCCCTTGTACTTGTCGGTTCGCTCACACTTTCAGGTTGTGCCGCCAAGCCGATTGCAAGCGGGATGCAGCCAGCATCAAACACAACCAAGTCCGAACCGCCTGCGCCTAATGCATCGTCAATCGGCTCTTCGTCAGAAGGCACGGGCGATATTGCGGTTACGGAACCGCCGAAGGAAGAACCGGAGGCAGAAGCAGCGGCACCGGATGCTCCACAGGAAGAGAAGCCGACTGCCAAACCGGCTCAGGAGCCGAACGGCACGCAAAGCGATAAACCGGTTGATGCTACGGCGGACAAACCAACTGACAAACCGGCGGACAAACCGGCTGCGAACTCGTCGACTACGACGGAAACCAGACCGAGGCAGGGAGGCGCGGCTGTTGTCGATAAGAAGCCGTCCAAGCCAACCGCAAAGGACGCGGCGAAGCCCAAACAACCAACAAAGGCTCAGCAGGAGCTTTCGTGGTACTATATGAAGAAGAAAAAAGGCGTTGTACCTGATTTTCCGGCTGCAAAAGCGTTTAAACCCGAGCAGAACGTCGTTTGGGTCGGCACCGGCAAAAACGTCTATTTGACTTTTGATACCGGCTCAGGCCTTGGCGATGCGGATAAGCTGCTCAAGGCATTGAAGGATGGCGGCGTGAAGGCGACATTTTTCGTGACGGGACGCAACATTAAGAATAATCCCGAATTTATTAAACAAGCGGTTGAAGAAGGTCATCTTGTCTTGAACCATTCGATGTCGCACCGCAGCTTTACCGAAATGAGCGATGATGAAGTGAAGAAGGAAATCGCCGATACGGAGGCGGCTTACAAAGCCGTAACCGGACAGGAGCTTGATAAATTTTTCCGGTTCCCGTACGGAAAATACAATCCGCATTTGCTGCAGCTGGTCGCCGATCTGGGTTACACCTCGGTATTCTGGTCAACTGCTATGAAGGATTGGGTGCCGCGCAAAAACGGCGCGGACGATGCTTATAACGACGTCATCAATCATTTGCATGACGGGGACATCATTTTGATGCATCAAAATTCGAAGGAGAACGTCGAGGCGCTTCCGCGAATCATTAGGAAAATCGAGGAAGAAGGGTATCATTTTTCCTTGGTTTCGGATTTGACCCCTTCGCAGAATTGAGTTACGATATTCAAGAGCAATTCGGCTCCACTCGAGCCCAGGTACGTTTTGTAAACGTCATACATATTCTAACCATGTATAAAAACCTAAACCATCCAACAGAAAAGGAAGCGGTGTGTTCGTGCAGCAAGCAATCGCCATATTTGATTCCGGTGTGGGAGGTTTAACGGTCGTCCGCGAAGTGATGAGGCAGCTCCCCCGTGAGAAGATCATCTACTTCGGCGATACGGAACGCGCGCCATACGGGCCGCGTTCTGCTGAAGAAGTTGTGTTGTTTACACGGCAAATTGTCGACTATTTGTTACAGTTCCAACCGAAAATGATCGTTATTGCATGTAATACAGGTACGGCGTTTGCGCTTGAGGATATACGTCAAAGAGTGTCGATCCCCGTCGTTGGTGTCATCCATCCGGGAGCTAGAGCAGCCATCAAAACGACCAAAACCGGAGTCGTCGGCGTGATCGGAACCGAAGGGACGATCCGCAGCGGCGCTTATGTCAGTGCGCTCCGGCAATTGTCGCCGAATATCGATGTCGTAAGCCAGGCTTGCCCGGCCTTCGTGCCCCTTGTCGAGAACGGCATATTCCGCACAAGGGAAACTTGGATTACGGTCAGCAGGTCACTCGAACCGTTGCAAGGGAAACCGATCGACTGTTTAATATTAGGCTGCACCCATTATCCGTTTTTGGCCGATACGATTTCCGAGGTGATGGGGCCGGGCGTGTCGCTGATCAGCTCGGCGGAAGAGACAGCCCGGGAAATTAGCGCAATCCTGTATCATAAAGGTCAATTGGCCCGATTCGACGATGTGCCGATCCATCAGTTTTTTTGCAGCGGCAATCCGAGGATGTTCCAAAGCATTGCCCAGCAGTGGCTTGGCGAACAAATTCAGCTGACGCCGGTTGTCTGGCAAGTGCCCAAAATCGTTTAAATACTCGATCAAGCCGGCGTTCCTCCCGAACGCCGGCTTTTTATTGCTGTCGTTACGGCCCCCCGGAACGTCCTTTTTGCTCCGCTTCCAATGGTTCAGACTCTTGCTTCTGCATGCTGCGCAAGGCGTCCCGGTACTGCGCATCGGTCATGTGCAAACGTTTGGCCGCCGGCTCTTCGGTCGTCATCGACTGAAATTGCCGAAGCGCATTCCGGTAGCTGCTATCGTTTAATCGTTGCTTGTCGCCTTTGTCGCGCATCGTCCGATCGGCTTTGCTCCGACTTGCCTCCTCGTCCCGAAGGGCATACGCTTTGTCGGCGGCCAAAGACCGGTCTCCATTCGGTTTGATGCTCGAATGCTCGTTCGCTAGCGTATTTGAAACGGGCGCGGCTTGCTCAGGTTCCCGATTCGCCTGCCTTGCGTTTCTACGTTGATTGCCGGCGGCTCGTACATTGAAGACGATCAGCAGAACAACGACGATCAGGGCGACGACGCCGAATATAATCAATGTTGCCATAAGTTGAGGCTCCTTGCCTAAGTATGGTGGCTTGCGGCAAATCGTTTCGTGACGAGAGCGATCCTTTTGCCGAACGTCCTGCCGAGCGCCATATCGCTCTCCGTAGGGAGATTAAGCGGCGCATCTTCGGACGCTTCGACCGGACAAGTTACACCGAGTCCGTAATACGATCCGTATAATGCATTTTCCGGCAAATTCGCCGGCAAGCCTACGATAATCATGCCGTGATGCATCATCGGCGTAATCAAGTTGAGCATGGTCGCCTCCAACCCGCCGTGCTCCGTGGCCGTCGTACAGAATACCGCTCCGATCTTGTCGACGAGACTTCCGTGAGCCCATAGGTAACCGAGCTTATCGATCCACGCTTTCAAACCCGCACTGATCGTGCCGAAATGGCCGGGACAGCCCCATACGATAGCGTCCATCTCGGACAGCATGTGAATATCGGCACGCTCTACGTCCTCCAGTATGACTTCCGCTTCTTCCACACTGCGCGCCCCTTCGGCGATAGATTTCGCGAGCACCGCGGTATGGCCGTTATCGCTATCGTAAACGATATATATTTTCATCCATGTTCAACTCCAAGCAATATAGTATCGGCAAGATATACAATCTCCTTATACTATGCCTACATTTCGCGGCTTTATTCTATAGGTTGCGGACACGGAAGTCCGATGCATAAAGCGGTTTCGCTTAGGCAAGCCTATCAGCGACATCTGTATCAAAAGGAGAATCCAAACCATGAACAGCTCTCGCGTTGTCATCATCAACGTTATCGTCGTTCTGCTTCTCATTGCCGGAGGCGGAACGGCCTTCTATTATTACACGCAATCGATCAACTACATATCAACCGATAATGCGCGCGTTGACGGCCAGCCCATACCGGTTGCTTCCCCGGCTGCCGGGCAATTAACCGAGTGGCGCGGCGAGGTAGGCAAATCCTTCATGACCGGCGATCGTATCGGCACGGTCAAAACGTCTGCCGGCAGTGTCCAAATAACGGTTCCCATCGGCGGTACGATCGTTCAGCAGTCGGCTGTTACGAATGCGATCGTTGGGGCCGGTTCGCCGCTGGCACGGGCATACGATCTGAATAATCTCTGGGTCACCGCCAATGTCAATGAAACGGGCATTAATGACGTGAAGATCGATCAAGTGGTCGACGTATATGTAGATGCTTTCCCTGGTACTACACTCACGGGTAGAGTATCGGCAATTGGACTGGCTACGGCAAGCACCTTCTCGCTGCTGCCAACCTCGAACACGACCTCCAACTATACGAAGGTTACGCAAGTCATCCCGGTTACGGTCAAATTGGACGGATATCGGGGGACGAGCCTCGTTCCGGGGATGAGCGTATCCGTCAGAATTCATAAATAAGGAGGGATCGCTGTGGCTAAGGAGAATACATCCCGCATCATTGCGGTGCTTGTATTGGGCATGTTCATCGCGATCCTGAACCAGACACTCATCAATGTGGCCATTCCGCATATGATGGTTGATTTGAACGTATCGACCACCACGATCCAATGGTTGTCCACCGGATTTATGCTGGTAAACGCCGTGCTGATTCCGATCAGCGCGTTTCTGATGGAAACGATCGGCACGCGCATGCTGTTCGTTGCAGCGATGGCCTTTTTTACGATCGGCTCGGCAATCTGCGGTTTTTCCCCGACTTTCTCGCTCATTTTGATCGGCAGGCTGACGCAAGCGGTCGGCGCGGGCATTATGATGCCGCTCGTGACCAATGTATTTCTACGTACGTTCCCGCCTGAAAAAATGGGGAAAGCGATGGGGACGATGGGCATCGCGATGATGTTCGCTCCCGCGATCGGGCCGACGTTCGCCGGATGGATCATCGAAAGCTACTCTTGGCGGCTTTTGTTCTATATTATGATTCCGCTCGGCGTGATCGAAATTTTGCTGGCGCTGAAATGGCTGACGAACGTGATGAAGCTGACTTATCCAAAGTTCGACCTGTGGGGTGCCGTATTCTCCACCATCGGTTTCGGCGGGCTGCTGTACGGGTTAAGCGAGGCGGGAAGCAAAGGATGGACAAGCGGGACGGTTATCGGTTTCGTCGTCGTAGGCGTGCTTTTTGTCGTCTTCTTCATATGGCGGGAGTTGACGGCCGAACAGCCGCTGCTCCGGATGGACGTGTTCAAGTACAGCACGTTTACGTTAACTACGCTCGTAAGCGTCGTCGTTAACATGGCCATGTTCGGAGCTATGCTGCTGCTGCCGATTTACGTCCAGAACATTCGGGGCTATACGCCTCTTCAATCGGGGCTGCTGCTGCTGCCGGGAGCGCTGCTGATGGGAGTCATGTCGCCGATTTCCGGGGCGCTCTTCGACAAGATCGGCATTCGGCCGCTGGCAATAATCGGGCTCACGATCACGGCGGTCACGACATTCGAATTCACCAAGCTGACATCGGATACGACATACACTCACTTGCTCATCCTGTATGCCTTACGAAGCTTCGGGATGTCCTTTATCATGATGACGATCATGACCGCAGGGTTGAACCAACTCCCTCGGGCTTTGAAAACGCACGGTACGGCGATGTCCAATACGATGCGCCAGGTGGCAAGCTCCTTCGGCACGGCGCTGCTCGTCACCATCATGTCGTCGCGGACGACGGTGCATATGGCGGGTTACATCAACAATGTAACGTCGGCCAATCCGATTGCGTCGGATATGTATGCATCGGTACAGACGGCGTTAACGGTGTCGGGCGGACTTACGCCGGAGGCGGGGGCGGCGACGACCGGTTCGCTGCTCGCGGGATTGGCCAGCCGGGAATCGTCGATCAGCGGCATCAACGATGCATTCATCGTGGCGACGGTCATCACGATCGTCGGATTGGTCATCTCGATTTTTCTGCGGAAGACGAAACCGGCCGAAACCTGAAGAAAATCAGATCCTGTAGAATGCTTGGGGAAAGACGCCTTATCCTTAAGCATGCGTCGAATAGCCGAATACCGATTGGATGTGGCATCTGTGCGTAAATTATTTTCTCTGCGCCATTGGGCTCACGTATTGCGCCGGGTATGGCGGTTACTTCTATCTCCTCAAGTCCCCTTGGGGGAAAAGCTTCTATTCGGTATTCCGGTGGTTGTCTACTGGATTATGCCGGATGTGCTGCCCTTTATGCCGATCGACGATATTGCCGTGACGATGATGCTGGCAAGCTGGTTCTCCGACCGGATGGAGCGCAAATATCCGCAGTAACGGGGTTGGCCGGGTAGGCGTCCGAACGCTGCGGACAACGCTGATGCCCTCGTGTTGTAGTGAAGCTGGCTGCAGATCCGTTGTTGCTTTACCGTCCCGCTTTCTTTATAATATCAGATAGTAGAAGTTTTCAGCGAAGCTGAAGCTATCTGATATTTCAAGAAAAACTTCCTCTTACGCAGGGGCATTCATCGTGGAGAAGCTCCGAATAGGGGTTTTTCTTATAATATCAGAAAGTAGAAGTTTTTAGCGGAGCTGAAGTAGAAGTTTTCAGCGGAGCTGAAGCTTATCAGCATACAGGAGATGTTACCGATGCAATGTAAAATTACGCGCAACGCGGCAAAAATTATTCAACAAGAGCTAGATAAAGAAGAGAATAAATCACTCAAGCTTCGAGTTATCGTTACCCATTCCCATGGCGACCACGCCCACTACGGCATGGACCTGGACGAGCCGACGGACAACGATGAAGTCGTCACAACCGATAAAGGAATCGATGTTCTGCTGGCCAAAAACGAACCGATGCTGGACGGCGTCAAAATCGATTATTTATATATGCCGGAGGAAGGCTTCGTCATTACGAATCCGGCGAAAGGCAACCACGGGGATCACTAATGGCTAACGATATTCGAATTTGCGACAAGTGCAAGCATATCAAGCTGAAGACGATGCTGCCGAAGCTGAAGCAGCTCGCACCGGACGCCGACATCAAGGTAGGCTGCAAGTCGTATTGCGGTCCTTGCGATCGTTACGCATTCATTTTTATTAATGGACGGTATATTAAAGGCGCGACCGAAGACGAAGCGATCGAAGCGGCGAAAAAATACGTGAAATAAAATAACCGTTCTCCGGATAGGAGGACGGTTATTTTGCAATTATGAATCCTGTAGCCGTTTTTCGACGTATTAGAATCAAATCGAATATCGATAGGAGTGGGCGCGGTTGCCATACATCGAGAACAAAGAAGCCATATTGCAAGCATTAAAGGAAGTTAAGAAATGGGAAGACGACCAAAAGGACTTATGGTTCTGGGAGAAGCTCGGCAGGCTTCCGTTTGTTCTGCTGGACCGGTTGACGCCCAAGCTCGTTCAGGATAAAGTCGGACAGGTCATCGACGAGATCGGTGGTTATATTCAAACGGGCGGCAATTTTCTCGTAAGCGAGCAGGGCGTTTTAAGGACGCTGGAGCAGAAGTCGGCCCAGTTCGGAGCATACGGGCCCGTTACTTTCGAGAATGCCGGCAATATGCCTTTAGCGGCCATGGACCAGCTTGCCGAGGAGCTGCAATCGTCGCGCAAGAAATACGCCACCGTCCAAGGAGCGACGACGGGTTTCGGCGGCGTGTTCACCCTGGCGATCGATATTCCGGCGCTGCTCGGGTTATCGCTGAAGGTGCTGCAAGAGATCGCCGTCAGTTACGGCTTCGATCCGAATGATAAGGCGGAGCGGATCTTTATCGTAAAATGCTTGCAGTTCTCCTCCTCCGACATCGTCGGCAAAAAAGCGATCATCGAGGAGCTGGCCGATTTCGACAACGAAGACCGGCAGCGGCAGACGGCTTCCCAATTGCAGGGGTGGAAGGAAGCGATTATCGCTTATGCCGACAATTACGGATGGAAGAAGCTGTTTCAGCTCATTCCGGTTGCCGGCATGGTGTTCGGCGCATTCTTAAACCGGTCTACCGTTGACGATGTAGCGGAGACGGGCAAGATGCTGTACAGGAAACGGAGAGCGCTGCGCAAGCTGGCTGAGCTTGAGACTTAGGGACAAGTTTCCCTAAGCTTCTTTTTTTGTCGACACAAAAAGTTCGAAAAGCCTTGTCAAAAACGTGACCTTGGAACTATAATATGTGATGTTGCTGGAATCGAAGGAAATAATTCCAAAGAGAAACGTTCAGGAGGAAATGCAATGAGTCAGTCAAGGGTTTGGAAATGGGTTACCGGGGCATTGGAACTATTATTGGCAATCCCGCTAATCGGCGGAACGATTGTTATGGGGTTCTATTATATCCCGTTGATTGTCATGCTAGCGCTGCATATCGTAACGTTGGTGGTCAGTTCGCAGGAGAAAACGTCCAAAGCGGCCAGCATTCTCGGCATCGTCACGTCTTGCGTGGCTTGGATTCCGTTCGTAGGTTGGGTGATGCACTTGCTTACGGCGATCTTGCTGATGGTCGCTGCCGCGAAGAAGGAAGTTCAGCCTCCGCCGCCGCCGCCGTATTATGGCCAGCCGCCGCAGCAATTTTAACCCATCGAATCATACCCGCAACATGAAGCCGGAATCAACTCCGGCTTTTTTCTTTGAAGGAGGGAAATTATTTTGGATCCAATCAAGAAGAACGTATGGGGCCGCATCTGGAAGTATAAGCTGCACTATATCATCGTATTGCCGGCGCTGCTGCTTATTTTTATATTCAAGGGGCTTCCGTTTATTCAGGGCGTTCGGATGGCGTTCGTCGATTATAAAATATTTGCCGGGCTGGCAGGGAGCGACGATGTAGGTTGGGCCAATTTTTCGTCGTTATGGGACGATCCGGCTTTTGTCAATGCGCTGTCGAATACGTTTGCGATCAAGCTTGAGTATATGGCGGCTGGCGGATTGCTCGCGTTCCTGCTTGCCTTGGGCTTAAGCCACATCCGGAGCGGCAGATGGAGGTCGGCGCTTTCCGCCTTGTTCATGGCGCCATATTTTATCCCGTCCGTCGTATTGGCCTATGCCACGATGCTTGTTTTGTCGCCGGATCATTCTCCGCTTTTCCGATTGGACGTTCCCGTTCTCGGCGATACGAGGTTTTACCAGCCTATGCTTGTATCGGTTGAAGTGGTGAAGACGGTAGGCATTCCCGTATTGGTCGCCTTGGCTGCAATCCAATCCAGAATCGCCGCGGTGCCTTTAACAGCAAATTACTTGCATACGCACATCGCCCCTGCAGTTCGATCGATTGCCGCCTTTATGCTGGTCCAGCTTTCCGCGGTATTGACGACGGATTTTGAGTTAGCGAACAGCTTGTTGAACCCGCTCATTTACGAAGTTGGAGATACGCTCGAAACGTATAATTTCAGGGTCGGATTCTTCATGGCGGAGTACAGCCGCGCCAGTGCCGTATGGCTTGTGCAGTTCGTCGTACAGCTGATTTGCACGCTGCTGGCTTACGTGCTGGTTCGCGGACTGTTTTCAAAGGATCTGTTCAGCATGTTTCCGGCAGCGCAGACGAAACGATCGGGGGGAAGCAGAGGATTTGCCGGCACCATATTGTCCATAATCTATGGCATCGTGCCGCTCGTGTTATTGTTCATCGTTTTGGTATATCCGTTTACCGTTCCGAGCGCTTCCGGCATAAGCTTGTGGGAAATCGTGTCGAAAGGAAACGTTTTGCCGCATTTGTCTATCGGGCTGTTGTCGGTCATCGGCTTTTTGTTCATCACCTTAACGCTTGCATATCCTCTTACTGTTAAAGATTTGCCCGGCCGCGGGCTGTATAAGGTCGTGTTAATGGCCGTCATGACACTCGGAGGCGCAACGCTTCCGGAATATATGCTGTTCCACAGCATGGGAATGGTCAATACGGTGTTTCCGACCCTGTTCGGCGGCCTATTCTCAATCATCAGCGTTTTTGTGCTGAAAAGCATATTCAACAGCAAATATTCGGACCTGAAGCGGCAAGCAGCCGAAGGTGGACTCGGAGAATTGCACGCGCTGTTCTATCTTTTCATTCCGAAGATTTGGAAGCCGCTGCTTGCGCTTGGCGTGCTGCAATTCGTCACGCTGTGGAACTCTTATATCTACTCCTTTATCTATACAGCGAACGAAGAACGATTTTCACCGACAATGTTATTCCGCACCATCTCAGTAGGCGGCGGTACGCTCGGCATACCTCCCGGAGATCCGATCATCATGCGTTACGGAGCCTTGATCTGCGTGCCAAGCTTGCTATTGCTGTTGTTGTTCAGGCGCTGGTTGACGTCAGAGGTATTCATGAACCAATCTCGCAACCTTTAATCCGCATATCCGATACAAGCAAACAAAAGCCGCTGGAAATCGCTCCAGCGGCTTTTGTCGTTCGGGAGTCCCTTCGATTAGAAGTAAACGAATGGCCGATGATGACGGCGCGAGCCGTTTATCCTTGTCGTTTGCGAAACTCGGCAATCAGGTCGTGAACGACGATGTTGTCCGAGACGTCGAGGTTTTTGATCGTTTGCTCATAACCGGCTTTGCATGCCGAAGGCTCGACGGTCGAACCGGTTACGGCATCGTAGCATTTTCCGTTCTGCAATTGATGGTCTGCGGAAGGGACGTAGAACAGCTTGCCGTCCGTGAATGAACCGTTGCGCAGTACGATGAGATGGTTATCGCCGCTGAACATGTTATGGCCCATAAAGTATTTGTCCTCCGTAGGAACCCCAAGCAAGTGCAGGATCGACGGAGCCATATCGAGCTGGCCTGCGGGCTGCTTATACTCGCCGGCTTTGGCGCCATCCGGAAGGTGGACGATCATCGGCACCTGATTGCGTATTTTGTACATGTCGAATTCCGTGACGGGTTTGCCTAAAAATTTGGAATACAGCTCCGCATCATAAATGGAGTTGTCATGATCCCCGTAGAAAGCGAATATCGTCTTGTCCCACAAGCCTTCTTGCTTCAATCGATCGATCAGCTTTCCAAGCGATGCGTCCACGTAATGTACGCTTTCCAAATAATCGCCGAACATCGTATCCTTCAAATCGCCGATATCCAGCTTCTGGTACGATTCGGGAAGCTTATACGGATGATGGCTCGACAACGTGATCAGGAACGAATAAAACGGCTGTTTCATCGTCATCATTTTATCGACAGATTGCCGGAAAAAAGATTCGTCGGCAAGCGACCAGCCCAGCGGTTCGTCGATCGCAAAATCGGGTTTGCTGTAAAACTTGTTGTAGCCGATATTCGGATAAACGTTGTATCGATTCCAGAAGCTGCCATCATACGCGTGAAACACCGCAGTATCGTAGCCGTCCGACTTCAAGGTTTTGGGCAGGCAGTCGTAGTCATGGCTCGGATACCGGATGAAAACGGAACCGGTCGGCAGCGGATAAAGCGAGCATTGCGACGAGAAGTCGGCATCCGACGTACGGCCTTGTCCCGTCTGATGATAATAGTTGCTGAAATACATGCTTTCCTTGAGCAGCTTGTTAATGTTCGGCGTCACTTCGACACCGCCTATGTTTTTGCCGATGAAGAAGTTTTGGAAAGCCTCCGCTTGAATGACGATGACGTTGCTTCCTTTATATTTGCCGAACAAATCGGTGGTTGCCGTCCGCTCTTGCTTGTTGTCCTCGAACCATTGCTTCGCTTCTTGCGCTTTCGATTCGTCGAGCTGCGGGCTGGACAGCCAATGCTCGTCCGCATAACGGTAAATGTCGTAGCCATGGAACCCAAGGAGCCCCGTGACATTGTACAGCGCAACATTCCACCAATTGCCTACGAACAATCCTTGCGCCCATGTATGGGTCGCCCGCTGTACCGGAAAATGAACGAGCGAGGCCCCTGCCGTGAACAAAACGATTACGACACTGAGCTTAATCAGCGCTAGCTGCCACCAAGGGCTTGAAGATCCTCGATGGAAAGAGGTTCTGCGCGAACGAAAAAACCAATAAAAGCCCAAGGGGAGAAGGATAAGCAAATCTATAAAAAATAGCAAGTCACCCCAGAACAGCAGCGACTCGATGCTGTCGCCGAGCGAACTGACTTGATTCGCCTGCATCAGCACAGGAACTGTAATGAAGTCTTGGAAATACCGGTAATAGACCAGGTCCGCAAAAACGAGCACGCTGATTGCAAGATTGAGCAAAATAAGTACGAGCATTCGCCATCGAGGCGATAAAAATGCAACCCAAAACGAAATGAGAAGGATCGCGCCGACCGCAACCAAATAATCGGAAGTGACGAATTTAATCGTCGGCACATTGATCATAATGTCGAACCAGACAAGCTTGAATAAAAGCAAAACGACAAACAGCAGATAGTCGACAAAACGCAAACGCAGCATCTGCAGCCCAAGCGAAAGCAAAGGGCTTCTTGCCGATACGCGTTGGATTGGCATACTCATGATGGGATAAATCCTTTCTTTTACAATTTCTTCATGAACGATAGCATTTCTATATTATATAACGAATCGTGTCGAATTCCTATCCGACGCCTTTGAATAATTGAGCCATATATTACAAAAATTAAACCGGTGGATGAAAGTGGAACAGATGGAATCGATGGTGCCGAAGGACTATATGGAACCGATGGAGCTGAAGGTATGCATTTTTTTAACTGGTTACGTGGCAAAAAATATGCCCAGCCGCAGCAGCGCCGGCAGCCTGCTGTCCAAGAAATGCCGATAAGCCCGAATTTATCGGACAATATTTCGAGGCTAAATTCCGTATTCGATAAAGCGCCTGATTTGATCATGCGCAAGCTCACCAATCCCGAAACCGGGGTTCAATCCGCGCTTGTTTATTTGGAAGGCTTGTCCGACAAAAACGCGGTGGAAAACAATATCATCAAATCAACGATGAACGCGAATGCGGCGGATCCGGCCGCGCCTTTAAAACCGTTTGCTACGATCGGGGACGTTCAATCGTCCTCGGATTGGAGAACGATCGAACTTGCGATTCTTCGGGGAAAAAGCGTCATGTTCATCCATGGTCATGCGGAAGCGCTCGTTTACGATACGCAAGGATGGCCTCAAAGGGCGATCGAGGACCCGCAGCTGGAATCTTCGCTGAAGGGGGCGCATCAAGGCTTTCTGGAAACCGATACCCAGAACATCGCGATGATTCGCCGTTATATACCCGACACCAACCTAAAAATAATCAATTATTCCATCGGGCGAAAAGGACATACGAAAGTGTCCGTCCTATATATGGAAGATATTTGCCATCCTGAAGTATTGCAAGAGCTGGTGGATCGAATATCGCAAATCGACGTCGACGCGATTATTAATACCGGGGAGCTTGCGGAATTTATCGAAGACAACCCGTATTCGCCATTCCCGCAATTTATACTGACTGAACGTCCCGATGCGGCTGCTTCACAGCTGCTGCAAGGCAGGATATGCGTGATCGTAGATCGGTCGCCGGCCGTCATGATTGCGCCGGCGACATTCATTTCGTTTTTTCAAAGCGTGGACGATTACAGCACGCGTTGGTTGATAGCCTCTTTCTTTCGATTGCTCCGGTTTGTCGGGTTTTTGGCCGCAGTCATGCTGCCTGCCTTCTATATCGCTCTAATCTCCTACAACTTCGAGATCATTCCGCTCAAGCTCCTATTATCCATTGGCGAATCCAGAGAACGTGTGCCGTTTCCTCCTTTTGTCGAAGCGCTTATGATGGAGCTTACGCTGGAGATGATTCGCGAAGCGGGGATCAGGCTGCCTGCGCCGATTGGGCAAACCGTAGGTCTGGTCGGAGGTATCGTCATCGGACAGGCGGTGGTACAAGCGGGATTTGTGAGCAATATCATGGTCATCGTGGTGGCTACAACCGCCATCGCTTCATTTATCATTCCTAGCTATGATATGTCGTCCGGCATTCGATTGCTCCGATTCCCGATGATGATCATCGCCTCATTGTTTGGCATTGTCGGAATCGTTATCGGGTTTATGGTTCTGGTTGCCCATTTCGTGTCATTGGAGTCGCTCGGGACGCCTTTCGGGAGCCCGCTTGCCCCGGTACGATTTGCGGATTGGAAAGATACGTTCATCCGCTTGCCAATTTGGAAAATGGAGAAACGGCCGAAGAGTACGCGTGCGGTTCAATCCGATCGAATGAACAACAACCGGAAGGAGGGAGAGAAGTCATGAAGAAATACGCCTTTAATGAAATTACGACGATGCAATATATTATGCTCATTCATGGCACCCAAGTCGGCATCGGCTTATTCGCGCTGCCGCGGCTTGTCGCGGAAACCGCGGGCACCGACGGCTGGATATCGATCGTGATCGGCTGGCTTGTCTCCCTTCTGGCCAGTCTGGTCATTATTCAAGTGATGAAACGGCACCCCCAATATACGATCATCGATTTGCTGAAGCATTATTTCGGCAAATGGATCGGGGCGCTTCTATCGCTTGGATTTGCTGTTTATTTTGCAATCTTCGCCTTTATCGTACTGGACAGAGCGGTGTTATATATAAAAGCAATAATACTGCAAAGAACGGAGGATTATGTCCTGATTTTGTTGTTCTTGATTCCTGGCGTATTCGTCGTCCGTAACGGCATTCGTATTTTAGGAAGATATTCGGAGTTCGTTTTTTTCTTCTCTTTATGGCTGCCTCTATTATTTCTTTATGTGCTCAAGGATGCCAATTGGCTTTATTTGCTTCCTGTGCTCAAGGATGGCATTTTATCTGTGGTCAAGACGGCAAAATCCACTGTGGTTTCGTTTCTTGGTTTCGAGGTCGCCTACTTTATATATCCTTTTCTGCAAAAAAAACAGCATGCATCCGCCGGCATCGTAGTGGCGAACTCGTTGACGCTGCTTGTGTATCTGCATGTTACGATCACTTCCTTTCTATTTTTCAGTCCGGACCAAATAACGACTTTCAACGAACCAACTCTTACGGCGCTTCGCATTATCGAATTTCGTTTCCTGGAGCGGTTCGATATGCTCGTTCTCGCATTTTATTTGTTCTACGTATCGACAACATGGATGCCTGTCGCATTTTGCTCCGTGTTTACGACAAGCCAATTGTTAGGCAAGCAGAATCATAGCAAGCATTTCTACTGGTTCTGCTGCATTCTCGTTATTGTTACTTATATCGTACGTCCATCGTTCGAACTCAACGATAAGATGACGGATATGATCAACTTGTACGGGATGATCGTCGCTTTCTTGTTCCCGGTTCTTTTATGGTTGTTTGTGTCCATTTACGGTCGGGTCGTCCGAAAGGGGGGGACAGCATGAACAGGTTTATGGCGCTTGTTATTGCCGTAACGATGCTTGTCGTTCTGCCGGGGTGCGCCGATCAAATGAATTTGGAGGATATTACGCTTACGTTGGCGGCTGGGGTTGATTTGAACGAAAAAAACGAGCTGGTCTATTATTCGTCCAGCCCGGTGTTCAATAAAGAAGCCAAGGACAAGGAAGAAGAATATGGAGTCGAGGCGCTGACCTTCAAGCAATCCCGGCGCAAGCTCGACAATGTCGTCACGGCATTAACCGTAGCGGGGAAAGTACAGGTGATGCTCGTCGGCAAACGGGTGCTGGAGCATCCCGATTGGTTCGTGCTTACGGACTCGTTTTTCCGGGATGCGAGGAATTCGCTCAATGCCCGGGTAGCCATCGTCGACGGACCGGTGTCCGAAGTCATTATGTTCTCGCCCAAAGATAAACCGCGTCTTCCGATTCATTTGGCCAAGCTGATCGATACGGCCAACAAACGAAATAACATGGTGCGGAAAACGCTGCTCCAACTGCACCGGGAAATGAAGGAGAGGGGGATAACGCCTTCGGTGCCGATAATTAAAAAAAAGAAAAACGTCAACGTTGCGGGTACCGCATTGTTGAATCACAAAGGACAATACGTGACAAGACTAGCCGGCCATGAAAATCCGTTGCTGCTTATCCTGCAGCGCAAAATGCAACCTGGCGATACGACATTAACTTTAACGATGCCTGTAAAGCCGGATGACGTCCCTCGTATTCTTCATTCCAATACGACGACTCTGGCGCTTCGAAGTCCGAGCGTGAAAACAAAAACTTCATTTCAAAACGGACGCTTCCGGTTTGACGTTCATGTCAAAGTACCGGCCGTTATATCGGAGCGTTTGTTTCCTATGGATATGCGCAAGCAATTCAACCAATTCGAGCAAATGGTGGAAAAGGAGTTGCAACGGCAATTTGAAAGTCTCGTTCGCAAATGCCAACAGAAGAAGCTCGATCCGTTCGGTTTTGGAATATATGCCAGAGCATTCGAATATAAGCAATGGAAGCAAGTAGAGGACAACTGGGGAGAGGTATTCGCCAAATCGGAAGTAAAAGTGACGGTACAAGCAAAGATTCGCGGCATGGGAAGCGTACAGTAATAACAAACGTCCGAAGCATAAGGCTTTCGGACGTTTGTACTGTAGCGCGGTTACGGCATTATGATTACTCGCGATTGTCTGATTGGCCCCGCAGCGCCTTCGGGAACAACCCGCCCGGACCGAAATATTGATAGTAGTGACATTCGATTCGACCGTTGAACAGCTTGCGGTTTTTGTCCGCTTTGCGGCCGAAATAATGCTCGAAGCTGCGGCTAGGGCTTATCGCGAAGAAGGACCAGGTCGGCAGCCGGAGAGCGGCGTTGCCAAGCTGGCGGATGACGGTTTCGACTTCGCTCTTGTCGCCTAACCGTTCGCCGTACGGCGGGTTCGTAATGATGCAGCCGTATTCGCCTTCCGGAGCGATTTTGGCGACGGGAAGCACTTTCAGCGTAATTTCTTTGCCCAGTCCCGCGCTCTTCGCCGCGGCGTTTGCGACTTCGATCGCGGCGGCGTCGAAATCGGAGCCTACGATTTGGAGCGGGATGTCGTCGCGAACGGAGTCGTACGCCTCCTCGCGGGCTCGCTCCCAAAGCTCCGGATCGATGACCGTCCATGCTTCGGAGTTAAACGTGCGCCGCAAGCCGGGCGCGATATTCCAGCCGATCATGGCCGCTTCGACCGGGATCGTGCCGGAGCCGCAGAACGGGTCGTAAAGCGGCCGTTCCGGGCGCCATCGGCTGAGCAGCACGAGTGCGGCGGCCATCGTCTCCTTCAACGGCGCTTCGGTCACGAGCTTGCGGTAGCCGCGCTTATGCAGCCCCGGGCCGGTCGTATCCAGCGTAATTGTGGCGATATCGTTCAGCAGCGATACTTCGATCACGTACCGCGGTCCGGTTTCCTTGAACCATTCGGTACCGTAATGCTGCTGCAATTTGTCGACAACCGCCTTCTTGACGATGCCTTGGCAGGCAGGGACACTGGAGAGCTGCGACTTGTGCGACCTGCCTTCAACAGGAAACTCCCCGTCCTCCGGAATCCAATGCGCCCAATCGAGCGCCTTCGTCCCTTCGAACAGCTCGTCGAACGTACGGGCGGGAAATTCGGCCATCTTGACGAGCACCCGGTCGGAGGTACGGAGCCATAGATTGGCGCGGCAAATGTCCGCTAATTCGCCCATGAAGGTCACTCTGCCGTTTTCGACTGTTACGTCGGTATAACCTAAATCCTTGAGCTCGCGCGCCACGACGGCTTCGAGCCCCATAGGGGATGTTGCTATCAATTGGATACGGGACATGCTGAACGTTTCACTCCATCGATTCGTTTACTGGTTGATTGTCGTTAAGGTTGTGGCGACGCGCCGAAAACCATACAATTAAGTATAGGCGATAATTCCGCCTGATACAAACGAATTGATGTCAAGGCAGAACTTTCGGGTTAAACGAAAGACGAAACTTCTTGCTATGGAGGAGAGATTGCGCATGGGACATACGGAAGAGCAATATTCGGAATCGTTATACGAAAAGGATGAACAGCTTGAACGGGTGATGGAAGGAATAAGGGCGCACGGCATGCCGGAAATATCGGTTGCTCCGGGCTACGGCAGGCTGCTGACGATGCTGGTCAAGATGTCCGGCGCGAAGCGTGTTCTGGAAATCGGCGCCCTTGGCGGATACAGCGGAATCTGCCTGGCTCGCGGATTAGGCGGTGACGGCAAGCTCGTATCGTTGGAGCTCAAAGCGGAATACGCGGAGCTTGCGCATAGTCACCTGAAGGATGCGGGCCTTGGAGATCAAGTCGAATACCGGATCGGCGAAGCGCTCGACAGCCTGCGCCAGCTGGAGGAGGAAGGGCAGCGGTTTGACGTTTTTTTCATCGATGCGGACAAAGAAAACTACCCGAATTATTTGGACTGGGCGCTTAAGCTGGCGAACCCCGGGGCCGTCATTGCCGCGGACAACACGTTTCTGCGGGGGAAAACGACCGATCCGGACAAAAACGGCCCGTCTGTGCTGGCGATGAGGCAGTTCAACGAAAGAATCGCGCGCGACGGACGGCTTATGAGCACAATGCTGCCTGCATACGACGGATTGGCCGTAGCCATCGTTATATAATGAGGCTCGGCGGTACATAAGCAGCTCTCCAGCGCAACAAATAAGAAACCCGGAGCACCTAAGCGGTACTCCGGGTTTGTTTGCGTCCGATCAGCGTTCTGCGGATCCATTCCACATTGATCAACAGCAAAATCGCGGAAAAGATAAAAACGCCCTGGATGCCGAACGGGCCGGACAAGGCGCCGCCGACGATCGGCCCGACCATATTGCCGAGGCTGAGCGTGCTGCCGTTGAAGCTATAGGAGCGGCTTTCCATGCCGTCCGGCGTATATTTGCGGATGAGCGCGTTCACCGAAGGCATCATGCCCCCAAGGCAAAGGCCGAGCAGGAACCGAACGAAGATAAGCTGCCATACCGTATGTACGAAAGCTTGGGGAATGATCGTCAAAGCCGCGCCGATCATCGAGAACAACAGCACGCGCGTCGCGCCATGCTTGTCCGAAATTTTCCCGAGCACGGGCGCTGCGATCATATTGGACAAGCCGGAAACGGCGCTGACGAATCCCGCGAAGAAGGCCAGATTTGCCGTTTGGCCGTGGAGCTGCTCGACGAACAGCGGCAGCAGCGGCATCGGGCTCAGCATCGCAAATTGGATCATAAACGTGACCGCGAACAGCGAGGTAAGCTGGGGCACCCGGGTTAATTCGCGAAACCCTTGCAGGACCGACTGCTGCGGCGCTTTGGCTGCTTCCTCCTTGTTGAACTTATAATCCTTGACCGTGAACATCGCCAGCAAGGAAGCTGCGAATAACAATGCTCCGGTGATGTAAAAAATCGGGCGGAAGCCGACCCAATCGGCCTGCGCTCCCCCGATCAGCGGCCCGAGAATCGATCCGGCGACGGCGCCCGATTGCAGCGTGCCCATGGCGAAGCCGACACGCTTCTTCGGCGTTGTTGCGGAGACAAGCGCGGTTGCGGCCGGCACGAAGCCGGAGATGGTTCCGTTCAGCATCCGCAGCAGCAGCAAGTGCCACGCGGAAGAGGAAAACCCCATCAACGTCATGACGATCGCCATGCCGAAGCCGGAGCGCAGGAGCATCGGTTTTCGGCCGTAACGATCGGCCACTTTTCCCCATATCGGCTGAAATATAAACGAAGTCGCAAAGTTGCCCGCGAATATAAGACCGGCCCATACGCCGATTTGGTGCGGATCGGTCAATCCCAGATCCTGCTGCAAGTACAGCGACAAAAACGGGACGATCATCGTCATCCCCGCCATGACAAGGAAATTGCCGATCCACAGCACGACCAGGTTCATTTTCCAGCGTTCCATACAATTCCCTTCTTTCCCGCACGGTTGCATATAGTATGTGAAAGTATGTTCAGTATATCACAACGATCTTTACATAACTTTTAATTCGTCTTAACGTTAATCCGCATTTGGGTTTAAACTGCGTTTACAGACAACCTTTATCCTATGTACAGGTCTATACTATATGAAGGTAGAGGTTGAGGTCGATGAAAAGAAGAAAAATCAATAAAAAGTGGCTTATCTCGGCGCTGGGATTAACGCTGCTTGCTCCGTCGGTATTCCCGCTCGCTGCCTCGGCAAGCGAACTCGCAAAAGTGAAGACGGTTGAATTCGTCGGAATGGACGCTCCGCAGACTGCGCAAGAGATGGCGAAATTATATACGAAAGCATCGGTGAACGTGACCTATACGGATGGAACGACCAAATCGTTTCCGCTGTCGTATAAAACTTTGTTCAAAACGACGGACGTCATAAACGGAACGCCGGCCGGCGTGTCGGTTGACGTTAACGGCAAACCGATAATGGACAACAGCGTACCCGAACACCCGGTGCCATTCGTATCCGATGATCCGGATTCGAACTCTCTAATCAACATCCAGGGCGCAACTGCAACGGGCAAAGGCGGTAACCCGCTGTCGCTTGTGACGCATTATGAATACATCACGAGCAACAATGCGGGCAAATCCGCATACGGAATCGTGCCGGCATCGATGAGCTTAAGCACAATCGATCAGAATAAGGCAACCGGGAAATTGACGGTTACCGACTTGAAGAAGATCGATTTTTCGGCCGTCGGCGGATTGTGGATTCCGTGCAACGGATCGTTGACGCCTTGGAATACCCATCTCGGCAGCGAGGAGTATGAGGCTGATGCGCGCGCATATGAAGCGGATCCGACCCAAACGTACGTCGCGTCGTTTACGAAAAACTACTTTCAGGACGATAAAAAAGCCGGCAACCCATATGCTTATGGCTTTATTCCGGAAGTAACCGTAAACGCGGATCGTACGACCAGCGTCGTCAAGCATTATAGCATGGGCCGGTTCTCGCACGAGCTCGGATCCGTTGCGCCTGATCACAGAACGGTGTTCTTCGGAGACGACGGCGGCAACACGATGCTGTTCATGTATGTCGCCGACAAAGCGCAAGACCTTTCCGCAGGAACCTTGTACGCCGCCAAGTGGCTCCAGACAAGCGACGAAAACGGCGGTTCGGCCGATTTACAATGGATCAAACTCGGTCATGCTTCGGACAGTGAAATCAAAGCTTATGTCGACAAAGGCATCAAGTTCAGCGATATGTTCGAAACGGCGGAAAAAGATACGGCGGGCTTCAGCAAGATTAAGGCATATCCGAGCGGCAAAACCGAATGGCTGAAGGTGAAGCCGGGCATGGAGAAAGCGGCAGCTTTCCTCGAGTCCCGCCGCTATGGTGCAATGCTCGGCGCTACCGCCGAATTCAACAAAATGGAAGGCGTAGCGATCAACGCCGCCGACAAAAAAGCGTACGTCGCCATCTCGTATTTGGAAAAAGCAATGGAGAAAGACGCCAAGGGCGCCGATCCTGCCGACGATATTCATTTGAAAAAAATTAAAGCGGGCGCCACTTACGAGCTTGCGATGCAGGGCGGGCAAAAGGACCGCGACGGCCATGCGATCGATAGTGCCTTCGTAGCTTCAACGATGAAAGCACTCGTTGTCGGCGAGGATCTCGCCAAACCGGATCAGCATGGAAACACCGCGGTTGTCGACAAAGTCGCGAATCCGGACAATATCGCTTATTCCGAAAGCATGCGGACTTTGTTTATCGGCGAAGACAGCGGCATGCACGCAAACAACTTTTTATGGGCTTATAACATAGACACGAAGAAGCTTTCCCGCATCCTGTCGACGCCGTCCGGCGCGGAAGCAACCGGTCTGCAAGTCGTCGACGATGCCAATGGCTTCAGCTACGTGATGAGCAACATTCAGCATCCCGGCGATGAAATGATTTTGCCTGACCCGCTGAAAACGGAAGTCGAAGGGTATATCAACAAAAACTTCGACAATAAACGTTCCGGCTCGGTCGGTTACATCAGCGGCTTGCCTGGATTGAACAGCACGGTGGAATGGAGCGATGCCGATACATCCGTCGTAGCATTGCGCGACTTCGCGGAAGCGGCCGGCGCGACCGTATATTACGGCGAAGAAACGCATACCGTCGCGGTTATGAAAGACGGACAGTCGCTGCTCTTCAAAGTCGGGGATTCTGAAGTGAGCGTTAACGGGCAAACGATTCAGTTGAAGGAAGCAATTCGGGCGGAAAAGGGGAAAACGATGTTCCCGGCGAGCCTAATAACGGAATTTTTGAAATAATCGAATGAAAACGAAAAGATCATCCGTTCAACGACGACGGATGATCTTTTTTCGTTTCGGACGATGCGGTGATCGTCACATGCTAAGATGGTTGCGCCGGACTTTGGCCGTGCTTCTCGTCCAGGCGAAAGTAAGGCCGAATGCCGCTATGGCGGCTGCGGTACCGAATGTAAATCCTCCGCCCAAGCCATACGATTCGTTCAGCCATCCGGCAATGAACGGGCCTCCGAACATGCCCGCCGAATAGACGGCTTGATAAAATCCCATGGCGGTCGCCCGTTTGTCCTGCTCGACGGATTGAATCGCAAGCGCCATCAGCAGCGGCATGTGCAGCCCTTGGGCAAGGCCGTTCACGGCTTGCGTCGCCATTAGCCAGCCGAGCGTCGGCATGAAAGGGATCGCGGCCGTACAGACGGCGCTGATCGCAAAGCCTGTCATGATGACATTCCATGCGCCCCAGCGCGGAGCGAACCGCCGCCCGGAGTAAAGCGAGGCGAACGCATGCGGAACCATAAAGGCAATGCTGAGCAAGCTTAAATCAAGATCGTCCGCATGCAGCGTCGCGGCGTACGAAGGGGTGAAGCCGAACATCGTGATGAATAAGACGCAATGCGCGAGTACGGACAGGAGGGAAGCCTTCAGCAAGCTGCCTTCCTTCATGACGGGGGCGAGATCCTTCATTCGGATCGGTTCGCGGTATACGCCTTCCTTCGGCTCCTTAACGAAGAACGATGCGGCAAGTCCAGATACGCCGATAGCGGCGCCGGTCCAGAATACCGATGCAGTTCCGGTCCAATGCGATAATACGCCGCTTAATCCCATGCCGATCAATTGCCCTGCAACCGTCAAAAAGCTGATAACGCCCATCGCTTTCGTCGCTTCGTGCTTTGCGTAATAGCTTGCGTACAACACAGTGAACGCGACCCAGCACGAAGCGGAGATTCCGGAGACGGCGCGTGCCGCCAAAGTCCAGCCAAGCTGCTGCGATGCCGCGAACAAGATGCAGCTTAGTGCGGCCGTCGCCATCCCGAGGGCGATAAACGGCTTGCGCACGCGCATCCGGTCTGACAGGATGCCGAGCGGCAGCCGCACGAGCAGTTGCATGAAGCCGTAGCTGCCTAGAACGATGCCGACAAAAGCGAGGCTGGCGCCGAGCGATTCCACATAAGGAGAAAGAATCGGCACATAGATGTATAAAGAAGCCCAATAAAGAAGCGTCACGGCGATAAAGCCGGCATGCTCGGTCGGAGCTAGTGCGACGGAAGAGTTCGCGCCGCCGCCGGCCGGTTCTGTTGAATGCCGCATGGATGAGATCATTCCTCTCCTTGTTGTTCATATGTTGGAAGCGTTGTATCCCCAATGCAAGAAGCTAATGAACACCTATTGTTCCGTTAAGGAACTTTTTGCAACTTGTTCAACACTCTCTCTTGCAAAAAGTGCATACAGGGAGAGTGCATCATTGCAAAAGTTCATGGATCTCGTATATTCGGAAAAAAGCTGTTCATAGTAATTGTTAACTGAAACCCATGAATCACGGGGAATGCATCATCGCAAAAGTGCAGCGGAAAACTAATTATTCCCCGAAACCTTAAGCAGCTCATTGCAAGTTGTTCAATGGAAAACACTCGAATCTCGGAGAACGCATCATTGCAAAAAGTGCAATGGAATATCTCTTATACTTAGAAAATAGAGCTTCTCATTGCAAAATGTACAACGGGAGACGGCTTTTTTTGCCGTATTCGTCCGAAGCAGGAGAAGTGACTGCACAAAGTACAATAGATTCAAATTATAGCTGCGCGAAATGTTTTACCTATTGTACAAAATACAATCAAACAAAATGTAGAGTAATATGATAAACGGCTTTTTGTCTTTTTCATAAACGAGATCTAATCCGTCGTGCCGGCCATCTACCCTTGTGTGTCGGTCTTCCCATTGTGCGCCTGGAGCGGGAATTCGTCAATAGCGGGAATGGCTTCAGACGAAGCTCCTTGCTCCTTGTTCCGCTGCGTCACCTTGCGGTAAGCGGTAGGACTCATGCCGTAATAAGCGGAAAACTGGCGGGAAAAATAATACAGCGAATGAAAGCCGACATCCCCGGCAATATCGGAAACGTGGCGCTGCGTATACTCCAGCAGCCGGGCTGCTTGGCGAAGCCGCATCTTCTGAACGGTTTCCATAACCGAATCGCCGGTTTGTTCCTTGAATAGATGGGCGAGCCGTGAAGGCGACAGATGGACGAGCTTGGCAAGCGATTGCACGGTAATGTCGTCGGCGAGATTTCGTGCCATCGCCTCCAGCGTTTGGCTGATCCGCGGATCAACCGGCTGCCGTTCCCCGCCCGGGTCGGTGCGTTGAAGCAGCAGTACGATTTCTTCCAGAGCGTTTAAGGCAAGCTCTTCCGTTAGCGCTCCTTGGCCGACACTGTCGGCAACGACGCGGCCGAAGGCGGCGCCGATGCGAGCGCGTACGGCATCGTCGGCGATGTGGAGATGAACGAAGCCGCGTTCCGTTTCCGTGAATTGAAGCCACTGCGCCCAATGCGGACGTGGCACGAAATGAGCCCATTGGAAGTCCCACGATTGCTCCGGGGCCGAAGTTCTGTAATCGTGAGGCGTGCCTGGCGAGAGGATGGCGACATCTCCGGCACGGCATACATAATCTTTGCCGCCGAAACGATACGAGCCGCTCCCGGCGAAGGTCAGCGTAATAAGCCAGTCCCGCGTGCCCGACGGACGGGTCGCGAAATAGCCGTACGGCATGTCGAAATGACCCGCGACGAGAATGCCGGGAGGCGGCGCCGGTGTCGAGCCGTCGATCAAATCCGGTAATTTTTCATACCCAGTCCCAATCCCAGTCCTAACTGTAGCGTTCTTAGAGCTTGCAGCAGAATTGTGCAAGTTGTCGACCATGCAAAACATTCCTTTCCGGTACGGTTCCTTATACACTGATTGTATCACGGATCTAGTGACAATTGAACTTTGGAGGGAATGGACATGGCTGAAGGATTGCGAAAAGGAGTGCTGTCGCCGGAGCAGGTGCAGCAGTTTCATGAGAATGGATATTTGATCGTCAAACATGTATTTAGCGACGAGGAGATGCGGACGCTTCGGGATACGTTTATGGGCATTCACGCGGCAGGACCGGTTCCGGGTTATTTTCATCCGGTGTCCGAAGAGGAAGCGGAAGGAAACATTTTGAAGCAATATCCACGCATTATGCATCCACACCGCTTTAACGATTATGCACGCGACATGATGCTGCACCCTCACATCATGAGCCGGCTGGCCGATTTGTTCGGCGAGGAGCCGCTGGCCGCGCAAAGCATGTTTTATTTCAAGCCGCCGGGCGCGAAAGGGCAGGCGCTGCATCAAGACAACTTCTATTTGAAAGTCGAGCCGGGAACGTGCATCGCCGCATGGCTGGCCGTTGACGCCGCCGATATGGACAATGGCGGCATGGTCATCGTGCCTCAGTCGAATAAGCTGGACGTTCAATGTCCGCATGCCGCCGACCCCGAGGTTTCGTTTACGACAGAAGAGGTCGACATTCCGTCCGGGTTGTCGAGCGTGCCGGCGATCATGGAAGCGGGGGACGTCTTGTTCTTCAATGGCAGCGTGATCCACGGCTCGTATCCGAACGAATCGAAGGACCGCTTCCGCCGTGCGTTTATTTGCCACTATACCGGCATTTCGACGACGAAAATCGGTGAATTTTACAATCCTTTGTATACAATCGACGGCGAAGTGATTACACTGGAAGGAAACAAGGACAGCGGCCCGTGCGGAACGGAATACGGCGCGGCACGCGGCCCCCACTAAACGCTGAACGGCCGTGCCGCCGTGAAGCCTGAGGGAGTGTGCAGATGAAATTTGTCATTGCCCCGGACTCCTTCAAAGGGAGTTTGTCATCGGTTCAAGCGGCGGAGACGATACGGAAAGCGATTATGATGGAAATGCCCGCGGCGGTCACGGACGTCGTGCCGATCGCCGACGGAGGAGAAGGGACGGTGGACGCCTTCCTGCGGGGAACCGAAGGCACCCGCATCACGACACGCGTCACGGGACCGGAAGGAGAACCGGTTCAGGCTGTCTACGCCGGTCTTGCGGACGGTGAAACGGCCGTGATCGAAGCCGCCGCCGCGGCGGGCTTGACGCTGGTGCCGGCCGAGCGGCGCAACCCGTTGCCGCTGACGACGTACGGCGTCGGCGAATGCATCCGCGATGCGCTGAACCGCGGCTACCGCCGGCTGATCGTCGGCCTCGGCGGCAGCGCGACTAACGACGGCGGCCTCGGCCTGCTGCAGGCGCTTGGCGTGCGCTTCGCAGATAGCGCCGGCGCTGACGTCGCGCCGGTCGCCGCCTCGCTCGCGGCGGTGCGCAGCGTCGACTTCGCGGGACTCGACCCGCGCGTGTGCGAAGCGTCGCTATCCATCGCCAGCGACGTCGACAACCCGCTGTGCGGCGAGCGCGGCGCGTCCCGCGTGTACGGGCCGCAGAAGGGCGCCACGCAAGAGCAGGTCGCTGCGCTTGACGAGGCGCTGGCCGCGTACGCCCGCCGCGTCGAAGCGGCCCTCGGCGGTGGCGCGCGCCTGAGCGACGCCCCGGGGGCGGGAGCCGCCGGCGGGCTCGGCTTCGCGCTGCTCGCGCTCGGCGGCGCGATCTCCCCCGGCGCGCAACTGGTCGCCGCCGCGGTGGGGCTCGAGCAGCGGCTCGGCGGCTGCGACTGGCTCATCACCGGCGAAGGCAAGACCGACCGCCAGGCGTTAAACGGCAAGGCGCCGTTCTATGTCGCCGGGCTCGCTCGCAAGCACGGCGTCCGCACGCTGCTCGTCTCCGGTGCGCTGGAAGACGCGGACATGCTTTATCCGCATTTTGACAGCATGCACGCCATTGCCAGCGGTCCGATGTCGGTGGAACAATCGATCGCAGGCGCCGAGCGGCTGCTGTACGAAAAGATGAGCAACATCGCCAGACTTTGGCGCTAAGACAATTTACGGCACCTTGACCTTAAGCAACAAGAGCCTCCTTGCACGAAAAATGTGCATAGAGGCTCTTATCGTCTTAAAACGGAAGCGGCGCAAATACCGAGGGCAACGCTACGAAGAAGTTTCCGTGCTGAATTTGTAGCCGAAACCGCGAACCGTTACGATATATTTCGGATTGGCTGGATCGGCTTCGATTTTTTTGCGCAAATTGCTGATGTGAACCATAACGGTCCTTTCGTCGCTTTCCCTGTCCCAGCCCCAGATGTGCTCGTACAGCTGTTCCACGCTGAACACCTGGTTCGCGTGGCGAACGAGATACAGCAGCAGTTGGCGTTCCTTGGCGAACAACGGCACGGGCTGATTCGCGACATGAACCTCGAAGTTTTTCCAATTGACCGAGAGCCGGTCGTCCTGCCAAATCGATTCTTCCTTCGGAATTTCCTTCATTCCCGCGCGGCGCAAATGGGCTTTCACCCGCGCTACCAAGACGACGGGATCGAACGGCTTCGTCATGTAGTCGTCCCCGCCCGTATCCAAGCCATTCACGATATCGTCCGCATCGCGCTTGCACGTCAAAAATATGATCGGCACGCCGCTTCGTTTGCGGATTTCTTTGCACAGCGAAAGTCCGTCGGTGTCCGGCAGCAGAATATCGAGCAGAATCAGATCGGGCTGCTCTTGCTCCAGCAGCCGGATGGCTTCGCCGCCGTTTTCGGCGGAGATCGTCGCGAACCGGCCGTTATGCAAGTACAGCCGCACCAAATCGCGAATTTCCGGCTCATCCTCGACGATTAATATTTTGCCTTGCGGAGCCAGGTCGATCGCGGATTGTGCCACCTCGGAATCCCTCCATTGTTCACGTTCGTCTCATATGCCTATATAACATTTGTCGGAAAATCATGTTCATAACGTTTGACTATCATGAAAAAATTGCCCGGCCAACTGGCTTCACGATCCAAATTCATCCGGAATCGCGGATGACGAGGCGAGCGTTCAGCACGATCGTTTCGCTTGGGCTGCCGGGACGCCTGACGCGCCGATCCAGTGTTTCGACCGCCCTGTAGCCTAGCTCCTCCTTGCCTAGATGCACGGTCGTTAATGCTGGCGTCGCATACGCCGCGCTTTCGATATTGTCGAAGCCGACGACACGGCAGCGCCCCGGAACGGCGATATCTCGTTTCTTCAAACAAGAGATGAGCTCGAGCGCAATCCGGTCGTTCGCGCATATAAATCCGTCCGGCAGTTCGCCTTGCGGCGTTTGATCGAGCTTTCTTTCCAAATACTCCGTGATAATCTCTTCGTTGCGGTAGTTCAGGCCCCATTTCTTCAACGTAATGGCCCCGGTTTTGCCTCCAAGTTCTTCGACGGCCATTCTGCAGCCCCACCACCGCTCGCGAAAGCTGACGGCGAACGTGTCGTTGCCGACAAAAACGAACGAGCTGCAGCCGAGCGCGATGAGCCGCTGGCATACCATCTTGGAAGCCTCGATGTTGGCGTTGACGACACAATCCAGATCGGCAAGCGGGTCCGCATGATCGACAAGGACAAGCGGCAGTCCGGAATGTTTGATCGGCAATATGGTCTGGGCAGGATAGGTGCCGAGCACGATACCTCCGACACAAGAAGCTCGATTGATGTAGGGAGGAATGGAAATTTCCATTTTGCTTTCCTCCTGGACGGGGACGATCAAATGCTCCCAGCCGAATTCGGCGCACCCATTCATGATGCCTAACATCACTTTTTCCCAGAAGGAGGGTTCCTTCAGCCGCGTCGACTTCACCCAAACGAGAATAAACGGTTTGACCTCGCGTTCGTCCTGGGCTTGCGCCGCTGCGGCGATCGATTCCGCATTGCCTTTATTGGCGGCACGGTAGCCTAACGTTTTGGCGGTTTGCAAAATCAATTGCCGCGTCCCTTCGCTGATGCCGGGTTTACCGGACAACGCCTGGGATACGGAAAACTTGGACAAGCCAAGCTGATCGGCGATTTGCTGCATGGTTACTTTTTTGCTCATCCAAGCACCTCATATAACTAACAAATATAACAAAACCATATATACCGACATCTTACTATGCGGTTTCGATTTGCGCAATGCAACCGGCGTATTTCGCAGGCCCGCGGCGGCCGTGCAGCGCCGTATTGCGTCAATGGTCGGCCAGCGGCCCGGAAGTGCCCGATTTGACATGGATTCGCTATTGACGGATCGCTTTCTTTTCGATACATTTCGCATAGCGTTGCTGCAGTTCACCTAACAAAACAAACAAAATAAAAGGAGCGTTCCGATGAAATCTATCGTTGTTTTTTATGATCCGTCTTTCCCGTACGCAGGCGAACGTCCCGACACGGCTCAGCTGAACTTTGGATCCGACGCCGTCGTTGTCGATGCAAGCGGGCTGGAGCAAGCTTTGGCTAACGAGCAGACGGAATCTTTCATTCATTTGCATGGACCGTATTTTCCGAAAGCGTCTTGGAATGCGATCGTTCGATTCATTAACCGGAAGGGCGGCTTCGTCAATATCGGCGGCGCGCCGTTCCAGTATCCCGTAGGTCGCGCGAACGGAGAATGGGTCGTCGAGCGACGTCAGACGGCATTCCATCAATATCTTCAAATTCACGAGGCGAACCCGGTCAATCCGCAGCCGATCCGGCATTTTGCGGCGTATGACGCAATTCCGCTGCTCCAAGGCAAAGAATCGTTGTTCACGGTGGAGCCGACGCACAGCCTCGTGCTGCATGTCACCCGGACGAAAGACGTGCCGACGGACGACGGCTCGGCCGGTCCGATGGATGCTCACCTGTATCCGCTGCTCAAAGGGATTTCGCGCGATGATCGCGAGGTAGCGGCACCTGCGGTATTGCTCGAGAATACGAAAGGCAAATTCGCAGGCACGCGCTGGGTATTCGTGAACCAAACGGTCGGCGCGGCGTTCTGGAACGGCGACGGCGGCGCCTTGTTGACCGAGCTGGCGAACTTCAGCGCGCGGGGCGTCACCGAAATGTGGCTGAAGCCGAACTTCGTGACGTATGAGCCGGGCGAGCGCGCGACATTGTCGCTTCATCTGCAAAGCCTGAAGCTCGGTGCGGTCAAGAATGGCGAGTGGACGTTCCGCCTTCAAATTGCCAAGGAAGGTACCGGCGGCGTGTTGTTCGAAACGGAATTTACGATGCAAGGCTCCCCGCTGCTGCGCCATCACCGGATCAAGCTGCCTTTTGCGATGGAAGCCGGTTATTACAGCATTGAATGCATTGCAACCGCGGATAGCGGCGAAACGCGCGTGCTGCGCCAGGGCATCTGGGGCAGGGACGAGGAGCTGCTGCAATCGGGAGAACCGTTGTCGGCCGGACGCGATTATTTCGTCAAAAACGGCAAGCCGCTGCCGATCGTCGGCATGACGTACATGGCTTCCGACGTGGCGCGCAAATATTTGCTGCTCCCGAACGTCAGCGTATGGGACCGTGACATGGCCCAAATGAAAAAGGCCGGCATCAACTTCATCCGGACGGGCTTGTGGACGGCGTTCAAAAGCGTCATGTTCATGGACGGCCATCCGTACGAAGAAGTGCTTCGCGCGATCGATGCGTTTATTTTGACGGCCAAAAAGCATGATCTCGAAGTGACGTTCAACTTCTTCGCCTTTACGCCGGAGCTGTGGGAGGGTGTCAATCCATACCTCGATCCGCGCAGCGTCGAAGCGCAGAAGCGCTTGATCACATCGGTCGTGGAGCGCCACATCCACACGACGAACGTGCAGTGGGATTTGATCAACGAACCGTCGATGAACGATCCGAAGCGGCTGTGGGTGCCGAACGCGGCGCAGGATCCATTCGAGCAGGCGGCGTTTGCGGCTTGGCTGAAGGAACGCCACGGCGATATCGATACGCTTCGCGAGCGCTGGAACATGACGGCGCAGGAGCTGCCGAGCTTCGAAAGCGTGCGGGCGCCGGAGCGCAGCGAAATCAACTTCGGCACGACGCCGATTCAACCGCGCCGCAGCATGAAGTGGCTTGATTTTGTGTTGTTCACCCAAGACGTTCATAACGGCTGGGCGAGCAACCTGACGAAAGCAATCAAGGATGTGCAGCCGAGCCAGCTCGTGACCGTCGGCCAAGACGAAGCCTTGGCGATGCAGCGTCCGTCTCCGTTCTTCTACGCGGAAGCGGTTGATTATACGACGTGCCACTCCTGGTGGATGATGGATTATCTCGTGTGGGACGGCATCTTCACGAAAACGCCGTACAAGCCGAATATGATTCAGGAAACGGGCATCATGTACGTCGAGACACCGGACGGACGCGCGAAACGATCGGAAGAGGAGCTCCGCAACATTCTGGAGCGCAAATACGCGTATACGTTCTCGACCGGCGGCGCCGGGGCGGTGCAATGGATATGGAACATCAATTACCATATGGATAACGTCAACGAATCGAACATCGGCGCGCTGCGCGCGGACGGCACGGAGAAACCGGAAGCGGACGTTTCGTACGATTTCGGCCGGTTCATGGCGCAAATCGGCGACCTGTTCGTGGACCGCAAGCTGGAGGAGGTCGTGGCGATTTTCCCTTATTCGAACGACTTCTCGAACCGCGCGATGGCGGTAGGCGGCACGCAAAAGCTGGCCCGTACGCTCGCGTACGAGATGAACGTGCCGTTCCGGGCGATGGGCGAATACCATCTGCAGGCACTCGCCGACCAAACGGCGCCGAAGCTGATCATCGTTCCTTCGGCACACAACTTCAGCGACGAGGCGCTCGACGCGCTGCTTGCGCATATTCGCGAGAACGGCGGCACGCTGCTGTTCACCGGGCCGATCAGCCTGGACACCTACTGGCAGCCGAAACTTCGGTTAACCGCCGAATTCGGCGAGCGGGAAATCGGCAACGTGCTGCGCGAGGAATTGCTGTCCGTGAACGGCCGGGGCGTACCGGTATCGTTCGGCGGGGAGCGGATCGCCCAGGTGTGCAAGGAATATGCGATCGGCGGAAGCAAAGGCCCGGTCGAGCTGCGCGAAGCGGCGATCGGCAAAGGCACGCTCCTGTGGAGCCCGTTGCCGGTAGAGCTGAACGAACGCACATCGGCGCTGACGGAGCTATATGGCTACGCAATGAACCGTGCAGGCGTAGAGGCGGAGCTGAAGTGGAACGTTGGCGGCGATTTGGCGGGCATCTACGGCCGCAAATTGACTTTTGCGCAAGGCGCGTTGTTTATTTTCGTATCGGAATACGCGGTGGACAGCGAGATCGAAGTGACGGATCCTGCGACCGGCAAATCGTATTCGTTTATGGTGGAGAAAGAACGTACCGTCATGTTCGCAACCGACAGCGCAGGCCAACTGCGTGCGGTTTACCGTCCGGAAGAAGTTCAAGTCGCCGTTAAATAAACGATGGAAAAGGCTGCGGTTGCAGCGAGGAGAACGAATATGAGGGATTCGATATGGAGGTTGTCCCGCGACGGCGGGGTGCAAACCGCGATCGGCCACGATCTGACCGGACGAATCAAAAAACGTTTGCCGCTTGTCATCGACCATCCGCTGCCCGGGCATAACGGTGATTTCACCGTTGTGCTGCAGGCCGCCGCGGTATCGCATTCGGCGGAAGCGTACGATATCGTAACCGCTGCCGTCCCGGGGGAGCAAGGCGAAACGGGCTGGAGGATCGGCGTTCAGGCGAACGGGGCATGGTTTTGGAAAGCGGGCGGGGGCGGAGCTGGTTATGATTATAGCCCGACTCCGCGGCGTCAATCGATCCGAGGCGAAGCGGCCAAGCAAGTTGCGTTCAGCTACAGCGCCGAGAAGGCTGAAGTCCGGCTGTATTATGACGGCTTGAATGTCGCCATTTATGATGCAGGAGGCTTAAGCGGACTGAACGATGCGGCGCAAGTGTGGATCGGCGGCAGTGCCGCCAAGGCGGAAGATGAAGCCGAAAAAACCGCGTTCTACGGAACGGTAAGCGACGTCTCCTTCTACGATCGCGTGCTGTCGGCCGCAGAAGTCGCCTCACTCTCGGGCAAAGTTGCTGTGACTGGCGAGAGAGCGGTCTCGGATCTTAAAGCGATGAACTTCAACATCTGGAACGGCGGCAGGGAGTCGGGCAAAGAAATCGGCGTCGAGCGCGTCATCGACGTCATCCGCGACTCCGGCGCCGACGTAATTTCCATGCAGGAAACGTACGGCTCCGGACCGATTATCGCAGATCGGCTCGGGTATTATTTCTACCTGCGCAGCTCCAATCTGTCGATCATGAGCCGGTATCCGATCGGCGAAACGTATCGCGTCTTCGAACCGTTTCATTGCGGAGGGGCCGAAATTTTGCTGAGCCCCAGCCAGACGATCCGGTTATACACGCTCTGGCTCCACTGGCTGCCGGATTATTGGGCCGACATGAAGAAGCCGGAGCGCATTTCCGAGGAAGCTTTTATTCAAGGCGAGCATACAAACCGGATGCCCGAGCTGCTGAAGATCATTACGGGTATAGAAGCTCATATCGCGGAAGCCGACTCCGTCCCGCTGTTCGTTTGCGGCGATTTCAACAGCGGATCGCATCTTGATTGGACGAAAGCGACGAAGGGGCTTCATAACGGCTACGCTTATTCGTTCCCGCAGAGCGTTGCGATGCTGGGCGAAGGGTTCCGCGACGCGTACCGGGAAATTCATCCCGATCCGCTTGCGGACCCGGCGACGACTTGGCCGGCGGATCCGGCCTCGCACACGAGCATGGCCGACCGGATCGATTTCATTTATTACAAAGGAAAGGCGCTTTCGGTGGTGGACGCGTCCGCCATCGCTGGCCATCCGGTGCATTATCCTTCCGATCATGCGGCGGTGACGGCGACGTTCCGTTTGCGCTCATAATCCGGCTGCCGTTCGGAGCATGCATAAGGGCTGTCAGGTCATTTCGGACCGGACAGCCCCTTTTTTTTGTGGGGTTATTATTCCTGCATTTTTCCGATCTCCGGCTCTGCCGCATGCAGTTGCGGTTCATTCGCGGAGACGATCAATTTCTGAAGCCATTCCGGCGCCTCGGAATCCGAAATGTTCAGCATATCCAAAAAATCGGAATCGTTCAGAAGAGAGCGAACGCCGGAAACAACGTTGCGATCCCCGCTTACCGAACCGAAACCTTGCGTAAGCTTCTGATGGCTCTCGAAGCCGGTCGGCCAGTTATTGCCCATATTGATGCAGGAAGCGTTCTCGACGGAGCCGATATGGATCGATCCGATCACGAATTGCGGCGATAAAAATGAAGACATATCCATAACCTCCGATCCTAGGGAGATGTCAGGTCAGTTCCTTGTTAACCGGTAACCGGTCTGCGTGCGCAGCAGGCCCGGCAAAGCTTCGTCAGCCGGCTTCGGGGACGGGGCCGCATGTTTTTGCAGGCGATCCTCGGACGGTACGGAAGCATCTGTTTTGGGCCGCAAGCTCGATGCCGAAGAAGAAGAGGCCGGGTCGATTTTGGCGCCGAAGTTGTTTCCCAGATTTAACGAACCGCTTAACTGCTCGATGTCCAGGCTGTCCAGACGATATTCCATTTTTTCCAGTACCGGTTGATGGATATGAACATTTTCAATGTTAATCGTTGTCGTATTGTTTCGAAGTTGATCAAGCGATTGTTCGATTTTGCTGAACCGGAGGTTTAAATCTTGAAACCGTCTATCCATTTCTTTGATTAGTGCTGGGGATGGAGGGGTTCTTTTTTTCCAAAACATCATATCACGTCTGACGTGTTTTGATGCTGGATTGAGCGTCGATTCGATCGCCGTCGTCCAAAGACGCCCGAAAGTCGGAAATGACGCACTGCCGCCCGTTCACTGTTCCGAAGGCGAGGTTTTGTTTCGCGGCAATTTTATATTTCCACTGAAAATTTCTGCCCTGGAATATTCCTGACGAGCCGGAAACCGTTCCGATCCGAAGGTCGTGAAATTGGATTCGTACCATCGCTTATCCACCTCGCTAAGAGAAATCAATCGGGATCTGGGTTTGCTGCGCGGAAGTTTCGATCTGCAGCTCAATGATCAGCAGCCCTCGGCTATATTTGGCGTTGACGTTATCTTTGGAAACCGGATGGGGCATCGGCAAGGAACGCCGGAACGTTCCGAAGAAACGTTCATTCTGGGAAATTCGATTCTCCGTAACGGGGTACATGCAAGGAATCTCTCCTTCCAGCACCAGCGTTTGTCCGTCGAGAAAGATGCCGATTTGCTCCGGGGATCTAAGCTCGGGCAATTCCGCAAGAACAACGACAGTTGTCGGAGTATGATAAATATCGATGCGCGGCCCCGCATTGGGAAGAAGAACGGCGATATCCTGCCAAAACTCTTCTCCCAACACTTCGCTGGCTTGCTTTTGAAATGTATTCAAATCTTTCATCGATTGTTGTCTTTTTTTGTCCTCCAACTTTCATCACCACCTCTGCCAGGTAGCTTCGATCATTAATTATGTATATGTTCCGGAAGCAAAATGATTCTCCGTGCATAAACGGCAAGCTTGTCCAATTTGGAGCAGCGCGGCAAGGGGACGTCCCAGGTTCCCCGATACCGGGCTGGAAACGGCTCGCTGTCGGCCGAGATCAGCTGTCCGGTTGCGCCTACGCCTACTCACGGATCATTATTTCGTGGAACGGTTCGGCATCGCGTGTTTTGGGCAAAAGAACTTCCACGACATCTCCGTCCATTCTGGCGAACGACCGAACGGGCTGTACATCGCTTGGCAGCGGGATTTCCTGGATGTTTCCGGAGCAGTCGATTTTCAGCTTATTTTTGTTCGCAAAAAATCGAACGCGTTTGGATGCTTCATTTGGAACTTTACACCGAACAAATATGGTTCGTTGACTTTCAAACAAATCGCATTCGACTTCGTTTTCAGCCGAAAACAGGGGATAGGCTGCCTGATGAGGCAGCGAGTGCTGCATGAAGTTTTTGATTGCTTTATGCACGAAATTGTCGATACCGGTACTTCCGGCAGGCAGAGGCATTTGTTGAATCAACGATTTTTGCAGCTCCCGCCAATGCTTGATCGGATTTTGGCCGTTATTCATACCGTCTTTTCCCCCGTTGTTCATGATTCATGCCTTGTTGCCATTGATTCACGAAGCCGAATACCGGTTTATTCATATTTTTATATGCGGGCGTAATCAGCCCGTGAAGGAGAAACATCGTAGGTTCCCCGCACTTGGCGCAATAAGCCGCATCTTGCTTGTTTAGAAACGAGCATCCCTTTTTTAATATTCCGGGTTCGTCAGAACAGCGATTTTGCAAGGGAGCGCCGCAATCGGTGCAGTATTTATCGTTTTCGTTCGGGATTTTGTTGCATCGGGTGCAAGGCTCTTGTTGCTTGTTGCTCACCTCAATTCTCCTTTCACGATCTCATGTCGCTTCTTATCCTAGTTGGGGCCTTGAATCGATGTTGCGGGATCCACTCCGGTGATCGGATTATCGATAAGATCGTTATCAAAAAGAGTGGTCACAAAGCCGGTTTCGATGTTAGCGCCGTATAATTGGCCGTTCCCGTAGTTCGACTTGCCATTTTGATTCCAACCCGGCTGCGACACTTCCCCGATCGCAATGACGCTTCCTCTATTTAATGTATTTACGTTGATTGCTCCGTTCGCCAATGAAATAAAAACGGCCAAATTGTTCACCCCCGATAGAGGCCTATTGCTTTTATCATATTCCGCTCATGCCTGAGGGTTACAGGTTTAAAAATCGTGTATGAAACGGAAATCCTAATCTAAGAATCGACATCGGCTTTTTTCTGGGAAATTCGAATGTTCTTCTCTGCGCTGCTGGCGTTTTCTATGATGGTTCCTTTATAATGAACAGGCGCGTCAACCGCGTCATCGTCAAAAGTAACGCTGGCGACTTGCTGAACCCGGTTGCCGCCCAAGCTTTTGCCGAATCCGTAATTCGTTTTCCGGGAACTTCTCCACCCTAATTGCTTGTTGTCTCCCAAGTCCAATGCCGAACCGTTGGTTATGGAATTCGCATGGATGGCGTTAAAATCGATGGCGCTTTGCTGCATCGAATGGCTTGATTCGGCAAGCGTAATCGTTCTGACATCTTCGATCGGCGTATCGATGAAATCGGGATCCTGCACGACGCTGACCACGTTTGTCAGCGCAGCATTGCTGAGGGTGCCGAAGCCCTGATTGCTCTTGCTGTAATTCGACCAGCCGAACGCTTGATTCGTCCCGATAAATATGCCGGAAGAATTCTCGATATTGTTCACGAACAATTTGTTAAAAATGACGCATGCTTTCTGCTGCCCTAGGATCAATGTGAACCCTCCCGCCTGATCACTGCCAAGCTTTGCTGCGATAGGTATATGCCCATATTGTATTCCGGCCGTTTGTTTTGTTGCATGAAAATGTCGAAATTTCAAATTTGCCCCGGTGCAAAACTCTCATTTTCTTTTAGAATAAGCCTCTTGCCGTTTAAAGCAGGATCATTCACAATATGGGAAGTATAGGCTGTTTCCATCAACGACGAAGGATGTGAGTTTCCGATGAACGAGCTTCAACCGTCGCCTGCCGCGACGATGATTCGTGTAACCGATTACGGCGCCGGACCCGATTCCGGGGCAGATGCCATGCAAGCCGTGCAGCGAGCCATTGCCGCCGCAGCTCTGGCGACAGGACCCGTTATCATTGATTTTCCTTATGGCCGGTACGATCTTTACCCGGAACATGCGATTCGAGCTCCTTATTATATTTCCAATACGACGACGGAGGAAGAAAATCCGGACGTCACGAAAACGTTCGGCATCTTGCTGAAAGACATGAGCGATGTGACGATCGAGGGCAACGGCTCGTTGTTGATGTTCCACGGCAAAATGACGCTGATCGGGGTCATCGGCTGCGATCAAATCGAGATCCGCAACTTGAACACCGATTATGTACGGCCGACGATGTCGGAGATGACGGTGGAGGCTGTCGGCGACCTGACGATGGACGTTCGCGTGCATCCCGACAGCTGGTACGAACTGGAGCAAGGAAGCTTGGAGTGGGTTGGTCAGGGCTGGCGGTTCACCCATGGCCCGGCGCAGCAATACGATCCGTCCAACAATACGACATGGCGAGTGCCGAATCCCGCAACGATCGCTACGAAGATTGAGGAACTGGAACCTGGTCGGCTTCGTTTTCATTTCGAGAAGCCGCCGGTTGCCGCCGTCGGACATACGTTCCAGATGCGCGACGGCATCCGCGATCAAGTCGGCGCGTTCATCAACGAAAGTCGCAACGTGAAGCTGAAGCGGGTCGGGATGCATTTCATGCATGGACTTGGCATCGTCGGTCAATACAGTGAAAATCTCGTATTCGACGCAATTACGCTTGCCCCTCGTCCGAACTCCGGCCGGACAGCGGCTGCATTCGCCGACTTCCTTCATCTGTCGGGCTGCCGCGGGAAAATTACGGTACTGAACAGCTTGTTCGAAGGGGCGCACGACGATCCGATTAACGTGCACGGCACGCATTTGCGCATTGTCGGCAGACCGGCGCCCGATCAGTTGATCGTCCGGTTCATGCATGGGCAGAGCTATGGATTCCAAGCGTTTCACCCTGGCGACGAGATCGACTTCGTCCGCGAAACCTCGTTGCTTGTTTATGCCAGCAATTCCGTGAAGACGGCTCAATTATTGAATCCGAGGGAAACGCTGCTGACGCTGGAGCATCCTGCGCCCGACTCGATCGAGCCAAGGGATGTCGTGGAAAACGCGACATGGACGCCGGAGGTCGAAATTCGCGGCAATCGATTCGCTCGCATTCCGACCCGCGGTGTATTGATGACGACGCGCCGCAAAGTCGTCATCGAAGACAACGAATTCGATCGGATGGCGATGAGCGGCATCCTGATCGCGGACGATGCGGCCAGCTGGTACGAATCGGGCATGGTCACCGACGTGACGATTCGCGGCAATCGGTTTATCGCGTGCGGCGAGCCGGTGATCGGCATCTTGCCGGAGAACGAGCATATCGATGCAGATACACCGGTCCATCGAAATATTGTCATCGAGAGCAACGAGTTTTACATGAAGGGCGATCATGTTCTGCAGGCGAAGAGTACGCAGGGATTGCATTTCGTCAACAATCGACTTGAACAGGCGACGTCGGCAGGAGAGGATCGTAATAACGTGCGTCCTCCCATTCGGTTACAGGGCTGTGCCGACGTTGTCATTGAAGGCAATACGTTTAATGGCCGCGATGAGGATGGCGTTACATGGAGCGATATTAATTAAGCGGCTCCATTAAATTTTTACTTTTTTTTGTTGCGATTGTGGGAATAAGTGGGTACTATAAAACATAACTCGATAAACCGCGGATTCATCTTAGAACTCCGCGGTTTGCTTACAGTAAGGGAGTGTTCATTTATGACCATTAGCTCACAAAAAGACTTGGACGGCTTGAAGAAGATCGGCAAAGTCGTCGCGCTTGCCATTCAGAAAATGAAGAAGCATGCACGCCCGGGCATGACGACGCGCGAGCTTGACGAAATCGGCGAAAAAGTGTTGAAGCAGCATGGCGCTATGGCCGCGCCGAAGAAGTTGTACAATTTTCCCGGCACCGCCTGCATCAGTCTCAATCATGATGTTGCGCACGGCATTCCGGGTTCCCAAGTGATCCGCCCTGGAGATTTGATCAATATCGACGTTTCGGCGGAGCTGGACGGGTATTATGCAGACAGCGGACATTCTTTTCAAATCGCTCCGCATAATTCGGAGATGGTCCGGTTATGCGATTATACGCATTATACGATGATGAAGGTCATTTCCAGTTTGTCGCATGGGGTAAAATTGAATCAAATCGGCAAAATCATGCAAACCGAAGCGAAGAAGGGCGGCTACCGCATCGTCGAAAATTTGTGCAGCCACGGCATCGGACGCGCTTTGCACGAAGAGCCCGAGCAAATTTTGCCTTTCTATAATCCGCATGACCAAACGGTATTGCATGATGGCCTCGTGCTGACGATCGAGCCGTTTCTGTCCACGGGACCGAACTATGTCGTCGAGCAGCCGGACGGTTGGACGCTGAAGGTGCCGCACGGAGGTTATGCCGCGCAGCACGAGCATACGATCGTCATTACGAAAGGCAAGCCGATCATTCTGACGGTGGCTTAAACACGGCCACAAGTTCGAGTTCCATACCGGGACGCTTGAAGACCGGCTCAGCTATTCCCGGGAAGCGAAGGGGCACATGCAATTTTTTGAATAGTTTCTTGCGATAATTATTTTCGACGACCTCGGCCCGCTCAGCTTTTTGGCTTCGCCTCCACCATTAATTTGATCGACTTGGCATATTCCGAAGGACTCATCCCGGTCGATTTTTTGAATGCTTTGGAAAAATGATGCACGCTGCCGAAGCCTAACGATTGCGAAATTTCGGTCATATTGTGGGCTTGCTCGCGAATGCTTGTTTTCGCTTGATCGATGCGCAGCTTCGTGGCATATTCCATAACGGTGAAGCCGGTTTTCCGTTTGAACAGCTCCTTCATCCGCGTCTTCGATACATGCAGCGCTTCGCTCATATCGGCGAGCGACAGCTTCGTATCAAGCTTCTCCCGCATATACGCCATCATGGCGCGTACCGTCATGTCGTCCTGCTTCTCGCGAGGGGCGAACGATTGCGGCTTATTGTCCGCGGAGCGGGACGTTTTGCGCAGCAGCTTGACGAGGAAAATTTCCAAATACAGCTTGACGAGCTGCTCGGAACCGAGCTCGGCATCGTCGCGGCGGATGAGCGGAACGGTAGAGGGGAAGCGGAACGCGCTTGTCCCCTCCTTGACGATTTGCGCAAGCAGATTTCGTTCCTCGTCGTCCAGCGCGATGATCCGGTTCTCAAATTGCCGCATCGCTTCCGAGTCGCATTCGAAGCTCATGACGATCAAATTCGGCGCTTTGACACGGTTTGCATATATGCTGTGAAATTCGTTCGGCTTATGAAAGATGATCGAGCCTTGCGAAAGCCGATGCCGCTGCGAATCGGCCATCACATCGACTTCGCCTTTGTCCACGTAAAGAAACTCCCAGAAATCGTGCATCTCCCCGGAGAATACATAATCTTTGCCGAATTCGAAATAAAACAACGAAATGATATGACCGACGGCCACCGTCGGCTTAATGATCGTTCTCGGATATTGCCGCATCGTTTGCAAATTCCCCTTTGCCTGGCATTGTCGCAGGACGTTCAAGCCCATCATACCGCAATTCCGCGCACGGCAAAAGACCGTGTCCGATTCGACAACAAATCCGGCTTCGCGGACAAAGAAAACGATGCCGGCACCTCTTATAATGAAGTCATCGAAGTTGGACCATTTATCGATGATATGTAGGAGGGCTGTTCATGGGAAAAAGAATAGGGTTAATCGGCTATGGCGGAAGGATGCAAGGGGTTGTCGGCCGGCTGCTGAGAGAAGATCCGTCCTGCGAGATCGCCGGGATCGTGGAAATTCGCAAGCAGCAGCTAAGCAAGGATCGGCCTGAGCTGGCGGGGGCCCGCTGGTTCGATACGCCGGAGCAAATGATCGCCGAGGCGGACCTGGACGGCGTCATGATCGGCACACGCTGCTCACTGCATACGGAGATGGCGTTAAAAGTATTGCCGTCGGGATTGCCGTTGTTTCTGGAGAAGCCGGTCGCCACGACGTTTGACGATTTGTACCGTTTAAAGCAGGGCTACGAGGCGTCGACGTCTCCGGTCGTCGTTTCGTTCCCGCTGCGCGTCACTTCGCTCGTCAATATGGTCAAAGAGATTGTCGACTCCGGCAAAATCGGCACGATCGAGCACGCTCAGGCCATCAATAACGTTCCTTACGGAGGCGTCTACTTCCATTATTGGTACCGCGATGAAAACGAGACGGGCGGATTGTTCCTGCAGAAAGCGACGCATGACTTCGACTATATCAACCACATCATCGGTTATAAGCCGGTATCGGTTTGCGCGATGATGTCGAAGCAGCTGTTCAAAGGCGACAAGCCCGCAGGCTTGAAATGCGTTGACTGCGAGGAGAACCGCACCTGCGCGGAAAGTGCAACGCGTCCCGATGCCCCGCCCGAATGGGAATATTGTTCTTTCGCCGAAGATACCGGCAACGAGGACTCGGGCAGCGCGCTCGTTCGCTATGAAACGGGCATGCACATGTCCTATTCGCAGAACTTCTTCGTCCGCCGCGGCGCGGGCGCGCGCGGTGCGCGGTTCATGGGCTATAAAGGAACGGTCGAATTCGACTTCTATACGAGTGAAGTAAAAGTGTACATGCATCATACGCCGCGTGTGGAAACATACCGTATCGAAGCCGGGGACGATCATTTCGGCGGCGATACGGCGCTTGTCCGCAGCTTCAGTGAACTGATGGACGGCGGCAAAACGTCGGTTAGTCCGTTGGAAGCGGGACTTGACAGCGCGCTGTTGTGCCTGAAGGCAAAGCAGTCGGCATTGACCGGCACGTTTCAGGAGCTTGCGTGGAATAAATAAGCCGAATTGTTGATGCCGGCGTCAAATGCAAAGAAGGAACCGTCATTGTTATGGCGGTTCCTTCTTTGCGGGTTGCGGGGTTATTTAATCTTTATCTTCGGGTTCTCCGGGTTGCCTTGGCAGGTTGTTCAATCTTCCGGCCTTGCGAAGCGCATCGCGAAGCAAAAATTCGATATGCGCGTTTACGCTGCGGAACTCGTCCTCCGACCAGCGCTCGAGCGCCTCATACAGCTTCGGATCGATTCGCAAGAGGAAGCTTTTTTTCGGAGACATAACAATCAGCCCCTCTAGTATAACGAGCCGGCGTTTAGTACCGGACTGGCCGAACGATCGGATACGATCGCGACCATCAAGTTGTTCGCCATGGCGGCTTTGCGCTCATCGTCAAGCTCGAGTCCGTCGGCCTGCAGCTTGGCGATGGCGAGCTGCACCATGCCGACCGCGCCTTCGACGATCGTCTGCCGCGCCGCGAGAATAGCCGTCGCCTGTTGGCGCTGCAGCATGGCGGCTGCGATTTCCGGCGAATAAGCGAGGTGCGTGAGGCGCGCCTCGAGTACTTGGACGCCGGCAACGGCGAGACGCTCCTGCAGCTCGCGGGTCAGCTCCTCGGCGACTTCCTCGGCATTGCCGCGCAGGGAGTAGCCGTTATTGCCGTAGTTGTCGTACGGATAGCGGTTCGCAACGTGGCGCAAAGCCGACTCGCTCTGAATTTCGACGAACTGCTCGTAGTTGTCGACATCGAACTTGGACTTGGCCGAGTCCGTCACTTTAAATACGATAACGGCGGCAATTTCGATCGGGTTTCCTTCGACGTCGTTCACTTTCAGCTTTGCGGAATTAAAATTGCGGACGCGAAGCGATACTTTGCTGCGGTTCGAAAATGGAACCGTCAGAAAAATGCCGCTGTCTCGAATCGTCCCGAGATAAGTGCCGAAAAATGTTACGACGACCGCTTGATTCGGCTGTACGATCGTAAAGGAGCTGAGCAGCAGCAAATCAACGATCATCATCGCGATGCCGGCGCCTTCGTTCGCGAACACGACGAGCAGCACGCCTGCCGCCATAATGACGAACCAAAGCAATAACGCGGCGAATCCTTTTACGGCCCAAGCTTTTTTTTCAACCATAACGTTTCCCTCCTGATGTGTCAAGTCTGTTATTGCAATATTCATTTGATATTTACATGATATCACATATGTAACTATATGTAAAACATTAATTTGGATGTAACACAATGTTAACCGTTTCCTGACCTTACCCGCTTGGAGATTCCGGGATATTTTCGTATAATTGAGGGAACAAGTATGTAGGATGCATCTATCATAAGGGGTGTTTGGTGTGGGTCTTGTCGATATTTCGGGGGTAACGCTCGGGTTTTTCCTGCTTGCGACGGTATTTATTTTGTCGATCGGTTCTTTTTTGAGCTTCGGCGTGCTCCGTCTGTTTCAGCAGCGTTTCCGCTCGGGCATTATCAATTTGGTTTCGGCGGTTTGCTGCACGGTGCTGCTTGTCATCGTCATGAACAATATCACCTTGTAGCCGTTCGGCTTATGGTCGAAACCGGAATGGCATTCAAACGGATCCGTTTGAATGTCATTTTGTTTTTGTCGGCAAGGCGCGAGTAGCGTCATTGTCATAGGATTGTCAACTATAAAAGCTCCCGCCCTGTTGTTACGCCTATTGAAAACGGGCATAATGGTAGCTAAGGAATACAAGTGAAAAGAGGTAACATCCATGAGTTATAACGACCGTTTTATTCGAGCATGCCGGAAGGAAAGCGTAGACGAGGTTCCGGTCTGGTATATGCGTCAGGCGGGAAGATACGACCCGGACTACCGGAAAATCAAGGAAAAATATAGTTTGCTCGAAATTTGCCTCCAACCCGAGCTGGCCGCGGAAGTGACGATGATGCCGGTGAACAAGCTTGGCGTCGACGCGGCGATTCTCTATTCGGACATTATGAATCCCGTCGCTTCGCTTGGCATCGACTTCGATATCGTCAAGAACATCGGTCCGGTCATTCACAATCCCGTCCGCACGGCGGAAGATGTGCAGCGGCTGCGCCCGATCGATGTAGAGAACGACCTAGGCCATATTATCGAAACGATCCGGATTCTGGACAGGCAGCTGGACGTGCCTCTTATTACGTTTGCGGGCGCCCCGTTTACGATCGCCAGCTATTTGATCGAAGGCAAACCTTCCAAAAGTTACATACGGACCAAAGAGATGATGTACAGCGAGCCGAAAGTGTGGCATATGTTGATGGACAAGCTCGGCGATATGGTCATTACGTATTTGAAGGCGCATGTCGCAGCCGGCGGCAAAGCGTTCCAATTGTTCGACAGCTGGGTCGGCGCGTTGTCCCCGGCCGATTTCGAACGTTTTGTGCTGCCTACGATTGAACGGATTTTCCGCGAGCTGTCGGGGCTGGACGTTCCGAAAATCTATTTCCCCGGCGTCAGCTCGGGAGAGCTTCTTCCGACGCTAACAAACCTTCAGGCCGATGTCATCGGCCTCGACTGGCGCGTATCGATCGCCGAAGGGCGCAAGCGCACAGGCGGCCGTTTTGCCGTTCAAGGCAATCTCGATCCTTACATTCTGACGGCGCCGATGCCGGTTATACAGTCGTATGCAAAGGAAATTATCGATCAAGGTTTGGAACAGCCGGGGTTTGTGTTCAATCTCGGTCACGGCTTGTTCCCCGAGGCCTCATTGGATAAATTAAAGGAATTGACCGATTACGTACACGACTATTCCCGCGCTCAGCTTGCAAGCAAACCGCGCGCGACCGTGTAGCGAAAGGAAGGAAACCCATGGCACAACGGACGATTGGCGTTCTGGTGATGTCCTATGGCACGCCGGAAAGCATGGATCAGATCGAAGCTTATTATACGCATATTCGCCGCGGATCCCCGCCCTCCAAGGAGCAGCTGGAGGAGCTGACGGCACGGTACGAAGCGATCGTCGGCGGATTTTTTCCGCTTCGCGAAAATACGAACAAGCAAGTGAAGGCGCTGGAAGAGACGCTAAACCGCGAAAGCTACGTGGGCCGTGTCTCGGCGGATGGGGAGTCATGCCGTTTTGTATGCTATCAAGGGCTTAAGCATGCGCATCCGCTTATTGAGGAAGGCGTGAAGCAAATGGCGGACGATGGCATTACCGAAGCGGTTGGCGTCGTGCTGGCGCCGCATTATTCTTCGATGAGCGTGGGCAGCTATATCAAAAGAGCGCAAGAGGCTGCCGAGGCGCATGGGCTGCGGATGACGTTCGTCAAAAGCTACCAGACCCATCCGTCGCTCATTCGGGCATTGTCGGAGCGGGTGGACCGGGCGCTTGCGGGTTTTGCGGCCGACGGCATCGACCGTACCTCCGTTAAAGTGCTGTTCAGCGCGCATAGCTTGCCTGCCAAAATTCTGGAGATGAACGACCCGTATCCGGAGCAGCTGCTGGAAACGTCGCGAGCGATCGCCGACCGGACAGGAGTCACGAACTGGCAGTTCACCTGGCAAAGCGCCGGCCAAACGGCCATGCCTTGGCTCGGCCCCGATGTGCTGGATACGGTTCGCGAATTAAAGGAAACCGAAGGCGTCGCGAATGTGCTCGTCGCCCCGATCGGATTCGTTTCGGATCACCTCGAGGTGCTGTACGATCTCGATATCGAAGCGAAAGCCGTTGCCCGCGAGCTCGGCATTCGACTCGAACGAACCGAGTCCTTGAATACCGATCCGTTGTATATGGAGACCTTGGCTGACGTCGTCACCGAGAAACTGGAAAGGATCTGATCTGCATGTCTGAGCGAACGATGAGCATTGCGATAATCGGCGGAGGGATCACCGGCCTCAGCACGGCGTTTTACGCCCGAAAGATCAGCCGCGAACGGGGAATTCCCGTGCAGATCACACTGCTTGAGCGCAGCGATCACTTAGGCGGCAAGATCAAGACGCTTCGCAAGGACGGTTTCGTCATTGAGAAAGGACCGGACTCGTTCCTCGCACGCAAGCTGCCGATCGTTGATCTGACGCGTGATCTCGGCATCGAAGGACAGTTTGTCGCGACGAATCCGCAGGCGAAAAAGACGTATGTCGTCCACGGCGGCAAGCTGCATCGTCTGCCTCCGGGGCTTGCGCTAGGCGTGCCGACCTCCATGCTGCCGTTCGTCAAATCGGGCTTGATTTCCCCACTCGGCAAAGCACGCGCGGCGATGGATCTGATCTTGCCTAAGCGGCAGGGGACGGACGACGAATCGCTGGGCGGTTTCCTGACGCGCCGATTAGGACGCGAGGTGCTGGACAGGATCGCAGAACCGCTGCTAGCCGGCATTTATGCCGGGGATACGTTCGCGCTTAGCTTGCAGGCGACGTTCCCGCAGTTCCAAGCGATCGAGCAGAAGAGCCGCAGCCTTATTCTCGGGATGAAAGCCAGCCGGGCCAACTCGGCCGAGGTGAAGGGACTTCCCTCGGTGGCGAAGAACAGCATGTTCCTCTCGTATCGAAACGGGCTTACAACGATCGTCGAAGCGCTGATCGATTCGCTGCGCGAAAGCGGCACGAGTATCGTGACGGGCGCCAAAGTGGAAGGCATCGCCCGGCGCAAGGAAGGCGGCTACGACCTGATCTTGGGCGACGGCCTGCCGCCGGTTTCCGCCGATGCGGTCATCGTTGCGCTGCCGGCATTCGCGGCCGCCGATCTGCTCTCGCCGATTGCCGATGTAAGCGAGCTGGAAGCGATACGTTATGTGTCGGTCGCGAATATTATTATGGCCTTCGACCGCAGCCAGATCGACAATCCGCTGGATGGTTCGGGTTTCGTCGTCCCGCGCAAGGAAGGGCGCACGATAACCGCCTGTACTTGGACCTCGTCGAAATGGGGACATACGAGCCCGGACGGCAAAGTATTGCTGCGCTGTTATGTCGGACGCGCGGGGGACGAGGCGGTCGTCGACTTGCCGGATGAGGAAATCATCGCGCGGGTGAGACGGGATATCGGCGAATTGATGGGCGTTACGGCCGAACCGTTGTTTTACGAAATTACGAGGCTGCACCGATCGATGCCGCAATACCCGGTAGGTCATCTGCAGTCGGTCGATCGGCTGCGCAAACGGCTCGCCGAGCAATTGCCGGGCGTGCTGCTGACCGGGGCGGCTTATGAGGGCGTCGGCCTTCCCGATTGCATCCGTCAAGGCCGGGACACGGCAAAGCAAGTTGTCGACTTATTCGTCGGCAAATAACGATACGCGGAGGGTACAAGATGAGTGGAAAAGATCTTGGACGCAATACCGTCACTCCAATACTGCGCATATTCGACACGAACAAGGCGACGGAATTTTATATCGATTTTTTAGGATTTCAACGGGATTGGGAGCACCGGTTCGAGGATAATTTTCCGCTGTATATGCAAGTATCCAGAGGGCGCAGCGTGCTCCATCTGTCGGAGCATCATGGAGACTGCACCCCGGGAGGCGCGGTTCGCATCGAGATCGATGGAATCGAAACGTATCATGCCGGCTTGTTGGCCAAAGCTTACAAATACGCGCGCCCCGGCTTAGAGACGGCGCCTTGGGGAACGAAGGAGTTCTCCGTTCAAGATCCGTTCGGCAACCGGCTTACCTTCTTTGAATCGATTGACTAGCGATACGGAAACAAAAACCGCATGGAACGCTTTGGTATCAAAGCGGCGTCCTGCGGTTTTTTGCCGTTATCCCGTAGCCTGAATTACGTACGCGTCTTGAATCGGCAAAATGAATGCGCCGGCTAGACGGGGCTTGCCTTTTCCTTGTTCGCACCCAAATATTTTGTGCTATAATGATGGGGATGTTTTTCCAATATGCGCTAGGTGCATGTGAAGGAGTATGGTAATGTTCGTATCTCGATCCGAAGCGGAACAGTTACGGAAGAAACGAAGACAGCGCAGATTCAGGAAGCTGATGTACCTCAACGTATTTTTGCTTGTCGTTCTGGTCGGCATCGTCGCTTACGTGATGATCGGGACGAGCTTGAAAGGCAAGAGCTTGGGCGCTTCCCAAGGCGAGCACCCGTCCGGGAAGGCGGAAAGCGAGGCATCGTCCGGCGTGACAACTGGGAATAAGGGAGAAGAGGCATCGTCCGACGAGGGAACAACCGGGAACACGGGAGAAGAGGCATCGTCCGACGAGGGAACAACCGGGAACACGGGAGGAACGGCATCGCCTGACGTAGGGGCTGGTGGGGAGTCCGGCGCAGGCGGGGATTCCGACTCCGGAGGGAATAATTCCGGCACTGGAGCAGACAATGATCCGGCAGGAAATCCGGCCGATAACTCCGCGGAAGGAACGGTTCCCGCGGGAGACGAGGACGTCGTCCGCATGACGTTTGTCGGCGATGTGCTGCTGGACGGCACGGTTGCTGCAGCGATGAAAAAAAGCGGCTATGACTATCCTTACGTCTATGCGCGCAAATTTTTCGAAGAAGCGGACATCTCGCTCGCCAACCTGGAAACTCCCGTAACGACAAAAGGGGTTCCTGCCGAGGACAAGCAATTCGTGTTCAAGACGGCGCCGGAAGCGTTGCCGGAGATGCTCAATTCCGGTATCGACATCGTCAATCTGGCGAACAACCACGTGCTTGATCAAGGCACCCAAGGCATGCTGGACACGATCGCTCATCTGGATGCGGCCGGCATTCAGCATATCGGAGCGGGCTCGAACGCCGAGGAAGCTTACGCCCCCATCATCGTGGAGAAGAAAGGCATCAAAATCGCCTTCCTCGGTTTGACGCGCGTCATTCCTAAAACGGAATGGAAGGCAGGCCCGAAAAAACCGGGTGTGGCGGAAACCTACAGCTCGGTATTGCCTGTTCAAGCGATCAAAAGAGCGAAGGAAGAAGCGGATTTGGTCGTCATCATGGTGCACTGGGGCAAAGAGCGCTATGACAAGCCGGTAGCGCATCAGCTGCAGCTGGCCAAGGAATTTATCGACGCGGGAGCCGATTTGATCATCGGCAGCCATCCTCACGTACTGCAAGGGCTGGAGCGGTACAAAGGGAAATGGATCGCGTACAGTTTGGGCAATTTTATTTTTACGACAAGTACTAACGCAAAAACATGGGAGACCGGAATCCTCCAAGCATCCTGCCGCAAGGACGGCGGATGCGAGTTGACGCTTGTGCCGATGCTGACTAAAAACGCGCAGCCGGCGCTGATGGACCGGGAAACGGGACAAAACCTGTTTCGAAGAATCGAGAGCATTTCCGAGCATGTTGCAATTACCGACGAGGGTCATATCATTTCTACCGATGGGAAAGGGGAAACGAGTCAATGAAAAATGTGTGCGTAGCGCACCGAGGTTGGTCGGGGGATGCGCCGGAGAATACGCTGGCCGCCATGGAATTGGCATTGTCCGTACCTTATGTGGAGTGGATTGAGCTTGATGTACAGTTGTCGCAGGATGAAGTGCCGGTTGTCATTCATGACTACACGCTGGGACGAACGACGAACGGGCGAGGAGAAGTGAGGGAAACGCCGTTAGAGGAGCTGCGGAAGTTGGATGCCGGCTCCTGGTTTTCCCCGAAATATGCGGGCGAGCGAGTTCCTTCTTTGGAAGAAGTGCTCCAACTGGTCAAAGGGCGCAGTAAGCTGAACATCGAGCTGAAAACGACGGGGAATATGTATCCGAAGCTCGCTGAACGCGTACTCGAGTTAGTTCGACAATATGACATGGAACAAGAAGTCGTTTATACTTCGTTTGATATCGGGACGCTTCGCCAGATGAAGGAGCTGGCCCCGAATTCGACGATCGGGCTTATTATCGACGGAAAGCCGGAACGTCAGCTGCTGAATGAATTGGGGTCATCGTTCCTTTCCATCGCTTATTGGAAGCTGACACCCGAATATGCGGCGGATATGATCGAAAACGGAATCCGCGTCATGGCCTGGACCATCGACGACCCGGCTCACATAAAACAGGTGGCTTCGATGCATCCTGACATTATGATTTGCACGAATTTCCCGAATCGCTGGAAAGACACGCTGGATCTTACATAACGAAAGGCGATGAATGGCATGGCTTTTGATGGTCTTACCAACATATTCTGCGTCGGCAGAAACTACAAGCTGCACGCGTTAGAGCTCGGGAACGACGTTCCCGAGCAACCGATGATTTTTATGAAGCCAACGCACGCGGTTCAACCGGCCGACGGGCGAACGATCACGCTGCCGGGCGCAAGCGGTTCCGTCCACTATGAGACGGAGCTCGTCTTGCGAGTCGGCCACAGCTATGAGCCTGGCGTTCCGGTGGATGAGCTGATCGACGGTATGGCGCTCGGCATCGATTTTACGCTGCGCGACGTGCAGAGCGAATTAAAGAAGAAGGGACAGCCGTGGCTTGCCGCCAAAGGGTTCCTCGGCTCCGCCCCGATAACGCCGTTTATCGCTTTTCCCGGAAACGAGGCTTTGGCGTCGCGAGACTTTGCGTTGCTGAGGAATGGCGAGCAAGCGCAACGCGGCAATGCGGGGGATATGATCTTTAACGTTCAAGCGATCGTGGACCATATCGCGAAACATTTTGGCCTTGGCGCAGGAGACGTCATCTTCACGGGTACGCCGGCTGGGGTAGCGGCAGTCGCAGACGGAGACCTCCTGCAATTCATGTGGGGAGACGAACGGCTCGGCGAATGCACCATTCGGCTTGCCGAATAAGGAGCCGTCCACCGGTTAGTCCGTGTACTGGTCGCGGACTGCCAAAATCGCCGGCAGCTGCTTCATGAACACAACGACGATTTTCGGATCAAAATGCTGGCCGCGTTCTTCCTCGAACAGCCGGAGAATGCGGTCCAGCTCCCACGCTTTTTTATAAACCCGGTTGCTGCCAAGCGCGTCGAATACGTCGGCGATCGCGGTAATTCTCCCGTACAAGTGAATGTCCTCGCCGGAGAGACCTCGCGGATACCCTTTGCCGTTCCATTTTTCATGATGCTCGTGCGCAATGATAGCCGCGGCTTTCAACAAATCTCTTTTTGAGCTTTTTAATAGATTATAGCCGATCGTCGTGTGGGATTTCATCAGTTCGAACTCATCCGCTGTCAATGTGCCTGCTTTGTTCAACACGCTGTCGGGGATGGCGACTTTGCCGATATCGTGCATCGGCGAAACGGTTTTGAGCAGGTTTGCTTCTTCCTCGCCTAGTCCGAGCCCGAAAGCGATAATGTAGGAATATTCCGCCACACGCTTCACATGATGAGCCGTTTCTTTCGATCGGATTTCACCGATCTCGCCCATCGTGAATATGATTTCTTTTTGCGTTTCGACTATTTCCTCGTGAAGCATAACGGATTCCAGTGATTTACCCGAATACGAGGCGGCCAAAGTCAAATATTCAAGATCGCGCTGGGAGAATGATTGCTGCTTGGTCTTCTTGTTGATCGCCTGGTACGCTCCGATCATCTCGCCATCGTTGTTGCGGAACGGAACGGTGATGACCGATTTGGTGCGGTAGCCGGTTTTCAGGTCGTTATCGGCATTGTGGCGGGGATCAAGATAAGCGTCGTTGATAATGATCGGCTTGCCGGTCATGATGGAGTGGCCGACAAAGCCGGTTCCGTATGGAATGCGGATTTCTTGTACGCCGTGGGCAACCGTCGTGAACAGCTCGTTCCGGTCATGATCGATCAGCCATACGGCGCATCGATCGGCAACCGTCATTTCGCGACCCATATTCGCCATCCATATGAGAACGTTTTGCAAATTTCGCTCGTTGGCGATTTTTGCCGTATAATGAAAGATGATTTGCAGCATTTGTTCCGGCGTTAAATCCTGTGATGGTGAAGCCAAATTCGTTTCCCCCCAGATCACCTTTGATTATCGTTATTCGTTAATCCTTATTATTCGTGTTGAAGTTTGTCGAATCCTGCTTTTATTAGATTTGATGACATGTAATTTTTTTTGAATCGGAGGCTTTCGGCTATGGATTGGATGATCGGCGGATTAGGCAGCATCGCCGTCGCGGGTGCGGCCTACTCGAAAAAATCGTTGTCCGGCTCGGGCGCAGCGGCAGCCGTCTTGATGGGCACGCTGTTTTACGCGCTCGGCAGCCTAGCGTGGTTCGGGACGCTGCTTGTATTTTTTATCTCTTCGACGTTATGGTCGAAATATAAGCGCAAAGCGAAAGCGAAAGTGGAAAGCGGTTATGAAAAAAGCGGACGGAGGGACGCCGGTCAGGTACTGGCCAACGGCGGGATCGGGCTTGTGCTGTGCGTCGCGCACGCGATATGGCCGCATGACGCCTGGTTCTGGCTATTCCTCGGCGCGATGGCTACGGTTACCGCCGACACGTGGGCGACGGAAATCGGCGGCTTGAGCCGCAGGACGCCACGCTCCGTCGTCAATTGGCGCCCTGTGCCCGCGGGAGCTTCCGGCGGCATTACGCCGCTCGGCACCGGAGCGGCGCTGGCGGGCGGCCTGCTCATCGGCGCCGCGGCTTGGCTGCTGGACGCTTCCGGCGGCGGCTCGTCCGCGGCCGGCTGGAGCACCGTGGCGATTGCGGGCATCGCCGGCACGTTCGGCGCCATGGTGGACTCGCTGCTCGGCGCGACGTGCCAGATCATGTACCGCTGCCCGGCTTGCGGGAAGGCGATGGAGCGGAAAACGCACTGCGGCGTGCCGTCAATCAAGTTCCGCGGCATGGCGTTCATGAATAACGATGCGGTGAATGCCGTCAGCTCCGTCTGCGGAGCCGCCGTTTCGCTTCTATTGGCGCTGTGGATTGGATAACCGCAAAGCGATTGCTTTTTGTTGGCAGTCCCTTTATTGAAGAGGCTTCGATATTCGAGGCTTGTTCGGTAAAGGGATTTTTTTTGTCGCTTGTACGGATTGTCGTGCTGAAGTGGAAAGCGAATTCATATAATTTTTCGACCAATGGTCTTTTTTAGTTTTTCGTTACGAATTCGTTAGGTTTTCGCAAGATTTGAGGAAAGGAGATAACGAAAATGAAAGAGAATAATGTCATATCAACGTAGCGCATTATTCTAGGATGAGCTGCGTATGTTATTTCATCAAATATGTTCGAGGGGGGACAGGCGATCGGCTGAAAATTCCGAGATCCGGATATCGCACTAATATTCTTTAGAAACCACTGTCAAGGAGGAAGCGAACTTGAAATTACGCAAATGGGTTGTTACAGGCGTTATGTCAGCAGCTTTAACAATGAGCAGCGGTTCCGTTTTTGCCGCATCGATTCAAGATACGGCCGGACTGGACAGCGAAATGTCCATCAACAAATTGGTTTCCTTGGGCGTCATCGCTATTAAAAACGGATCATTCCAACCGGATGTTGCACTCACGAGAACGGAATTTGCCAGTATCCTGAACAAGGTAGTCTCGTTAAGCCAACCGAAGGCGATTGCGATCAAGGACGTCAATACGAAAAACGGCGCGAACAGCGATATTGCGAAAGCCGTGAATAGCGGTCTTCTTAAACTGAACGGCAAAGGCGAGTTCAACGCGAACGGAAGCGTTACCTATGCCGATCTCAGCCGTGCGCTGGCAGTAGGTCTCGGATTGAAATCGTCTTGGACGGATCGCCCGATCGATTATTTGTTTTACCTCGACCGCAAAGGCGTGCTGAGCATCGACACGGATCTTGATGCCGTCGTTACGAGAGAAGGCGCTGCGGTTGCGCTTGATAAATTTATCGAGCTCAAAAACACGTTTAAGTCAAACAAAGGCGTTATCGCCCAGGTGACCGATGCGGGCGTTTCGCTAAATACGAGCTCGGGCAAAGTGTTTTATAAATTCGCGAGCGGCGTTTCCGTATTCATCGACGATCAAGGCGATAATACGTCAAGCCTTTCGGTCGGTTCGGCAGCCGAAGTGGAATTAAACAAAAAAGGCGAGCTGGCTTTCATTTCCGCAATCGGCAAAGAACTCGAAGAAGGCGTTTTGGAATATAAGGACGGCAAGCTCAACGTCAGCGGCAAAGTGAAAAATTTCGACCTGAACGCGGTTTTCGCGCCGCTGCCTAACAATCCTAGCAAAGATTTCACGCTCGACAATTACGGTAAATACAGCATTGCCGGCGTCCAATTCTCCGGTCAAGCTTATATCAACTACAGAACCGACGAAGTCGTCATGATGACGCCGTACGTGAGCCGAATTTCCGGCAGGGCGTTTACGGTGTCCGGTTCGAAAGTAACGCTCGATTTCTCCGAAGATGCTCTCAGCAACCTGACATTCGCCATGGGCGAAAGCGCCAAAGCGACGCTGGACGGCAAAGATATCACGTTGTCCGACCTGAGCGGCAAAATCAAAGGCGGCGCGCAGCTGGACGTAGTCTTCGACATGAACCAAGCCGGAGAAATTACGGCGGTTACGGCAACTACGCCAAAAGCTGAGGAAGCGGCGAAGTAATTTTGAGGAGAAAAGGAGATATGACCCAATGAAAAAATGGACACGAACCGTAGCAGCGGTTACGTTGACAGCTGCGATGTTGTTTACTGCACTCGGATCGGCCGGGGCGGCCAATTCGCTGAGACCGGGGTTTGACTCGAAGAAGGTTGGAGGTAAAGTCGTTCTCACTACCTTTGCCGACGCCGTCAGATTAACCCCGCTTACGACGAACGACCAGGCATCGAACGACGTGCAGGGGATGATTTTCGAAGCGATGGTCGCAACCGATTTCAACGGCCAGCCGATACCGGGATTGGCCGAGCGATGGACGTTCGACCCCAAATCCCTTACGTACACGTTCTTCATTCGCAAAGGCGTAAAATTCCATGACGGCAAGCCGATGACGACCAAAGACATTAAGTTTTCGTACGATATGTACATGGATCCGAAATCGGTCAACTCGTACAAAGCGGAATTCGAATCGATCAAGAAAATTACGGTGGTCGACGATTATACGATCAAGTTCGAGCTCAACCGAAACGACGCGTTTTTCTTGACGGATGCCGCCAACGACGCGGGAGTCCTGCCAAAGCATCAATTCCCGAACGGGATAAAGGATTACAACGACAACAATCAAATTCACCGCAATCCGATCGGAACGGGCCCGTTCAAGTTCAAGCAATGGAAAGCCGACGAGCGGATCGTGTTAGTCGCCAATACGGACTATTGGCAAGGCCGTCCTTACCTGGACGAAGTCATTACGCGGATCGTTCCGGACAACAACGTTGAGGTCATCAACCTGCTCAACGGCTCCGTCGATTTCGTCGAGCGTCTCGATGCGAAATCGATTTCCCAAGTGAACAAGGACAGCGATTTGAAAACGCTTGTATATGACGAAGGCCGTTTCGACTTTATCGGCTTGAACAACCAAAATCCGTTGTTTAAAGACGTCAAACTGCGCAAGGCTCTAGCTTTAGGTCTGGACCGCCAGTCCATCGTCGATAAAATTTTCCTGGGCCGGGCGTACCTGTCGAGCGGTCCAATGCACCCGAACTTGCCGCAAGAAAACAAAAGCGTTAAACCGTATCCGTACGATGTTGCCGCAGCGAATAAATTGCTTGATGAAGCGGGCTGGAAGATGGGTTCCGACGGCATTCGCGAAAAAGACGGCAAAAAGCTCGAAATCGAAGTTGCGTTCAACAACGGCAACAAAATCCGCGAAAAAATCGCATTGCTGGCACAGCAAAACTGGAAGAAGCTCGGCATCAAAGTAACGCCACGCAGCTATGAGTGGTCGCTCTATATCGACAAAATGGATAGAGGCCAACTGGATATGTGGGTTCTCGCTTGGGGCGGTTACGACGGCATGGTGAACCATAATACGTTCTTCCATTCCTCACAAGTGACCACGGATGACGGCGGCGGTGGCAATAACAGCTTGCGCGTCCAAGATAAAACGGTCGACAAATTGCTCGATCAATATAACGTTGAAGCGGATCCGCAGAAACGAATCAAAATTTATCAAGAACTGCACAAATATATCGCGGACCAAGAGTTCGCCATCTTTACCCACCATCCGAAACAAACGGCCGGCATGAACAAAAATCTGATGGGCGTTAAAATTTCGATGGCTTCCGCTTTCTTCAACATTCAAGACTGGTATTGGAAAAAAACGAGCAGCGGGCGTTAATTACGAAACGGGCAGAAACATGTTATGAAGGAGGCCAGCCGCATGCGATTACATTTCGTCGCCTGCGGCTGTCTCCATTTCCTCCATTACTCGTACGGAAAGCAGGGCGAAGCCTATGTTCGTTTACATTATTCGCAGAACAGTGCAAGCGATACCGCTGCTGTTCATTATATCGATTTTGTCGTTTTTGCTCATGACCCTAGCGCCTGGCGATCCGATGGCGATGTTCACGGATCCGAACGCTCCGGGCGGCAAAACCCAGGATTTGTCCGTTATGCGGGAGAAGCTCGGTCTTGATGAGCCGATTTATGTACAATATTACAAATGGATGAAATTAATTTTGCTGGAAGGGAACTTAGGCTATTCGTTCCAGGACGGACGCCCCGTTACGGAAAAAATCGTCGAACGAATGCCGGCGACATTGCTATTGATGGGAACAGGAATCATATTGTCTTTTTTGCTGGCGATACCTTTAGGCATATTATCCGCAATCAAGCAATACTCGAAGACGGATAACCTGCTGACCACGTATTCGTTTTTGGGTATTTCAATTCCGACGTTTTATTTCGCGCTAATCATGATGCTCCTGTTTGCGTTAAAACTGACATGGCTGCCTTCCAGCGGCATGCAAAGCGACGAATATTTTGACGAATTCAACCTGTGGGACCGGGTCAGCCATTTGATTTTGCCGGCATCGGTCATCGCTTTCGGATCGGTCGCTTCCATTTCCCGGTTTATGCGCTCCAGCATGTTGGAAGTCGTTAAACTGGATTATATTCGTACGGCGCGTGCGAAAGGACTGGCTGAGAAGGTCGTCATCTTGAAACACGGTCTCCGGAACGCGATGCTACCGATCATTACGCTCATGGGCATGGAGCTTCCGAACATTTTTGGAGGCGCTTTTATCGTCGAGCAAATCTTCGCATGGCCGGGAATGGGCAGAATGTCGCTCAGCGCAATCTTCTTGCGTGACTATCAAGTCATTATGGGCGTAACGATGGTGACAGCCGTTCTTGTCGTTATCGGTAATCTCATCGCGGATATTTTATATGCCGCAGCCGATCCGCGAATTCAATTCGGGAAAAATTAAAGCGAGGTGTCGATATGAGTTTGCCTGTCCCCAGCAATCAAATACAAAACCCGAATCAAGCGGCGACAAAATCCGAATGGACGGAGCAAGGCGCGATCGAAAGCCGAATGAAGTCGATTTGGAAGCGGTATAAACGGAATAAACTGGCGGTATTCGGATTATACGTATTCGCACTTCTGCTGCTGATTGCTATATTCGCGCCGCTTATTTCACCCCATGATCCGGAAACGTTCGATATTATCGATCAATATATGCCGCCTAGCTTGGACCATCCGTTTGGTACGGACGATATGGGCGGCGACGTAATGACGCGAATATTTTACGGTGCACGAGTTTCCTTGACAGTTGCTATTCTTGCAACGCTCGTCACGCTGGTCATCGGTATCCTATATGGGGCCATTTCCGGATTTTTCGGCGGCATCATCGACAATATTCTCATGCGGATCGTGGATGCGATTCAATCGATCCCGACGTTTTTTCTCATCCTGATCATTGCGGCGATGATGGTTCCGACGATGTGGTCGACGATACTGGCGCTTAGTATTTTCGGATGGACCCGGATGGCGCGCATTATCCGTGGTGAAATCTTGTCGATCAAGCAAAGGGATTATGTCGAAGCGGCAAGAGCGTCCGGCGAAAGCTGGTTCAGCATTATCTTTTATCATATTTTGCCGAATACGATTGCGCCGATCATCGTTATTGCAACGCTCGACGTAGCGGGCAACATCATTGCCGAGTCAACGCTCAGTTATTTAGGTCTTGGCATTCAACCTCCGACGCCGAGCTGGGGCAACATGCTGACTTCGGCGCAGGAGCTGTCCACGCTGCTAGATAACGTTTGGGTTGCGATATTCCCTGGTATTTTCATTATTTTGGCGGTTCTATCGGTCAATTTTATCGGCGACGGGCTTCGCGACGCGCTTGATCCGCGTTCCAAGAAGTGATCGTACGGACGAAGAGGAGGAAGTCGTGATGGCCATTACGGAGAACAAAACCATTCCGCTCGTGCGCGTAGAGCGGCTCAAGACGCATTTTTATACGGAAGACGGCGTCGTCCCGGCGATCGACGGCATCGATTTTGAAGTGCGCAAAGGAGAAACGCTTGCAATTGTAGGTGAATCGGGCAGCGGCAAAAGCGTAACCTCGCTGTCGATGATGCGCCTCATCCCGTCGCCTCCCGGCAAAATTGTCGACGGCGACATCGTGTTCGAAGGCGAAAGCTTGCTTGCCAAATCGGAAAAAGAAATGCGGTCCATCCGAGGCAACAACATTTCGATGATTTTTCAGGAGCCGATGACCTCGCTGAATCCCGTATTTCGGGTGGGCGATCAAATTGCCGAATCGATCATGCTCCATCAGAAATTGAAGAAGAAGCAGGCCATGGAGGAAGCCGTCAGGCTTTTCAAGCTGGTCGGCATCTCCGAGCCGGAACGACGAATCAAAGCGTTCCCTCACGAGCTGAGCGGAGGGATGCGGCAGCGGGTCATGATCGCGATGGCGCTCGCCTGCAACCCGAAGCTGCTTATCGCCGACGAGCCGACAACGGCGCTTGACGTCACGATTCAGAATCAAATTCTGCAGCTGATGAAAAAGCTGAAAAACGAAATACAAATGTCCATTGTGCTCATTACGCATGATTTGGGCGTTGTGGCGGAAATGGCCGACCGCGTCGTCGTCATGTACGCCGGACAAATCGTCGAGCAAGCCGACGTGTTCACGTTATTCGAGAAACCGAAGCACCCTTATACGGAGGGACTGCTTCGATCTATGCCAGATTCGGGCAAACGCACCGATAAGCTCTATGCCATCCAAGGCGTCGTACCGAATCCGCTCCATTTTCCTGCCGGCTGCCGTTTTGCCCCAAGATGCGAATACGCGACAGACCTATGCCGCAAAACAAAGCCGGAGATGATTCCAATAGGCGACAACGAAGCGGTTCGCTGCTTGAAATATACGGATTTGTGGGAGGGGCAATAAGATGGTCCAAAGCGAAGTGCTAGTTGACGTGCAAAATGTAAAAAAACATTTTCCGATACGCGGTGGGCTGCTGGATCGAGTACAGGCCCATGTCCGGGCGGTAGACGGAGTGAGCTTTCAAATTATGCGCGGAGAAACGTTTGGTCTTGTCGGCGAGAGCGGCTGCGGCAAGTCGACGATCGGCCGGACCATCTTGCGGCTCATCGATGCGAGCGAAGGGGCTGTCCATTTTGACGGCAAAGATTTATTCTCGTTGTCGCCCAAAGAACTGCGATCGACGCGCCGGCATATGCAGTTGATTTTCCAAGACCCGTTCTCCTCGCTCAATCCGAGGCTCAGCGTAGGCGAAACGATCGCACGCGTGCTGAAGATCCACGGACTCGGCAATGCCAAAGAACGCGAAACGAGAGTACAAGAACTGCTTGAGCTTGTCGGCTTAAGTCCCTACCATATTCGCCGGTATCCGCACGAATTCAGCGGAGGGCAACGGCAGCGGATCGGCATCGCGCGCGCACTTGCATTAAATCCGAAGCTGATCGTTCTGGACGAGCCAGTGTCGGCCTTGGACGTTTCGATCCAATCGCAAATCGTCAATTTGCTGGAGGATTTGCAGAAGCAGCTGGGGCTGACGTATTTATTCGTGTCGCATGGTCTGAACGTCGTCCGTCATATTAGCAATCGTGTAGGCGTGATGTATTTGGGTAAACTGGTGGAGCTCGGAACTTCGGACGAACTGTTCGACAATCCGAAGCATCCGTATACGAAGGCGTTGATCTCGGCGAATCCGATTGCCAAACCGCAGCAGCGCAGCGACGAAAAATTCGTCCTTGAAGGCGAAGTGCCGAGTCCGATCAATCCTCCTGCGGGCTGCAGGTTCCATACGCGCTGCCCTTATGTACAAAGCAAATGCAAAGAGGCAGAGCCTGAGTTCAAAGATCATGGAGGGGGCCATTTCGCCGCCTGTCATTTCCCGCTGTAAAAAAACTTCAAACGGCGGCAATTCCGACGAAGATAATTTTTACAATATTCTAAAAAATAAGAAGGAAAATAGTAGCAGCCGTAGAATAATTGAACTATGAACGAATTGTGAACGTAATTTGTTTTTGTCTGAATGAATTTCATACGGGTGGGGTCAGCGAATGAATCGTATGCTCATGATTGTATCGGATGAAATGCAACGAAGGCGATTCCAGCAATTCTTTCAAGTTCACTTTGATACGCATGCCGAAGCCGACAGCTTAACCGGCATTGTAAAAGCTGTTCAATCGAATCCGGATATCGTATTGCTCCATTGCGAAGCGACGAAAATTTCGGTTTATGACTTATGCGAGCAGCTTCGCCAGCATACCCAAGCTGTCATTGTCGTTATTTCGGACGGCTGGCCGCAAGAAAACAGAATTGCCTGCTTCGAGTCGGGCGCTGACGATGTGGTGGATCGGACCGTTGGGGACAAGGAGCTCTTGTACAAGATGAATGCGCTGCTTCGGCGGTCGGTTCAGCAGCAATCGATCGAGGATGAACGAAACTCGATCCATCTCGGGCCGCTTGTCATGAACAAAATGACGCACAGAGCCTACATCGATCAGCAGGAGCTGATGCTGACGCGCAAGGAATTCTCGATTATATGGATGCTCGTGTCCAAGCAGAATCAAATCGTCAGCCGGAACGAGCTGCTGCGAATCGTCTGGAGCTACGATCATTTAGGCGACGACCGTATGATCGATACGCATCTCAATCGGATCCGCAAGAAGCTGAGCAGCTACAACCAGAGCATCGTCATCAAAACGGTGTGGGGCATCGGCTACAAAATCGAATGGGTATTCAGTCCGGCCCAAAAAGCACACACCAACTAAACGAAAAAAAAGAAGCCATCGAATCGATGGCTTTTGTGTTTGGGTAAAGCAATTTTATTCGAACCATTTGGCAATCAGTTTATCCAATTCGCCGCTGTCCTTCATTTCTTTCAGCGCGCCGTTAATATCGTCCACATAATCGGAGCCTTTAGGGAAGGCGATTGCAGGTCCGGCCGGCTCCTCGGATTGTTCCTTTTCAATATCGCTGGACGAAAGCTCCGGAATGGCCTCGACGATTTTTTTGGCGACGCGAGTTTCGATAATGGCTGCATCGATATCGCCGGATTTCAACTGGTCGACTAATTCGGATGTTTGTTCCGCGGAGTCAACCTCGGCTCCCAGCTCGCCGGCGAACGATTCTTGGTCCGTGCCTGCTTTTACGCCGATTTTTTTGCCGGACAAATCTTCCTTTTTCTTCAGGCCGCTGTCTTTTTTCGATACGATGGAGTTGTGTGCTTCATAATAAATATCGGAGAAATCCGCGTCGTTCTTGCGGTCTTCCTTCGGGATCATGCCCGCCATTACAAAATCGGCTTGTTTATCGGTCAAAGTTTTGATGAGATCGTCGAACGGTATGTTTTTGATTTCGAGGTCAAAATTCAGTTTTTGCGCTAAGTATTTGGCGATGTCCACGTCAAATCCGACAATGTTGCCTGCTTCGTCAAGAGAACCGTATGGCGCATAGTCCGGAGAGGTAGCCATGACAAGCTTGATTTTTTTGCCGTCTTTGTCCGTTCCCCCCAAATCTTTCTTCCCTCCGCCGCATGCCGTAACCGTTACTGCGAGAATTGCCGTTAGTGTGAGCATCAACCATTTCTTCATGAAATAAGACCCTCCTGGCAAAAGTTTTAGTTAAACTGAAAACGCTGTACTCTTATAATATACCAAATAATAGGTAGGACTGGAATATGGAAATTGACAGGTGGACAAAAAAAACCACCGTTACATTCATACGACTATCGATTATAATAGGGGGGACCGAACGGCAATGTAACGAGGATATGGTGGCGATTCCATGAATGATGATGACAAGAAATTTTGGAAAAATTATTTGGCCAATACGCAGATCGACGTGGATCACGCTTCGTTCACGAAAGTTTCGCCCAGTTGGAGAGATATCGATTTCGTCCACGATTTCAACCGGTTTTACTTCATACGCGAAGGCGAAGGTTACTTAAAGGTGAAAGGCCAAGAGTATTATCCGAAACCGAATCAGCTGTATTTGCTTCCTGCCGATGTGAAGCAGTCTTACTCTACTACGAATGAAAATAACACGTTTAGGAAATATTGGTGCCATTTTACGGCAAGGGTAGGGGAATTAAATCTGTTTCAGGCGATTGAAACACCGGCTTATGTCGAGGTCGAGGATACGGAATCGCTATCGACAGCATTCGAAGTGCTGATCCGTCACTTTCGAAGCGATGAGCTGGCCTCGGCTTTCCGGCTTAAGGCGGCGATGCTGGAGATTATCTCCTATTTTCTGGAACGGTGCGAAGGCGTGAAGCTGAACTTGAAGGCTTCGTCCTCCATGGACAAAATGAATACCGTGCTGAAAATCATGGAACAACGGTTGGCCGAAGACGTAACCGTAGAGGAGCTGGCCAAAATCGTACATTTCCATCCGAATTATTTCATTCAAGTGTTCAAAAACTTTACGGGCTGCTCGCCGATCCAGTATATGAACCGGGCCCGCATCGAACGGGCGAAGCAGCTGCTGACGTCAACGGAGATGAGCATTTCGGATATTGCGGAAAAGGTAGGCATCCAGCTGTTCTATTTCTCGCGCATGTTTAAGGAGCATACGGGCTACACCCCGACATCATTTCGGGCGCTGGCGCCAAAAAATAAAGGAACCTTCACATTGTGAAGGTTCCTTTTCTGTATTGAAATCGAATTATAATTGTGGTAATCTAAATTAGAATGCGTTGTTTCGATTGTTATAATCATAATTATCCTAATATTATATTATCACAAAAGACAAATGGTGTCAACTTATTTTTTGAAGGAGTGGTCTCATGATGACGGAAAACGACAAGCAGTTGGAAGAGCAGCGCGTACAGCTGGTGATCGGTAAAGTCGCAGAACGGCTTGAACAGCTTCAAGCTGACGTCGGCGCAATAAAAACGACGGTTGTGGAAGGGCGCAAGCATTTCTGGGACGAGATTTCGATCAATGTGGAAACGTTTGAGGATTTCCAAGAAACGTTTGATTCGATCCGGCAAATGTCGATGGTGCTGGCCGAATCGGAGCGCCGCCATAAACATTCGAGCGAATCGCTGCTTAAGCTGACCCGATTGCATGAGTCTCCTTATTTTGGCCGAATCGACTTTCGGGAAGAGGGACAGCGCGAGGTGGAGTCCATCTATATCGGCATCGCATCTTTCATCGATGAAGAAGCGGACGCCTACTACGTATATGACTGGCGCGCACCGATCTCGAGCATGTTCTACGATTATGCGACCGGGCCAGCGGAATATATTGCTCCGTTCGATACGGTCCGCGGAACGATTGAGCTGAAACGGCAGTATATGATCCGGAACGGGCAGATCCGTTACATGTTCGATACAACCGAGTCCATCGGCGACGAGGTGCTGCATCAAGTGCTCGGCAAGCAAGCCGATACGCACATGCGAAGCATCGTGGCGACGATCCAGAAGGAGCAAAATCGAATTATTCGCAGCCGCGGCAAAACCGTCATCGTCCAAGGGGCGGCCGGCAGCGGCAAAACGTCCGTCGCGCTGCAGCGCATCGCCTATTTGCTATATAAATTCCGTGAGAATGTCGGCGTAGAGCAAATGGTATTGTTTTCGCCGAATCCGATATTTAATGTTTACGTTTCGAACGTGCTGCCCGAGCTTGGGGAGTCCAATGTCCAGCAAACGACGTTCCAGCAATACGTAGAGCATCGGCTCGGGAATCTTCTGAAGCTGGAGGACAGCTTCGGGCAGCTCGAGTATACGCTGACTTCCGTCGACCAGCCGGGATACGAGGCGCGAATGCAAGGCATTCGATTCAAAGCTTCCGAGCGGTTCTATCGGCTGCTCGAAGCTTATAAGCTGGAGCTGGAGAAGGGAAGGCTTCTGTTTCGCGATATCGTGTTCCGAGAGCGGGTACTCATCTCGGGCGAGCAAATGAGCGAGCGGTTTTATGGCATCGATGCGGGCAAAAAGCTGGCCAATCGGGTAGAGGCGCTGCAGCAATGGCTGCAGCAGGAATTGGATCGGATCGAGCAAAGCGTTATCTACGAAGAGTGGGTGGCGAATGAAATCGAGCTTCTCGACAAAGACGACTATGCCCATGCGATGCGAATGCTGCGCAAGCAAGGCCGGATGGAAGGCGATACGTTCGACGATGCAACGCAGGAGCATCTCATTCTCGCGAAGATGATCGTGAAGGAGCAGTTCCAACCGCTTCGGGACAGCGTTAAAGGACTGGCCTTTGTAGACATTGTTGGAACTTACGCGGCGCTATTCACGAATCGGCCGTTAGTTGAGCTGCTTGCGAGCGGCCTAACCGGCGAGGTACCGGAAATGTGGGATGGCATATGCGCCGAAACGACAGCAAAGCTTGAGCGCGGCGAGTTGGCGTACGAGGATGCGCCTCCGCTGCTCCTGCTCAAGCAGTTGATTGAAGGTTTCGATACGGTAGCTTCGGTCAAATATGTATTTATCGATGAGGGTCAGGATTTTACCCCGTTTCAATATTTGCTGCTGCGGCGTATGTTCCGGTTCAGCCGGTTTACGATTCTCGGCGACTTTAACCAAGCGATCATGGCTCACGGATCATACGATCGTGCTCTGCTTCCGATTCAGCGGTTGTTCGGCGAAGAGGAAACGGAGACGTTCAACCTGTTCCGCAGCTACAGATCGACGCGGCAAATCGTTGATTTTACCCGGAGCATGCTGCCGGATGGAGAATCCATCGAGCCGTTCAACCGTTCGGGGGAACCCCCGGAAATCGTTTCGGCCGGCAGCCGGGACGAACTGCACCGGGTTATCGCCGCAGACGTCGAAAGACTGCGGGCGGAAGGCATACAATCCGTCGCGATCCTGTGCAAAACCGAGCAGCAGAGTCTGGAAGCATACGATGAATTAAGCAAGCTGTTCCCGGTAAGCTTGATCGGCAAGCATTCCCGTGCCATCGCGGAGGGGACGCTAATCATCCCGGCTTATTTGGCCAAAGGCGTAGAGTTCGACGCTGTACTCCTATACGATGCGGGGAGCGGGCATTACGTCCGGGAACAGGAGCGCAAACTATTTTATACGGCTTGCACGCGTGCGATGCACCGGCTTCTCGTATACTACACCGGGAACTTAACACCGTTCATTCCGGCGAAAAGCCTGGAAAGCTGCTTGAAACGATAGCGAATACAAGCTCCATCATATATTTCTCGGACAGAGCGATCCGGTGCCGATCAAGGGTATATGTCTGCCCTCGGCATCTCGGATCGTTTTTTTTGTTGTGTTTTCGGGGCATCATAATCCTTCTATTTCTATAGGAATAAATATAATTTATTTATTAAATCCTTATTTTCAGAAGATTTTATTTATAAGACAATATTATAAATATAATAAAATAGTGCAATTGGCTTTATTCGCGGGCAAGGCTTAACATTAACGACAGAACAACGTACGCGTACAATCCATCGAAACAGATGACAAACCAGAAGACAAACCACTCGAGGTGTTGACATGAACCAGTTGAAGAAGCTGCTCCCCGGAGCAGTACTCGTATTGTTCGTTGCGACTGTCGCTTTTGTTCTTGGCGAATGGGCCCCGCTTGTCGGCGGACCGATCTTCGGCATCCTGCTAGGCCTGCTCGTGAACAATTTGACGGGCAAGCCGCGCCGTACCGAAGCGGGAGTTGCGTTCAGCAGCAAATATATATTGCAAGTCGCCGTCGTATTGCTTGGCTGCGGTTTGAGCTTGACCCAAGTGGCCATCGTAGGCCGGGAGACGCTTCCGATCATGCTGGCGACGCTGGCTGCGGCATTAACCGCTTCGTTTCTAATCGGCCGCTGGATGAAACTAAGCACGAACGTCCGCAATTTGATCGGCGTCGGTACGGCGATCTGCGGAGGCTCGGCGATCGCGACCGTATCTCCGATTATCGAGGCGGAAGAAACGGAAATCGCGTATTCCGTTTCGGTTATTTTTTTGTTCAACATGATGGCAGCGTTCCTGTTCCCGGCTTTGGGCCATTTATTCGGATACACGGACCATCAATTCGGCGTATTCGCAGGCACGGCGGTCAACGATACTTCGTCGGTCATTGCGGCGGGATATGCTTACAGCGATCAGGCCGGCGATTTTGCTACCATAGTCAAAATGTCCAGATCGATGACGATCATTCCCGTTTCGATTGGATTTGCGATTATAAGCGGTCTTCGGAAAAAGCGCACGGCCGATTCCAACGATGCAGCGGATCATCATTTGAGTTTTTCCTGGAGAAAGATTGTCCCTACGTTTATTATTTTGTTCCTGATCGGATCGCTGATGAATACGCTGGGTGTTTTTAACGAATCCGTTATTACGGCGTTAAATCACGTCGGCAAGTTTTGCATTGTCGTTGCTTTATCGGCCGTCGGGCTTAGCGCCGACTTTCGGAAAATGGCCAAAAGCGGCTTCCGCCCGTTCGTCTTCGGCTTCCTCGTATGGATCGTTGTCATTGCCGTCAGTATGGCGATGATCGCGGCGACAAGCGAAGCGTGACTCGCTGATATGCGAGCTTTATCCGGAATTAGGCGTAATCAGAAAATGAAAAAGTTTCACTTGGAATAAGCTTGACCCGCAGACGGATGAATCCAAGTGTAAGGTGATCTGTCAATGAAAAAACTCCACTCGCGAAAAGAAGACTTTGAAGCGAATGGAGTTTTTTATCATTATTTTGTGATAGAGTGTAGATAAACGATAATAAATAATATAAAATAATAACAAACAATAAGACAAAGATAGAATGCGAGGTCGAAAGTAATAGTACAGGCCGAGCGGGAAGGCGGGAAGCAGCATGTCCGAACCGTTATTTATCGAGGAAAGGCGCCAGCAAATTATCGAACAGTTGAAAAGAAACGGCCGGGTTCAGGTGAAGGAGCTGGCGGAGCAATTTCGCGTCACGGAAGATTCGATTCGCAAGGACTTGCGTTATTTGGAGAAGCAGGGACTGGCCAATAAAACGTATGGCGGCGCGGTGCTGCCTGCGAAAGTTACCGGGTTCGTTCCTTATCGGGAACGCGGGACAACGGAACGGAAGAAGGCGATTGCCCGCGCGGCGGTCGCTTTGATCGAACCCGGCGATACGATTTTTATCGAGTCCTCGAGTTATACGAACCTGATGTTCGATGAAATCGCCGACCTGCCAGGGGTTACCGTCGTCACGAACAGCATTTACGGCTTGCCGGAGCTTGTGCGCAAGGTGAACGTCATCCATCTGGGCGGCACGATTCACCGGGAGGACGAGTCCAGCGGCGGACCATTCGCGCTGCAGCTGCTGCAGCAAATGAATTTTGACAAAGCGTTTCTGAAGCCTGCGGGCATTACGGCCGACTGGAAGGTAACGACCGGATTTCAAGAAAGTTTGGCGATCAAAAAAACGGCGGTTGCACAATCGCAAAAGGTCATTCTTTTGGTCGAGGAGCAGGACTGGGGTCGCCCGGGAATCTATAACGTATGCGGCATGGATGAAATCGACGTCGTCGTTACGAACGGAGCCGATCCGCAGACGATTGGCCACCTGGCGAAAAAAAATATACATGTTATCGCGGAAATGGGAGAATCCTGATGAATATGGTTTGCGTGGATTGCGGAGCGGTTTACGACGGCATGGAAGTCAGGTATTATTGCGAATGCGGCGGGATGCTCGACCTTGTTCACGATTGGAAGGCAGTCGACGGCGAACGGCTGAAACGGCTGTTCGAACAAAGACTGTCGCAGCGAATGACGCCTTATGCAAGCGGGGTGTGGCGGTATAAAGAGCTGATCTACCCGGAGCTGGACGAAGGGCACATTGTGACCAAATATGAAGGGAATACCGGATTGTATGCATCGGAACCGGTTAGGGCGTATGCGGGAGTTCGCAAGTTATGGCTGAAGGCGCAAAGCGAAAATCCGAGCGGATCGTTTAAGGATAACGGGATGACGGTAGCGGTGTCGCATGGGCGTGCTTTGGGCTTCCGCCGATTTACATGCGCCTCGACAGGCAATACGTCGTCTTCGCTTGCGATGTATGCGGCACTGGCGGACAGCGAAGCGGTCGTGCTTGTGCCGGGCAGCGACATTTCGCCGAATAAAGTGCTGCAAACGCAGGCATATGGCGCGAAGGTGTTCGCTTTTGACGGGACGTATGACGACGGCATTCGATTTTATGGGGAATACGGCGACCGGCTCGGCATGTACATTTGCAACTCGATTAACCCGTTCCGCATTGAAGGGCAGAAGAGTATCGTATATGAAATGGCGCAATCCTTGAGCTGGCAGCTCCCGGATTGGATCATTGTTCCCGGAGGCGCACTGAGCAATGCAACGGCGCTGGGCAAAGGGTTGCAGGATTTGTATACGTTAGGTTTCATCAGTCGCCTGCCGCGGGTAGCGGTCGTTCAAGCCGAAGGCGCCAGTCCGTTTCATGATATGTGCAGCCGTGACAACAAGGTGCTAACGGCACGCGTCTCGCCTTACACTCGGGCGACGGCGATGAATATCGGCAATCCGCCCAGCTGGAAAAAAGCATACCAATATACGATTGAGCAAACGAACGGAGTAACGGTTTCGGTATCGGATCAGGAAATATTCGAAGCGAAAGCGGTGGTCGACCGCAGCGGCATCGGCTGCGAGCCTGCTTCGGCGGCATCGGTTGCCGGCTTGAAGAAGTTAGTTGCGCAAGGTGTGATTCATCGGGAAGAAACCGCGGCATGTATTTTAACCGGGAATATGCTCAAGGATACGGATGCGCTGCGCGAGTATCATACAGATGCATTGTGGAACGGGCAATATGCGAATCCGGTTCACCATGCCGCATTGACGTTATCGAATGTTCAGGCGCTTTTATCGGGGGCTTCTTGCTGAGATTTTTGCATGAACGTGGATTTGCCGCCTAACAGCAGGATGGACATCGCGATCAGTACCGTTCTTTGCACGGCTCTCACTTTTTGACGATTATTCATGGTTTCACAACCTTTCTACCGGAATTGTCATGCTTATACCACAATAGAATTAATAAGTATTTCGCCGGCGAGCGAATGACCTTAATTCTATTTGGCAAGAAAAGCTTCCGCTAAGACACGAATGTATCTTCATCGTAACGGTTTCGATCAGAAGCTTTTCTTTTATCTAGCATACCCGATTTGCGAGATTGGCAAACCCGGTGAAGGGCCGGATTTTACCTGGACGATAGTCTAGATTCGGGTACGGCGATCAGGTGACGGTATGCTATAATAGCGTTACGACAAATTATTAGAATGAAGGAATGGACCATGAACCTATTATCCATCGAAGAGATTTCCAAGTCTTACGGAGAAAAAATATTGTTCGACGCCATTACGTTCGGCATCGACGAAAACGATAAAATCGGCATCATCGGCGTAAACGGCACCGGCAAATCAACGTTTCTCAAAGTCATTGCAGGACTGGAGCCGCCCGACGAAGGGAAAATATCAGTTGGCAACCGTGTTGTGATTCAATATTTGGCGCAGGACCCGGTATTCGAAGAAGATGCAACCGTGCTGGAGCAAGTATTCCAAGGCGATTCCGCCGTCATGCGGACGCTTCGTGCTTACGGGGAAGCGCTGGAGGCGCTGAACCGGGATTCCGGGAACGAGGCGCTGCAGAAGCGGCTGATCGAGATGAGCCAGCAGATGGATGCGCTTGATGCGTGGCAGCTCGAAAGCGAAGCGAAAACGGTGCTCACGAAGCTCGGCATCGGCCAATTCGATGCGAAGGTCGGGACGTTGTCCGGCGGACAGCGGAAGCGAATTGCGCTGGCGAGCGCGCTCATTCAGCCGAGCGACTTGCTTATTCTGGACGAACCGACGAACCATATCGATAACGAATCGGTCGATTGGCTGGAGTCGTACTTGAACAAGCGGAAGGGCGCGCTGCTCATGATTACGCATGACCGCTATTTCCTCGATCGCGTAGTCAATCGGATCTTCGAGCTGGATCAAGGCAAGCTGTACAGCTATGCCGCCAATTACAGCCGGTTTCTGGAGCTGAAGATGGAGCGCGAGGAGCGGGAGGCGGCAACGGAGCAAAAACGCGCGAACCTGCTGCGTAATGAGCTTGCATGGATTCGGCGAGGCGCCAAGGCGAGGACGACGAAACAGAAGGCGCGCATCGACCGGTTCGAGAAGCTGCAGGACGAAGCCGCGACCGTAAACCGCGGAGGGAAGATGGACGTATCGGTCAGCGCATCGCGACTCGGCAAGAAGGTCATCGAGATCGAGCATCTGACCAAATCTTATGCGGATCGCAGTCTCATTCGCGACTTTGAATATATCGTCATGCGTGACGACCGCGTCGGCATTATCGGCGCCAACGGCAGCGGCAAATCGACGCTGCTGAACATGATCGCCGGCCGGATCATGCCGGATGGCGGCACGATCGACATCGGGCCGACCGTTCGGATCGGATACTTCTCGCAGGAGAACAAAGCGATGGATCCGAATCAGCGCGTCATCGATCATATCAAAGAAGCGGCCGAAATCGTCCGCCAAGGCGACGGCAGCACGGCGACCGCCAGCCAAATGCTGGAACGGTTCCTGTTCCCGCCGAATTTGCAATGGTCGCCGATCTCGAAGCTTTCGGGAGGCGAAAAGCGCAGATTGCATCTGCTGCGGGTGCTGATCGGCGCTCCGAACGTACTGCTGCTGGACGAACCGACGAACGATTTGGACATTCAAACGCTCACGGTGCTTGAGGATTACTTGGACGATTTTCCGGGAGCCGTCATCGTCGTATCCCATGACCGGTACTTCCTGGATCGGACCGTCGATAAGATCATTGCCTTCGAAGGGAACGGTGTCATTACGCACAATGTCGGCAACTACTCGGAATATCGCGAGTTTCAGGCGAGAAAAGGGTTGGATGCGGATGGGGGCGACGGCCGAACGGACGGAGGCAACGGTCGGGCGGATGGAAGCCAGTTGAAGACGGCGGAACCACCGGCCGAACGGAAGAAAGAGCGAGGATTGCGCTTCTCCTACCAAGAGCAGAAGGAATACGAAAAAATCGACGAGATGATTGCCGAAGCGGAGGCGGAGCAGCAGCGCATCGCCGAGCGGATGAACGATGCCGGCAGCGATTCCGTGCTGCTGCAAAGCTTGCTGCAGGAGCAGGAGCAAATCGAGAAGAAGCTGGAGCATTTGCTCGAACGGTGGACGTACTTGAACGAGTTGGCCGAGCAAATCGCCCAAAGCCAGAATAAATAGACTGAAGCACATATAAGAAAAGCTACTTTTCGAAGCCCTTTCCACGATGAATGACCCTGCGTAAGAGGAAGCTTTTCTTGCCAAATAGAATTTTAATCTACTACGTTATCTGCGGAAAACTTATAAATTCTATTGTGGTAAAAAAAATCCGGGGAGGCATGAGCCTACTCCCGGATCGTAATCAATTGATACACTTCCCGCGAATCGCCGGGAAGTGTTATTTCGTTTGCGCGCAGCTGCGAGGAGCCGTCGCCGTCGAGGAAGATGCCGTCAACGAGCGTGCCGGAGCCGATCGTTTCGCGAATGGCGGCGCGGAATTGCTCGGCCGTGCATCGCGTCGGCGTGACGACGAGCCATACGTTGCCCGCTGCGTTGTAGACGATACCGGTACGCAGCCGCGTTTCGTCTGGGGCCGGCATATGCTCATCTGCGATTTGCGCTTTCCACAGATCGTCGCGCCGCAAATTCATGCTGATGCCGCCTTGCGCCCAATACTGCCGCCGATCGGATACGCGCAGCTCGGTCGCCGCTTGGACGACTTGGATCGAGTAGGCGCGAGCGGCGCCGTCCCATACAAGCGTGCCACGCGCGTATTTGACATTGAACCGCCCCGTGCCGTATTCTTTATCGCCGTCCTTGGCGGGACGGTCGTTCTGCATCGCCAGCGACAGCAGATCGCCGTTGTAGAAAAATCCGCCGTTGATGCCGTATTCGTTCGTGCCGGCAATGTTCGTGTCAACGGCTTTTAATTCGATGTTGTACGGCGATGTTTTCAGCGCATGAAGCTCGACGCCGTTCGCCGCTTGACTTCGGCTATACGCATAACCGGTCGGGTGCCACGGCTCCTTCGACGAGTTCCAAAGCAGGATGACCGCCGCTGTCGCCGCCAGGAGCAGCAGAGCGGCTCCTGCAGCGATCCATGCCGGCTTGCGCCGCCGCCATGATTCCTGAATCGAGGAGGGAAGAAACGAAAGGTTCATCGCCCGTTTCCCGATTTATTCGAGACAATAAGCGGCGAGCAGAACAACCGTGCTTTCGATCGCGTCGATATGCGTTCTTTCCATGCCGTGGGAAGCATGGACGCCGGGACCGATCAGCGCCCCGCGAATATTGTTCCCGCCGCGCAGCGCCGCGGAAGCGTCCGAGCCGTAATGCGGATAAATGTCAACGACATAGCTGAGCTTCTCCTGTTCAGCCAACCGGATGAGCTTCGATGTCATTTCGTAATCGTAGGGTCCGGACGAGTCTTTGGCGCAGATCGATACGTCGAGCTCCGTACAGCTTAGATCGTCGCCGATCGCTCCCATGTCGACCGCGATCATCTCCTCGATGCCCGGCGGAATATAGGATGCCCCGTGCCCGATTTCCTCGTAAGTCGTAATAAACAGCTTAAGCGTACGTTTCGGGGTCAGCTTCTCCCGCCCGAACAACTCCAGCAGTCCGAACAGGGCGGCTACGCTCGCTTTGTCGTCCAGATGGCGCGATTTGATGTAACCGTTCGGCAGGACGACGGTGCGCGGGTCGAACGACACGAAATCGCCTACCCGAATGCCCAGCTTCTCGACATCCTCCTTGGATTTGACCAGCTCGTCGATGCGTACTTCCATATTCGCTTCCTCGCGGGATAAGCTCCGGGCATCGGAATAGACGTGAACCGAAGGTTGTGTCGTCAAAATCGTGCCGCTATAGGTTTGGCCGCCGCGCGTATGGATTTGGCAGTATTCGTTTTCGATGGCGCTCATCATATAGCCGCCGACAGGCGTGAGGCGGAGCGTACCCGAAGATTTGATCGAGCGGACCATCGCTCCCAGCGTATCGACATGTGCCGATAACGCAAGCGCATCGCCTTCTTCGCGCCCCGGCACCGTAATGATGCAGCAGCCTTTGTTCGTAAATTCGCACGTATACCCTAGCTTGCCGGCTTCTTCGCTCACTTTGTCCATTATTTTGCGGCAGAAGCCGCTTGGACTTGGCGTACCGAGCAATTCGGTCAGTATCGAGAGCAGATAGCTGCGATTCAGTTTAGTTTTCATGAGTCTCCTCCTTGATTGCGGCTTGTTCGTTCGTATTAGCGTGTTCCGGAACCGGACGCACATAACCGGTTTCGGCAATGATATGTTCCATTTCCTTGTTCAGGGCATGCAGCTGCTTCTGCAGCTTGTACTGCCGGATAATGCCGTAAAGCCCGACCATAAGCCCGCCGAGCAGCGCAGAGCCCAGAATGACCAGAATAAGCGGGATGCCCGCCGAGCCGAACAAGAAGTTGACTTCGACCGGATTCACGTTAATGACGGCGAATACGGCTGTAATGAGTGCAAATAGTAATGCGGCGATCATCGTCCATTGAATTCTCATGGCGGCTTTGCTCCTTATGTAGTCGATTGTTGTTCTAAAATATGGCGGATGGCAAGCGCCACTCCGTCTTGCCGGAAATCTGCGGTCACCCGGTCGGCGGCGGCTTTTACTTCGCATGAAGCGTTGTCCATGGCGATGCCGAGACCCGCCCAGCGCAGCAGCTTGACATCGTTTAATCCGTCGCCGATGGCGACGACTTCGCTCGAATGTACGCCCAATTCGGCGCTAATATACTGAACGCCGAGCTCCTTGCTGATGCCGAGGCTGTTGACGTCAAGCTTGTAAGGTCCGGCCATGCTGAGTTCAAACTTGCCGAAGGCCGTCAAATCGGCCCATAAAGCATCTTTGATGGATGAGCCGTTCTCGGCGAGCCGATACATCCACATGAGCCACCGGTACCGATCCATCGACTCGGGCCGAAAGAAGTCTTCTTCGAAATCGTCCTCCACGGCGTAAGCGCGAAACCGGAGCCCGTATTGCTGCGCCAGCCCGTACAGAAAGCGAATATGCTCTACCGGCATGATCGAGCGCCGAAGCGTCGTTCCGTCAGGGAGCCAAATGTCGCAGCCGTTGTTGGATACGATCGGAGCGGTGATGCCCAGCTCCTCGGCATAACCACGCATATATTTGCGATGTCTGCCGCTGGCGAAGGTGACGTTCATGCCGGCCTTCCGAGCATTGGCGATCCAGCGTTTGTTCTCCGCGGAAATCGTTCCGGAAGGTTCCAGCAGCGTACCGTCCAAATCGAGGACGAGCAATTTATAATTCGTCATCATTGTAGCGGATAACTCCCATTGTTGTTAAAATTGGACTTAAGAATATTGGAAGGCGATTCAACCAATTATAGCATAGGTTTGTCAATTTGGGTGAGCGTCCGGCCATTGCGAATTTCGGGCGAAAGCCGGGAGGAGAATACCGATGAATGCCATCGAAAGAAGAATCGAGGATTTGCGCGCGTATCGCGTTCAGCCGAACCCGCCGGAGGACTTGCGCGACTATTGGGACCGCGCGCTTGATCAAGCCCGCAAGAAGCCTTTATATGAAACGATCACGGAAACGGAGACGCCGCTTGACTATGCCAAAGTCTACAAAGTAACCTTTCAAGGCTATGACGAAACGCCGATTCACGCTTGGTACATCGTACCGACGTTTGCTTTGGGACAGCCCGAAGGCAAAGGAAGGCCGAATTATGGACAAGATGAGCCAGGAGGGGACGTTACGGGAAAAGTTCCGTGCATCGTTCATTTCCACGGATATACAGGAGACAAAGGCTACCCGGAATCTTATGCGCAATGGCTGCTGACAGGGGCAGCCGTACTCGCCGTCGACGTTCGCGGACAGGCAGGCGAGACGGGCAATCTCTTGGACCAGTCCTACGGCATGATCAAAGGCTGGGTGACCCAAGGCATCCTCGACAAAGAAAGAAGCTATTATCAGGCAATCGCGATTGACGCTTTTAAAGCGTGCGAGCTTGCGGGCAAGCTGCCTTATGCCGACCCGTCCAACATCGTCGTGATGGGAGGCAGCCAGGGGGGAGGGCTAGCGCTTGTCGCTGCGGCGTTAAGCGACATTCCTTCCCTATGCGTCGCGATGATTCCGAATATGTGCCAAATGGATTTCGGCATTTTGAATTCCACAAGCTCGCTTGCGGAAATCGCCTCATTCTTGCATCAATACCCGCATCATACCGGGACGGTGATGGATACGATCCGTTATTTCGATATGATGAACTTGGCCGATCGGATCAATATTCCTACGATGGTTACGGCCGGAGGCAAAGATACGGTCTGCATGCCGGAAACGATTTTCGCCGTGTATAATCAACTAACGAGCGAAAAGGAAATTCACGTTTACCCGTTTATGGGGCATGAGGTGAATGGCGATCAAATTCGCAAGGCGATGCATTTCATACGGAAGCATTTGAGGGAATAAACAGTACATAAAAACCCGCAGCCGGCCGAGGCGAGAGCAAGAGCTCCAGTCATCGGTTTGAACTGCGGGTTTTCGTATGAACTTGTAAGCTTTCGGATCCGAATTATACTTTCTTCCGGTTCAAGTGCACGAACGTAATCGCCAGTGCCAACACGAGCACAAGGCCTTTGACGATCGAAAACGAATAATAAGGCAGCTTCATCATCGTTAGGCCGTTCAGCAATACCCCGGTCAGCACCGCTCCGAAGAACGTGCCGATGACGTTCGGTTTGCCTGCGCCGAATACGGAGAAGCCGACGAATACGGCGGCGACCGCCTCCATGAGCAGCGGAGCGCCGGCGTCAACTTGTCCCGTGCCGACGCGCGATGCGAATAGAATACCGGCGAAGGCGGCGAACAAGCCGGACAAGATGTAAGCGATCATCCGCACCCGCTTGACCTTCAAGCCGGATAAGCGGGCGGCTTCCTCGTTGCCGCCGGTAATGTACATTTGCCGACCCCAGCGCGTATATTTCAGGAACACATGGACGCCCGCAACGGCGATGACCATGAGCAGCACCGGAACCGGAATGCCCGGCCAAGCGCCTTCGCCGAACCAGTCTTTGCCGATCGAGCCTTGCCCGATCCACAGAAAGCCTTCGCTAATAACGCCTGGGGCTGTGGAGCCGTCTTCCATCGGCATATTGTCGTAGACCGAATACCCTTTGGTGTATGTCCGCTGCACGCCATCGATAATGTACATGACGGCGAGCGTCGACAGCAAATCGGGGATCCGTACTTTCACGATCAGGAACGCGTTAATCAGTCCGATCACCGCGCCGATCGCAAGCGAAACCGGGATAACGACATACAGCGGCTGTTGATACCATACCATTAGCGATGCCGAAACGACCGTCGAGAGCGAGACCGTCGAGCCAACGGAAAGGTCGAAGCCGTCAACGATCAAGGAGAACGTGACGCCAATGGCGACAAACGTTACGATCGAAATCGAGCGGAGGATGTCCGCCATATTGCCATACGTAAAGAAATATTCGAATCGCAGCGAAAAAAACGCAATGACCGCTAAAATGATCAAGATGGCCCCATAGCGGAATGAAAATTCCAAAGATTTTTCTTTCATCATACAACCTCCTGCCCAGCGCTGGCGTAATACAATAGTTGGTCCTGCGTCACTTCGCCGCGAGCGAATTCCTTCACGAGCTGCCCGTCGCACATGACATAAATCCGGTCGGCAATGCCCATAATTTCCGCAAACTCACAGGAAAAATAAACGATGCCTTTTCCTTGCTGCGCAAGCTGGCCGATAATGTGGAAAATATCGCTTTTGGCGCCGATATCGACGCCTTTGGTCGGCTCATCGAACAAAAAGACGTCCGCTTGCGTGGACAGCCATTTGCCGATGGCGACCTTCTGCTGGTTGCCGCCGCTCAAATAACCGACAAGCTGTTGAATGGACGGCGTCTTCACGCCAAGCTTCTCGACCTGTTCCCGGGCGAGCTCCGACTCCTGCTTGCGCCGCAAAAATCCGAGCGCGCCGCTTAGCCGCTTCAGGCTAGGCAAGCTCATATTGCTGCGCACCGATTCACCGACGAGAATGCCCTGCTTGCGCCGTTCCTCCGGCACGAGCACGATGCCCGCCTCGACGGCGTCGGAAGGCTCGCGCAGCTTGAGCGCCTTGCCGCGCAGCTTGATCGCACCCGCATCAAGCGGGTCGGCGGCGAACAGCAGGCGCGACAGCTCGGTTTTGCCCGCGCCGACGAGTCCAACGACGCCGACGATCTCGCCGCTGCGCACCTGAAGCGATACGCCGCGCACTTTGCCGCCGCGCTTTAACCCGTCCGCTTCCAGCAGCATTTCGCCCGCCTTGACGACCGTCTTCGGGAACTCGTCCTCGAAGCTTCGGCCGAGCATATGGAAGATGACGTCTTGGCTGTCCGTTTCGCCGCTCGGCTTCGTCATCACGTGCTTGCCGTCGCGCATGACCGTGATCCGGTCGCACATCCGGAATACTTCCGGCAGACGGTGGGAGATGAAGATGGAGCCGACGCCGGTCCGTTTCAACCGTTCCATCACGCGGAACAGCCGCTCGGTTTCCTCCAAGCTAAGCGGAGCCGTCGGCTCGTCGAAAATAATAAATTTCGCCTGCTGCGCCAGCGCCCGGGCGATCAAGACGAGCTGCTTCTCCGAGAGCGTCAGGTCAGCCGACTTTTTGCGCACCGGGATGACGGCATCCAGCTGCTGCAGCACTTGCTCGGCTTCCTTGTATAAGGCGCCCCAGCCGATCCACTGCTTCCCGCCGTCGGCAGACAGCCGGTCGAGCATAATGTTCTCGGCTACGCTCAACTGCGGGATCAGAGCGGTGTCAACCTCCTGATAAACGCATTGAATGCCGTGCATTTTCGCATCGGCGGGGGAGGAGACCGGCAGCGCCGCGCCGTTTAATGTGATCGTGCCTTCGTCCGGCGTATACGCGCCCGACAATATTTTCATCAGCGTGCTTTTCCCGGCTCCGTTAGCGCCGAGAAGGGCGTGTATTTCGCCGCCGCGCACCGAATAATCGACGACGGTAAGCGCCGCCACGCCGGCGAACGACTTGGAAATCCCGCGCATTTCCAGCAAATTCTCACGTTCAGACATCGGGTTCGCACCTCTTTTTTCGGATCGGAATTTGGGTATCGTTTACAAAGAAATCCCATCAGCCGCGGCGACATGGGATCGAGAGCTCGTCCAGTCGCCGGCAGGCCAATGGGGTTTCTTGGTTACTGCATCGTGTACATCATCTTATTTACCGCCGTTTGCTTCCAGTTCTTTCAGCCAATCCGTGTAGCCTTGCTCGCTTTTGCCCCAGCCTTCAACATATTTGTCGAGATCGGCCAGCGTAACTTTGGCGTCTTTCGGCAGTGCGTCACGCAGAACGAGGGAAGGCTTCAGAACAACAGTGTCTTCCGTTTGATCGCCATGGAATTTTTGGTACAGGTAGCGTACCTGCACGCGTCCGATGTCCTTCGGATCGACGGCAGCGGAGCCTACCCATGGGCTGTTTTCGCTTTGGATCAGCTGCAAGTCCTCGTCGCTCATGTCGATGCCGTATACTTTGATTTCGGTACGACCGGCTTGTTGGATCGCTTTGACCGCGCCTTTGGCGAATTCATCCCATGTTGCCCATACGGCGCTGATGTCGCCCTTATTCGGATATTGCTTCAGGATCGCTTCCATTTGAGATTGCGAATCGAGTGCCGGCTTGTCGGCCGTACCGAACGCGGCGATTTCTTTAATGTCCGGATATTTCGCTTGGAACGCTTTGTACGATTCTTGTCTTCTTTCCATCGGAGCAAAGCCGGCAACCCATACTTTAACGATGTTGCCTTTGCCGCCGATATCTTTGGCGAGTTGCTCCAGCGTCATGTCGGCCAACTGACGGTCGTCCTGCTGAAGCAGCGTCACGCCGGGAACTTTGATGTCTGCGTCGAACACAACAACCGGGATTTTCGCTTCGGCCGCTTTTTTCACGCCGGCTTCCAGCGCTTTCGGTTGGCCGTGGTCGATCAGAATGCCGTCGAATCTTTGGTTGACGGCAGCATCCAGGTTGGATGCCATTTTGGCGAGGTCGCCATCGGAAGCGAATACCGTCACTTCGCCGCCGAGTTTTTCGGCTTGTTCTTTGACGCCGGCGATGTATTGCGCGGAAAACGTGCCGATGTTAAACTGCATCACCAGCGCGATTTTTTTGCCGCTAAGCGAGTTGTCCGCTTGTTTGTCGCCTTGCGTCTGTTCGTTGGTTTGTTCGGTTTGCTTATTGTCTTCGCCCGCAGCGGACTTGTCCTCCGCCGGTTTGGAACCGCAAGCGGTGAACAGGATCGCCACGACGATCAGTAGACTTAGAATAAGTGCCGATTTGTTGCGAGATGCGTTCATTGTTCGTCCTCCTTGACGTAAATCTCTTGGTGCAGCAGTTATTCTCAACATGAGCAATAATAACTTCTTTTGTCAAGCTGTGCAACAAGAATTTACATTATGTAAAGTTTGATATAGACACACTATAAGGGGTAATACCAAGTAAGTCAATAGGAATTTAATAAAATAAAAAACAAGCCTCGCCATATCGGAATGGGAGGCTTGCCAAAAGCGCTGCTTATTCGGTTATTTCGTCAGCTGCTCCATTTGCTCGATCAGTTCGGCAAATACGGCCATCGCTTGACGGATCGGCTCCGGCGAAGACATGTCGACCCCGGCGCGTTTCAGGATATTGATCGAATAGTCGCTGCCCCCGCTTTTCAGGAAGCCGAGGTAACGGTCGACCGCAGGAGCGCCTTCGTCGAGAATTTGCTTTGCAAAGCTGGTCGCGGCGGAGAAGCCGGTCGCGTATTTGAACACATAGAAGCTGGTGTAGAAGTGGGGGATGCGCGCCCATTCCAGCTCGATGTCCTTATCGACGACCATATCTTCGCCGTAATATTTCAGATTCAAGTCATAGTAGATTTTCGAATATTCCTGCGGCGTCAGCGACTCGCCGGCTTCCGATCGGTCGTGGACGATTTTCTCGAATTCGGCGAACATCGTTTGCCGGAACACGGTCGTCCGGAACTGGTCGGCGTAATAGGTGAGCAGGTACATTTTTTCCTTCGGATCGGTCGACTTCTTCAGCATATAGTCCATTAGAAGCGCTTCGTTCAGCGTCGAGGCGACTTCGGCCAGGAATATCGTATATTGCGCGTCGCGATACTCGAGGTTGTTGTCCGAGTAGTAGGAATGAAGCGCATGGCCCATTTCGTGAGCGAGCGTGAACATGCTGTTCAAGTTGTCCTTATGGTTGAGCAGCACGTAAGGATGCGTGCCATACGCGCCCCAGCTGTAGGCTCCGCTTCGTTTGCCTTCGTTCTCGTAGACGTCGATCCAGCCGTCGTCATACCCCGATTGCAGCGCCTGAACGTAATCATCTCCGAGCGGCTTCAAGCTTTCTTTGACCGTTTGCTGCGCTTGCTCGTACGTGATGTTCATATCGAATTGCTCCACAAGCGGTGCGAACAAGTCGTACATATGCAGCTCGTCGACCTTGAGCAGTTTTTTGCGCAGGTTCATGTAACGGTACATTAACGGCAAATGTTCGTGGATCGTATCGATCAGGTTCGTATACACTTCCTTCGGAATGTTGTCGCCGAACAGCGACATTTCCAATACGGAAGGGTATTTACGGGCTTTGGCGTAGAACATGTTTTTGGCCACGTTGGCGCTGAGCGTAGCTGCAATCGTATTTTTCTGCTTGCCGTAAGTCGCATACATCGTTTCGAAGGCGTTTTTGCGGACTTCGCGATTTTTGCTCTCTAGGAACTGGATGTACCGGCCATGGGTCAGCTCGGCTTCTTCGCCGTTCTCGTCCTTAATCTTAGGAAATTTCATGTCCGCATTGTTCAGCATGCCGTAAATCGTGCTAGGCGCCTGCGACAAATTGCCGACCTGGGCCATGAGCGCTTCTTCCGCTTTCGACAGGACGTGCGGTTTTTGCCGTTTCATTTCTTTCAGCGTCCGTTTGAAAGGGGCGAGCAATGGGTTGGAGATGAAGGTGTCCAGCTGTTCGGCGGATAAATTCAAAATCTCCGGCGTAATGAAAGAGGTCGCTTCGTTCGCTTCCACGCTGAGCTTCTTCGACTTTTCGGACAACGATTGGTATGTAGGTTCCGCCATGTCCTCATGATGGCGCATATTGGCGTAGACGTATAGGCGTTCCGTATGTAAGGAAATGCTCTCATCAAGATCCAAACAGTTTTTCAACTGCTGCGGATCGTTCAGCTTGCCTTGGAATGCGGCGATTTGCTTCAATTGATCCTTTACTTCGGCGTATTCCTTGTCCCATGCCTGCTGATCGGCGAACAAATCCTCCAGCTTCCAGCGGTGCTCTACGGGCGTTTCCGAACGTTTCGGTACGTGATTCATGGAATCCCTCCTGATTAAATGAGATGGTTTTTGTTGCGATTGTGCGGAGATCGATGGTGCCAAGCAAAGCGTAACAAGACATACGGTCAATATCGCGGACATTTTTCTCACGGGCAACAACTCCTGGACGCAGGAATAATGTCCCTTAGTATGACCATGGCCGTCTCTTCTTATCATAGCAGAAAGTAATCGTTCAGCGAAGCTGAAGCTTATATTTCTAGAAAGCTTCAGGTTCGGGCGGTTTTCGCTGACAAAGCAAAGAGCGCCTAAAAGGCGCTCTCCTAATCATTCGTTCGGATGCTTTCCTATGCGTTACCGAACGGGATATTCACTTGCCCATCTGCAGCAGGCTGTAAACGATCATAAAAAACGCAAAAGCGACGAGAACGAGCGTTACGATCGCCATCCCGCGACGCAATGACGGCGGTACCGTATCCCGTTTCATAATTAAGATGGCCGCCAGCGAAAATGCGACGATAATGAAAGCGACAATTGCGCCGGTATCCATAAATCAGCACCCCTACAAATATGAAGTCGTATGTCGCCGTATACCTTCGGCAGAAACCGGCATAATTCCTTCTTTTCCGTTAGTGAAGCGATTTATTCCTGGCGTTCCGATACGGCTGCAGCCTGCGATTTTATGTTCTTCACGAGACCGACAATCACGACGGCGACGACGAGGAGGGCGATCACGCTCCATTTCAAGACGCTGTGCGAAACGAAATAGTCTTTCAAGAAAGGCTCGTCTACGATCATTTTCCCGGCTGTGAATGCGAGCACTCCGGAACCGACATAAATAATGACGGGAAAACGTTCGATCAGCTTCAGAATGACGGTGCTTCCCCACACGACGATCGGCACGCTGATCAACAGGCCGATAATAACGAGCAGCGGGCTGCCGTGCGAAGCGCCGGCGACGGCGATGACATTGTCTAGGCCCATGACGGCGTCGGCGATAATGATTGTCCGTATCGCTGCCCATAAGCTTGTTCCCGCTTTGACATCTTCGTGATCCTTCTTCTCCGTAAGCAGCTTGTAAGCGATCCAGATCAGCATGATCCCGCCCGCAAGTAGCAGTCCCGGGATCTTGAGCAGCCATACGACAAGCAGCGTTGCGATTGCCCGGATGATGACGGCACCTGCGGAGCCCCAAATAATTACTTTCTTCTGCATGCTTTTCGGCAAGTTCCGTGCCGCCAACCCGATCACGATCGCATTGTCGCCGGCCAGCACCAGGTCAATGACCACGATGCTGAATAAAGCAGTTAACATTTCAATCCAGTTCATTCGTTCGCGACTCCTCTCCAAATTTTGTGCAAATAAAAAACGCCTCTGCCGCTGCGACATCGCTTCGGTAAAGGCGCTCTAAATATAAATAGACCTTTACCGCGCATTGGTAAAGGTCTTGCTAACAACGGTTTACGTTGCCAATAAAGCCGGGGACGAATCCCGGATTGACGACTTTATTGTACAGCTACTCCCCTTCAGAGAACATATTCTATTGTCTTCATTATAGTTGCGCCATGGCCGCAGGTCAAGCCAACAGACGAGCAATTTTTTCGAAAACGGGAAACGCCGGGGCGCTACACTTGCTGAAACGCCTCCATAATTTGCTCCCATTCCTGCTCTCGGCCGGCATACTCTTCTTTAGGGAAACGCCGGTTCACCCAATGCATCATTTCCGGACGGCTCAGGAACGTATGGCATTCCTCGCCCCATTGATCGGAAATTTCGCGCAATACCAATGTTTTGCCCTGCACTTCAACTGTCATCATATTCCATTTGTCGGTTTTATAAATCTGGTGCTTCTTGAACACCTTTTCCATTTGGTATTCTCCTCTGCATTCATTTCGCCGATGATCCTCGGTTGCATTATTACTTTACCATGGCGGCGATGTTTTTACCAATTTTGAATTGATGGCGAAGGGATTGCCGGATTGCGGGCTCCGTGATACAATCCCGAATAACCGCTGGAAAAAGGCGGTATAAGATGAGGTTAGCGAAGTTGAGCCGAGACGAGGAGAGATGAGAAGATGGATAAACGAGGGTATGAGCAAATCGGCGTAGCGGTGACATGCCGTTCGTATGCCGAATATGAGCGGATGTTCGCTTTGAATGAAGCGAGCATGGGCAGGGGACCGATTCTGGACGTAGCCGGAGGAGCGGCTTCGTTCACGGGCGAGGCGTTCCGCAGAGGGTATGATGCTTATGCGGTCGACCCGCAATATGCTTCGGAGGCTTTTGAGCTTCGGGTTAAAGGTTTGAAGGAAATTGAAGTATCCACCGCCAAGCTTGAAGGGTTGAAGGACCGGTTTGACTGGACTTATTACGGAGACTTGTCCCGTCATAGAGCCGGCAGGGAGAAGTCGCTCGAGTTATTTATCGAACATAAAAGCGCAGACGAAGATAAGGGCTCTCCTAGACGCTATGTCCCGGGAGTGCTGCCGCAGCTGCCGTTTCCGGACGGGACTTTTGGTCTTGTATTGTGCAGCCATTTCTTGTTTCTATACGAGGACCAGTTCGATTATGATTTCCATTTGCGCGCCATACGTGAGCTAATGCGGGTTTGCCGGCCCGGCGGAGAGATCAGAATTTATCCGCTAAGCTCGTTGCGTTGGGAGCCGTACTCCTGGCTGGAGGAGCTTATGGAGCAACTTCGAGTGTCGGGCGCAGAGATCGAGCAATTGACAAGCGAGCTTCCATTTATACCAGGTTCGTCCACGCTGCTGCGCATTGGTATTCCCGAATAACTAACAAAATCCGGTTGATTTTGGCTGGAAATGCAGGTATAATGAGGATACTCGCCATAGATGGCGATATATTTAGGAGGTTGTTCATTTGAAAGGTACTGTAAAATGGTTCAATGCAGAAAAAGGCTATGGATTCATTCAAGTTGAAAATGGCAACGACGTATTCGTACATTTCTCCGCAATTCAAGGCGAAGGCTTCAAAACTTTGGACGAAGGTCAAGCGGTAGAGTTTGAAATCGTTCAAGGAAACCGCGGCCCACAAGCTGCTAACGTGACGAAATTATAAGATATTTCATTAGATACAGCATTATAAGTCTTAAGACGCAATGAACTGTATCGCTTAAAACAACTTCAGCTGATCCACGGATGCGCATCTCAAGCTTCGTTATGAAGTTTTATATATAGGTGGTGTCGTGGCAATTCAAGCGCAGCTCTCGCCAGAGGGCTGCTTTTCTTATTATATAGACAAAAAAACCGCCGGAGCAGATTGGCTTCAGCGGTTTTATTGCGCTTATGCTAGTTTACGATACGCAAAATTTCGTCGACTTCCTTGCGCGGCAATTTGCCCGGTATTTCGGCAGGATGTCCAAGGGAAATGACCATGTTGACCTGACGGTCGTCTTCAATTTCCAGGAACTGCTTCAACTGATGCTCGGCGAGCAGCACCGGACCGGTCATCGGACAAGTCGCCAGCCCTTTTGCATGAGCGGCCAGCATGAGATTTTGCGAGGCAAGGCAACTGCTCTTGATGCCTTCTTCGCGCCATACATCGTCGTTAACAAGTGCGATCGGGTCGAAAATTCGCTCGCGGAACTTCGAGTTGTACGGCGTAGCCAGACAAATGATGAGCACCGGGGCGTTCGAGAATGCCGTTGCGTAGGGTCCGAACGACTTGACGAGCAAGCGGCCTTCTTTGCTCAGGCCTTTGGCTTCCGCTTCCTGCGCGCGGAGATGAAGCTGCTCCCAAGTCATCTCTTCGATTTTTTTGATCATTTCGCGGTTCGTGACCGCAATAAATTCCCACGTCTGCGAGTTCGTGTCGCTCGGCGCATAACGCGCGCAGTCGATAATATCTTTAATGTCTTGGGTGGAAACGTCTTGTTCCGTAAATTTGCGTACGCTTCGACGCTCATGAATCACTTGCTTCAATTGTTCAAAATCCATATGATCTCGTCCTCTTATTCGTATGGTTTCTTTGCCCTCGTCTTAGGGGCTGCTACTAAAAGGTCATTCTAATTATATACTGGAATCGGAAAAAAGCAACGCAAATGAAGTTGAAAACATGCGATACAAGCCAGCCATAAGTGTGTTTCCCGTAGTTCAGCGAGTACGGCTAGCCTATCCGTCACATGCCAAGCGTCGTATCCTCCTTCGATTTACCCCATAGCTGAGCGGCGAAAAAGCCGACGAATCCGATGAGTGCGAGAATCATCGCGCATCTGTACAAGGCGACGGTCCCCCACGATTGCAGCAGAGCGCCGCCGATCGTACCGCTTAGCAGTCCTGCAATGCCGGACCATACGACCGTATAGACGGCTTGACCGGTTGCCCGGTATTCGTCCGGGATAAGCAGCTGCAGGAAACGCAGCGACGTGAAGAAGTAAATCCCGAACGAGACGCTGTGCATCGTCTGGATCGCGATGACCCAGCCGGGATCGGAAACGACGCTGACAAGCAGGAAGCGAATGGCGTACATGAGACTCGCAACGGCAAGCAGCGGCAGTTCCTTGAACTTGTGCCCGTATTTGCTCAAGAAGAAAAACACCGGGATTTCGCTAACCGCCGACGCCATCCAGGACCAGCCGATGATTTCGTCGCCGGCGCCCATCTGGCGCAAGCTTAATGCGAGAAAACCTTCGTTCATCCGATGGGCGACGGAAACGATCAATATCCCTATCAAAAACCAGATAAACTTGCGTTGTCCGATGATTTTAAAAATATTGGAAAATTCCATTTTGCGATAGCTGCCCTGTTGGTCCTTCAGCGTAAATGAAAACAACAAGGAAACGGAAATGGTACATAAGCAAAGCACAACGGCGTGCTGCGCGACCTGTCCTTTCAGCACCATGCCGAAAAACAAGGCCGATGCGGCAAAGCCTAGCGAGCCAAAAACGCGTATCGAAGCGTAGCTTTTGCCGCTTTTACTGACGGTGAGCAGCGTTAAGCTGTCCGTGAGCGGATTGACAGGAGTCTGAAAAAAATAAAACAGGCTCATCGCGGCGATCACGCCGTACAGGCTGTTCGTATAGCCGACGGCGACCAGCGCCACGATCTGGCCGATCAGAATCGTGATGAGCATCCGTTTGATCGTGTGGAAACGGTCGCTTGCAATTCCCCAGATCAAGTTGGAAGCAATGGAAACGAACGGTCCGATCGAATATAAGATGCCGATTTCAACCTTCGAGTAACCTTGATAGTCGAAGTAAAGCGGGAAATAGGAGACGACAATGGCCATCGTCGTAAAAATCGAAAACGAAAATGCACGCAATAAATGGTGCTGCGATGAAGGAACACTATCGCTGTCTGACATCTGAAAGCCTCCCTGACGGCAGTGCATTGCCGTTAATTGTTGAACGATAAAAAACGCAAGTCCGGTAAAGCATTAACGTGAAGGAACGGTTTTCTAGACAGTATAACACGGCTATCATCGGCGGGTAAGCCTTTACGATAGGTTCGGCTATGCGGAAGCCGCTTTTTTAAGTTTGTAATCCCTTACATAATGAAACGATCTAGCATAACGTCAATCGAAGTGGTACAGTAACAATAATAACGTTTCACGGATCATGCCGACGGCATTTATCGCTGTCGGGGAGAGATTGGGGAGAAGGTTATGGAGAAATACGAGTTTGTGCTCGACGAACGGTTGGGCATTATGCTTCCGCAACTGGAACTGGACTGGGAGCATTACAGCGAGACGGAGCGCGCGCAAATCTTATACGAATGGGAGCAAATCCGCGGAAGAATCCCGTCACGCATTTTTGAGCTGGAACGGATCATTAACGAGAAACAGGCTCAATTGAACGTGGAGCCGCGGTTTGATATATCGTGCAGGTTGAATTGGGAGATTGCCGACTTGGCGAGCTGCATTAACGACTTGCATCTCTGGTACAGAGCCAATCAGCATGCCGAAGCGAAGCTGCATCAATAGACGGTGCGAGAACGTTTTCGCTTTTATGCCCAAAATATTTTATAATAATCAGAAATGTTTTCGTTAGGAGGAAGCGGCGATGATTGAAACGATCGCGCGGCGGCTCAGCCAAAGAAGCCCGCTGCAATCGCTGGCGCCTGTGCGAATATGGGACGAAGTTTTGGACGCCGAAATCCGGGCCATAGATCCCGAGCGGCTGACGGCGGATCCGCTGCGCAAGAGCGGCGGGCTGCATTATGCGCAGGCCGTCAAGTCAGGGCTGCATCTATGGAACGACAGCCTTGACCGGTCCCATGATCTGTCGCAGGAAATCGACAATGAAACGGGCAGCTATTGGCACGGCTTAATGCACCGTATGGAAAAGGATTATGGCAATGCGAAATATTGGTTCCGGCTAGTCGGCGTCCATCCGATATTCGAGACGTTGTCCGGTCAGGTGTCACGATGGATATCGGACAACGAACCGCTTATGGGATCGGGTGCGAACAAGGTGAAGACGACCTTGCTTCAAGCCGCGGAACAGCCGCAGTGGAATCCGTATTTATTCGTCGACGCGGTCCAGCAGCAGACGGCCGGGTATGGAACGGAGCTGACGGAAGCCGCCTTGTTACATATCCAGCGGATCGAAATGATGTTATTATTACAGTTCAGCTATAAGCGAAGCAGTGGAGGCGCAATTGTTGAAGCAGGATGAGCAGCAACGCAGTCCCGGCTTAATCCGGGGCGACAGACAGGATGAATATCGCCGCCGTCTCGTCCCTAAAGGGCCCATCAAGCTCATGTACCGGGTATACAAATATGTGCTGCCCGAAGTGCGAACCGAGCTTGCGAAATGGCGGCGGTTGGCTGAGACAATGCCCGATCCTGAACTGAAGAAGCAGGCGATCGCCAGCATGACGGACAAGAAGTTCCATTGCCAAGGCGGCGCCGTGTACGCAGCGGCGAATTTGCCGCAAAGGCATGTATTGATTCCGCTGATCGTTGCGTTCCAGACGATTAGCGATTACTTGGACAACTTATGCGACCGCAGCACATCGCTCGATGCCGACGACTTCCGTCTGCTGCATCAATCGATGCTCGATGCGGTTAATCCCGGTTCGCCGGTGCGGGATTATTACGCGCTTCGGAGCGAACGCGAGGACGGCGGGTATTTGCCCGAACTGGTGCGGACGTGCCAGTCGTGCATTGCGAAGCTCCCGTCTTATCCGCTCGTAAGGCAGCATGTTGCGGAACTTGTCGGATTGTACGCGGATTTGCAGGTGTACAAACATATTCGGCACGATCATCGCGAGCCGGCGCTGTTAGGCTGGTGGGAAGAGCACCGCGCGAATTACCCGAACATCGAATGGAACGAATTCGCGGCGGCTACAGGTTCCACGCTGGGCGTATTCATGCTGTTTCTGGCTGCGACCGACCCCGGACTGGACATGCGTTCATCGGATTATATCCGCAAGGCCTACTTTCCGCACGTATGCGGGCTTCATATTTTGCTCGATTATTTAATCGACCAGGCGGAGGATCGCCTTGGCGGCGATTTGAATTTTTGCAACTATTACGAGAGCGGCGAAGTGGCCGCCGATCGGATCGGGTATATCGTTGAGCGGGCGCGCGAGGATGTCGCCGGCTTGGCGGACGCCCGCTTTCACCGGATGATTATCGAAGGCCTGATCGCTTTGTATTTGTCCGATCCGAAAATCAGGGATCAGCACGATGTACGAATGACCTCGGAACGAATTATGCGCGATAGCCCGATGATGCGAATATTTTTCCGGTTAAACAGCATCTGGGTCCGCAAATTGAAATAAGAGCTCACAATTTTGGGGAGGAAATGTCATGTCACAAGTAAAATCGATTGCGGTATTAACAAGCGGAGGCGATTCGCAAGGGATGAACGCGGCCGTTCGCGCCGTCGTACGCAGTGCCCTGTTCCACGGGCTGGAAGTATACGGGATTCAACGCGGGTATTACGGGCTGCTGAACGACGATATTCGTCCGATGGACTTGCGCAGCGTCGGCGATATTATTCAACGCGGCGGCACTGTTCTGCAAACGGCTCGTTGCAAGGAGTTCCTGACGCTGGAAGGGCAGCAGCGCGGCGCGGAAATTTTGCGCAAACGCGGTATCGACGGCCTTGTCGTCATCGGCGGCGACGGCTCTTACCAAGGTGCCCACAAATTGTCGCAGCAGGGCATCAAAACGATGGGGCTCCCAGGGACGATCGACAACGACATTCCGTTTACCGATTTTACGATCGGCTTCGATACGGCGGTCAGCATCGTTGTTGACGCCATCAATAAGCTTCGCGATACGATGACTTCCCACGAGCGCGTTTCGATCGTGGAAGTTATGGGCCGTCATTGCGGCGATATTGCGCTGTATGCGGGTCTTGCAAGCGGCGCGGAAACGATTCTCGTGCCGGAAGTGCCTTATGACTTGGATGAAGTGGCGAAGCGGATGCAGGAAAACTTCGAGCACGGCAAACGCCACAGCATTATCGTCGTAGCCGAAGGAGTCGGCAAGGGCGAAGATATTGCAGCCAAGCTGTCCGAATCTAGCGGCATCGAGCCGCGCGTAACCGTTCTCGGCCACATTCAGCGCGGAGGAACCCCGACTCATAACGACCGGGTGCTCGCCAGCCGACTGGGCGATTTTGCGGTGCGTCAGCTGATGAACGGCATTTCCGGCAAGTCGTGCGGCATGATTCGCGGCGAGCTAGTGGCAACCGATATCGAAACCGTCGTGAAGAGCAAGAAGCAGTTCAATATGGAGCTGTACGAATTGGCACTGCGGTTGTCCCAATAGGAGGCATAGCGATGTTTCTATATAAAATCGAAATCGAGCTCGAAGGTCAATTGGCTTATTTGATCGTCCTGGCCGACTCCGACGAAAAGGCGTTCAGCTACGTCGAATCGCAAGTCGTGCGCCATTATGTGGCGAACCCGGAAGTGAAGCAGGTTAGCCTCGTGGAGAAGAAGCGAGTGGAGAAGGGTTCGGGTTATTTTATCGAAGCTAGGCAATAACGATCAGGGGCCGGTATCGGTCATTCCATCGTGACGACTCGTAAAGGCGATTTTTCGAATGCGGCAGGGTGCCGGGTTCGAAAATCGTCTTTTTTGCGCATTGACTTAACAGATATCGGAAACTAAAATGTATATAAACAACATGGCAAAGGAAGGAGACAACATGAAAATCGCAATAATCGCCGGCAGCAACCGGAAGGAATCGACGAGCACGAAGTTGTGCCGGTATATTCGGACGATTGCGGAGCAGCACGGGCACGAAGTGGCATTGATCGATCTGAATGCGACGCCTTTGCCGCTCTATTCGCCGGACGACGATTCAACCGACAGCAACGTTCAATTATTGAAGGACTCGACAAAAAGCGCCGACGCGATTGTTTTAAGCTCTCCCGAGTATCACGGGAGCGTTTCCGGCGTGCTGAAAAACGCAATCGATTATTTAGGCTTCGAGCAATTTGACGGCAAAGCGGTATTGTCGGTCAGCTCGACAGGCGGTGCGGTCGGCGTTAGCACGCTGCAGCAGCTGCAGACGATCGTGCGCAACGTTCATGGCATCAATTGTCCGGAGTGGATTTCAATCGGCGGGGATAACCGCAAATTTGCGGATAACGGCGAACCGGAGAGCGAGAACATCCGGGCGAGGGTTCACCGGACGGTTGATTATTTCTTGAAGCTGGCAGCGACACTTCGGTAACAGGCGAATATCGCAAAATATTTCATTGGATAGGGACGATGCGGGATTGACCGCATCGTTCTTTTTACCATAATAGAATTTATAAGTTTTCCGCAGATAACGCAGTGTCCTATATTCTATTTGGCAAGAAAAGCTTCTTCTTACGCAGGGTCATTCATCGTGGAATGGCTCCGAACAGGAGCTTTTTTTATTTTCTCATTCAATATTGGACTTTGAATTGACACTAGCGGGATCGAAGCCTATAATTCAAAAGAACCAATCATCCGATGTTTGGAGGTATACGAATTGAATCTGCAAAAAACAACCCGAACGACGCTTGTCGAGCAGGTTGCCATACAAATCCAATCGTTGATCGAGTCCGGGAAGTGGCCTGTCGGCACCCGCATTCCGCCTGAGCCGGAGCTTGCCTCCATTCTTGGCGTAAGCCGGAACACGATTCGGGAAGCCGTTCGGGCGATGGTGCACGCCGGACTTCTGTCCACGAAGCAAGGAGACGGAACTTACGTATGCTCTTCAAGTGCCCTTGGCGTTGTGCTTCAGCGAAGAATCCGACAGTCGAGCGTGCTCGAAACGCTGGAATTGCGTCACGCACTGGAGCAAAAGGCGGCCCAGTTAGCGGCAAACCGGCGTACGGAAAAGGATATGGAGGCGATGCTCCGCCATCTTCGTGACTGCGACAACGCTGCGGAGCGGTTGGACTATGAAGCTTATGAAGCGGAGGATATCCGGCTGCATCAGGCGATTGTAGAAGCGACGCACAACAGCATTTTCATTGAGCTGTACGAGCATATGACGGAAGCCGTGCAGATGTCGATCAATTGCCAAGTCAGCATCATGAAAAAAATGGCCGACCATCGCAAGGCGCATCGCGACGTCGTAGAGGCCATCATCGAACGGAATGAGACGAAAGCGATGGCTGCCGTTCATGAATATATCGAAAGATCCAAGCAAGATCTGGAGGACAAGAGAGAGGACGATCCATCATGAAATTGCAACAGCGACCACAGCACGGCGAATCGCTATCCGCCTTGCCTTCCTTTTCGCGTGCCCTTCCCTGGATGGCGGTGCTCGGCATCCTTTTCGTCGGGGCGATTCTTCGGGCACCGCTCACTTCCGTCGGACCGCTTATCGGCACGATTCGCGAGCAGCTGCACATTTCGAACACGCTCGCCGGCATGATCACAACGCTGCCGCTTCTGGCTTTTGCCGTATTTTCGCCTTTTGCGCCGAAGCTCGCAAGGCGTTTCGGCGTCGAAAAGACGGTGATGGCCGCCATGGTCGCCTTAACCGCCGGCATCATCGTACGTTCATTGGCCGGCGAATGGACCTTGTTTGCCGGAACGGCGATGATTGGACTCGCGATCGCCGCATGCAATGTACTGCTGCCGAGTTTGATCAAACGTGAATACCCGGAGAAAATGGGAACGATGACAGGCGTATATTCCGTATCGATGAATCTATGCGGAGCGATCGCTTCGGGGATCAGCTTCCCGATCGCTTCCGGTTTAGGCCTAGGCTGGCAAGGGGCGCTTAGCGTATGGGCGGTTTTGAGCCTCGTGTCGATGTTGATGTGGCTCCCTAGAGTGCGATATCAGCATGATCGAACCGCAACGGTAAAAGCGAATGCGTCGAGTTCGTCGGCAAGTTCAAAGACAAGCCTATGGCGTTCGCCGCTTGCTTGGATGGTTACTTTATTTATGGGCAGCCAGTCGATCGTGTTTTATGTCGTGATCGCCTGGTTCCCGGAAATGGCCGGCGAACAAGGGATCGGCTCCGATTCAGCCGGCTGGATGCTGACATTCATGCAGCTCTCCGTTCTGCCTTTTACGTTTATTGTTCCTGTATTGGCGGGACGTATGTCAAGTCAACGGCCGCTTGTCGTGCTGGCGGCTTCCATGCTCTTTATCGGCGCACTCGGCCTATTCTACGGCAACGCGGACTATTATATGATCTCGGTTATTTTGCTTGGTATCGGGTCGGGCGCTTCGTTCAGTTTGGCGATGATGTTCTTCGGCCTTCGAACCAGAACGCCGGCGGAAGCTGCGGAATTGTCCGGCATGGCTCAATCCGTCGGTTATACGCTTGCCGCCGTCGGGCCGACGTTATTCGGATTTTTGCACGATATGACTTCCGGCTGGTCCGCGCCGACTCTTATTTTAGTCGTTGTGACAGCGTTGATCTTTATCTTTGGACTTGTTGCAGGAAGCAATCGGCAGATCGGAGCTTAACCCTATACAACGAAATAAACGAAGAAGACCATTCGCAAAGGCAGAACCTGCCTGGAATGGTCTTTTTGCTTATGAAGGAATTATGAGTCCACGTCCACTAAATGCTTAGTAGTCAACGCCCGGCGAGTAGCGGTTGCCAGCGTTCCACAACAGGAATTCCTCAACGCCGTTCGCTTTTAATGCGCGAATTTGCTCTTCGACCTCATGTTTGCCGTATTTGATATAATTTCCTTTGCCAAGCCAGCTTGCGGTAAAATCTTGAATCCAAGGCCGAATGATCGGCTTGAGCTCCCCGATCGGGTCCAGCTTCTTATGGGTGTCGATCATGGAACCGTTGATCGTTTGGTAAGGCGCTTTATCCGGCGCTTTGGAGCCGTACCAGCCTGTAGTGTAATGGCTCGGGTATACCATCGGGCTGATGACGTCGACGTTCTGCGATATTTTCACGAAATCTTGGCCGATTCCTTCCGCGGCAGGAACGGCTGCGGCATATCCGAAGATGTCGACGGAAACACGCGCGCCAAGAGAGGTCAGCTGTTCCCTGGCGTATTTTACGAATTCCGAAACGACGTCGACGCGGCTTTCCTTCGTTTTGTAGAACTTCAGTGTGTCGGCCTTCTTCTCGAACCCTTCCGGGAAACGGACGTAGTCGAATTGAATTTCTTTGAAACCGAGCTTGATCGCTTCTTTGGCAACCTCGATATTATAATCCCAAACTTCTTTTTTGTATGGATTGACGAAGCTGTCTTTTTTGCCGTTCGCCCAGACCGTGCCGTCCGGTTTGATGAAAGAAAGCTCAGGCTGCTTCTTCGCTAGCAGCGTATCTTTGAAAACGACGATGCGGGCGATGGGATAAACTTGATGCTCCTTCAAGGTTTCCATCAGCTTGTGAATGTCTTTGATAAAAGGTTTCGGAGACCCCAGCTTCTTAAGCACCGGGTTGTCCGTCGGATATGTAATGTACCCGACATCGTCTTTTATGTCGATGACCATCGAATTTAGCTCGGTGTCGTCTAGCAGCTTCAGCAGCTCGGGCAGCTTTGCGCCTCCGGCGCTGTACGCGGTTGAATAAATACCCTTGATGACGGGAGCGTCCTTCTGCGGATCGACCTTTACACCAGGCGTGATACTGCCGGTCTGGCCAGGATTCGTCGTTTGGGTTGCCGACTTGTATTCGACGGATGCCTGCAGCAGCTGCTCCAAGGAGACGTCGGAATTGCCGGAATGTCCGTGTCCGGATATGCTGCCCCAAATCAACATCATGGCTGCGATTAAAATGTCCATATGTTCTTCTCCCCGTTATTCATATCTATATCATTATATCGGAATCGGCGTGGCGGAGACAGAGGTATTTTGTAGGAATAAACGGGGTTTTGTCCCGGGGTGTCGGATTTTGTCGGATACCCCTCTTCTCAATTGCCCGCGATTGCGTTAGGATAGGCTAGAGACTAATAGAAAACATAGAATAGGAACGTGCGGCCGCATATGAATAACCAACTGATCTCCTTGCGCGGAATGAATTTTTCATATTATGCGTTAAACGCTGTCATTATGCCGTTTTTGCCGCTGTACTTTGCAAATCGGGGTTACACGTCGGTCGAGATCGCGCTGATGACGAATATCGGCCCTTTTGTGGCGATGTTCGCCCAGCCGATGTGGGGCATCATCAGCGATCGGCTCAATACGGTGAAACATATCATCGTTTTCCTATGGATATCCACCGTGCTTGCGAGTATCGGGTTGTTTTTTACGGGCGGATTTCATGCCGCGTTCTTGTTTACACTGCTGCTGAACTTTTTCTTCGTTCCTTCTTCCCCTCTCGTCGATACGATGACGATCCATTCTTCGAACAAGGCGGGCGTTTCCTACGGTTCGATCCGTTTGTGGGGGTCCATCGGCTTTTCTTCCGTCGCTGTAGGGGCCGGGTCACTCATTGCCGCCGTCGGCGGGATCGGCAATTTGCATTATATTTATTTAAGCCTGTGGGTCGTTCCGTTTCTATTCTTGTTCGCCTTGAAGGACGACCGGGAGGCGAAGCAGCGGATTACAATCAAGGCGGTCGGGCAGCTGCTCGGCAACCGCAAATATTTGACGTTCCTGTTCATGTTCTGCATTCTGATGATGCCGCATCGAATGCACGACAGCTTGTTCGGGCTGTACATTAAAAATCTCGGTGCCACCGATACGATGGTCGGTTTGTCATGGACGCTCGCCGCAATCGGCGAAATACCGGTTTTTGCTTGGCTTGGCCGCAATATTCGCCGGTTCAACGAGCTGTCGCTGCTAGCGTTCGTCGCGCTCATTTATGCCGTCCGTTGGGTCGCATACGGCATCGTGCAGGATCCGTGGGCGCTTGTCATCATGCAGTTGTCCGCGGCGATGACGTTCGGCGTCGCTTGGATCGCTGCGATCAACTATACGGTCAGACTCGTGCCGGAGGAGCTGCGATCAACCGGGCTATCCGTGTTCTCCGCCGTTTTCGTCGGTCTGGCCGGCATCGCGGGCAGCACTCTTGGCGGTTGGGTACGCGATGAATGGGGCGGAGCGGCGATGTACAACGGCGCGGCGATCTTTGCTTTGGCCGGTGCAGCGATGTTGTTTGCGGCGTATGTGGCGGAGCGGCGGAGAACCGTATAAACTTGTTATCCGTAACAAAAAAGCCCATCCCGACCGACTTGCGGCCTGAGATGGGCTTTTACGCAAAGCTTAATGCAGCAAGGATCCTTTCTGGTGCTCATAGATGCTGTACTGGAAAATTTCCATCGCGTCCTCGGGCTCGAGAATGTCAAAGCCATCCCGCAGCACGATCGTAGAGTCCAGTTCATCCTGCTTTAAGAAAGCATACATTTCGGGAATCAATTTCATCACAATTCTGGACAACTTCACGGTTTCCATTTCCACAGTAATCACCCTTCCAATCGAAATTTGTATTGCGATTAGAAAAAGCAGCACTTCCGTGAGAATGCGGTATGCGGGCAAACCAGAACTATATGAAATTTCAAGGTGTTTCAAGAACTAAGTATAGCACACTTACTACTAAAAATATATGTAGCGATACCCTATTTCAGCCGTTGAAATTTGCCGATGACCGCAACCGTAGGGACAATATTGACGAACGCCTGCGGGTCGAGCTCCCGAATGATTTTTCCAAGCTCGGCGAGCTCGTACCGGGTTGCTACGGTCATAAGCATTTCTCGTTCCGTCAGGCTAAACGCTCCGCGGGTTTGGATGATAGTGACGCCGCGCGGCAGCTTCATCAACCGCTCGGCAATGGCCGAAGAGTGGTTCGTGATGATGAAGGCGGTAATTTTGAAATGCCGGATATGGATCGTATCAAGCACTTTGGTCGTGATGAAGATCGACAGCATCGAATATAAGGCCGGATCCCAATTGCTCTTAACGTAGCCGAGTGCCAAAATAACGATCCCGTTTAATGCGAGAAGAGCGGTGCCGAGCGGAAAATCCCGTTCTCTGGCGATGATCGATGCAACGATGTCGAAGCCTCCGGAAGAGCCCCCGGCCCGAAGCGCCAATCCGGTGCCGATTCCGATCAATACGCCTCCGAATATCGAAGCGAGCAGCGGGGAGGACGTGACCCGAGGCGCCGGCAATATTTGCATGAACCAGGTCGTAACGATGACGGCCGTGATGCTCATGGCAATAAACCGATGGCCCAGGACGAAAAAACCCCAAACAAGTATCGGCACATTGGCGATCAAATACAGGACGCTAATATTCCAGCCGAACAAATAGCCGATAATCATGGCGATGCCGGAAACGCCTCCGCTTAACAGCTCATGAGGGATCAAGAATAAATTAAAGCCTACTGCGATAAAAATTGCGCCAAGCACAACGATCGAATAGCCGACAATCGTTTTCAAAATCATCACCTCCAAGCTTATTATTCTCAAAATCGTGAAAATGATTTGAAAATTTTCTGAAAATCGAACTGGAAAAGGTCACGTTCCATGTGCTATAATAGATTGGATATTCTTAAGTAGGGAGTATTTTCCAAAGGGAAAATGCTTTTTTCTTGTAATGGATCGTTAATAACGGAAAATCCGTTGAAACAATATGCGGTTAATGGGACACGATAAACATAAGAATCGCTACTTAAGGGTACATATATTTGCAAGGGGATTGACCCTTGGAGAAGGAGCTTGAACCATATTGAAAACATTTAGCGAATTCGGTTTGGAACCGAAAGTTCTTCAAGCAATTACGGAGCTTGGATTCGAAGAATCGACGCCTATTCAAGAAAAAGCGATTCCGATCGCATTGACTGGTAAAGACTTAATCGGGCAAGCGCAAACAGGAACTGGGAAAACGGCGGCATTCGGCATTCCGCTGATTAACAAAATTCCGGTAACCGAAGAAAAAATCGTTGCGCTCGTTATGACCCCGACCCGCGAACTGGCCATTCAGGTTGCTGACGAAATCGGCAAATTGACCCGTTTCAAAGGCATTCGCACCCTTCCAATTTACGGTGGACAAGATATTGTGCGGCAAATTCGCGCTCTGAAGAAAAAACCTCAAGTCATTATCGGAACGCCAGGCCGTTTGCTCGACCACATCAATCGTAAAACAATCAAGCTGGAAGATGTTCAAACCGTCATTCTTGATGAAGCGGATGAAATGCTGGACATGGGCTTCATGGAGGACATCCAATCGATCCTTAGCCTCGTTCCGGAAGATCGCCAAACGATGCTGTTCTCGGCGACGATGCCACCGAACATTCAAAAGCTGGCTCAACAATTTCTGACCAATCCGGAGCACGTTTCGGTAATCCCGAAACAAGTAAGCGCCCCTCTTATCGCTCAATCGTATATTGAAGTACATGAACGTCAAAAATTCGATGCCTTAAGCCGTTTGATCGATATGGAATCGCCGGAGCTGGCTATTGTATTCGGACGTACGAAACGTCGTGTCGACGAGTTGGCAGAAGCATTGCAGAAACGCGGGTATTCCGCCGACGGCCTTCATGGCGACCTTAGCCAGAACCAACGCGACACCGTTATGCGCAAATTCCGCGACGGCAGTCTTGACGTGCTTGTAGCAACAGACGTTGCGGCACGCGGTTTGGATGTTTCCGGCGTCTCCCACGTTATCAACTTTGACTTGCCGCAAGATCCGGAGAGTTATGTACACCGTATCGGCCGTACCGGCCGCGCAGGCAAGGAAGGAACGGCATGGACGTTCGTTACGCCTCGCGAGATCGACCATCTGCATTTTATCGAGAAGGTCACGCGTCATCGCATTGCTCGCAAGCCATTGCCTAGCTTGGCTGAAGCGATTGAAGGCAAACAAAAAATGATTGCCGAGCGTCTGATCGAAGTGATTCAGAACGATGACTTCCAAGAATACAAAGGCATCTCCATCCAGCTGCTGGAGCAATACGACTCCGTACACCTCGTTGCGGCAGCATTAAAATTGCTCACGGGCGAGAAAAAAGACGTCAATGTCGAGCTTACGCCTGAGGATCCGATCCGCATGAAAAAACGGAGACCTGACGTTCGCAGCTCCGGCAGAAAATTTTCCGGACCGTTCGGTTCCGGCACGGCTAGCGTAAAATCGGGGGGCGGAAGCCGGTACGGCAACCGCAATAGCGGTTCCGGCGGCGGCCGCGGTTATTCCCGCGATCGCGACGGCGGAAGCCGTGACAGCTACAGCCGCGACCGCAATTACGGCGAAGGCAAACCAAGAACGGATCGCAAGCCGAAGCGTCCCGAAGATTTTGTCAATATTTAAGATGAGAAAGAAAAAAGACGAAGATTCTACTCTTCGTCTTTTTTACCATAATTGTTCTAAGTTTTCTGCTTTAGCAGAAGCAGCGGCTAATGATGACAAGCAGGATGAACAATACGAGGATGGTTCCGACGTCGCTCCAGCAGAAATTTCCGTGCGGCGGAAAGCTTGGAACGCTCGACACGAACACCGGCGGTTGATTGCTCAGCGGACCTATGTTCGGTCCAACGTTCAGCGGTCCCAAGTTCATGTTGCTGTAATTCATGAAAAAGCCTCCTTCACGATATAGGGATATTTGGCGGATGACAATATATCCTATGCGAATAGGTCCTTGCCGTTTAGACCAACACCTATGCGAAACAAAATTAGGCACTGGAACAGAATGCCGATGTATATTATAGTAATAAAGTAGACAAGACGTGCTCGATTATGGAAGCGGGTTCAAGGAGGAAACATCATGGAAATGAAAGGTTTGATGGGAGGTTTTTATCGGATTTCCGAATGGATTATGCGGTTGTCCGTCATTAACCTGCTTTGGATCGTATGTTCGGTCCCGTTTTTTCTGGTACTGATATTGGAATTCGCAATGTGGACTCAATTGAAGCCTGAAGAGCTCGTGGCGGCGATTACGCCGACGACAAGCATCGTGTCTTGGTTCATCATGATGCTGCCGGTTTATGTTACCGCTATCTTTACGTTGTTCCCGGCGACCGCGGCCATGTTTACGGTTGCGCGCAAATGGATTACCGGCGAAGAAGACGTGACTTTGTTCAAAACCTTTTTCCGGGGTTACAAAGAAAACTATAAACAAAGCATGATCGGCGGCATTTTCTTTGTCGTATTGTTCTCCGTCCTGTGGGTCAACTTCAGCTTTTATCGCGAAATGACCGGCATGATGCAAATGCTGGCGTATATGTTCATCGCGTTTTTCATTATTTTGTTCGTGGCATTTTTCCATTATTTCTCCATCATGGTTCATTTTCATATGAAAACGTTCCAAGTGTTCAAAAATGCGCTGCTCATTACGATCGGCCGTCCGATACGTACGTTCATTATTTTGCTGCTCAATTGCGCGGTCATTTATTTGAGCTTTGCGCAGTTCACGTTTTTGATTCCGTTCTTCATGGGCAGCATCATCGCTTACTTGTCGTTCCACCAGTTTTATCAGATTTTCCGGAAGACGCAGGATCAGCTGGAAAGAGAAAAACAGCAAGAGGCGGAACGGCTGGAGGAAGAAGAGCGGGAGCGCCTTGCTGCAGAATCCGAAGCGGGCGATCATGCCGCGGCGGCAGAAACGAAATAAAGTAGGAGTTTTTACCCGGTTTACTTTTGTGTCGGAAACATCTATAATAGGACTACATCCTGCGATGTACGTTTCGGTTCTTCGTTATTTTGAACCAATGACTGTTTCCCGGGAGCACTAATCGAAACGCGGCTGACATGCCCTCGAAAAGGGACTTCAAAACCGTTTCTGCGAGCACCCACCTGCGAGAGCGGGTTCAGAAACATGAATCGGACGGCATAGGCGGGTTTTCTTTTACACAAAACGACACCTCCTGTCGGGCGCTTACGCGTTCCGCAGGAGGTGTTTTTAAGTTTCATTAGCAGCTTAACTATTGTGCGCGAGGTCCGTCAATCGATGCGACGCTTGCCGCAGCGCCGGGTATAGCGAACGGTACACCTCGTAATACGCCTCATAGCGCCGGCCGTGCTCCGGATTCGGCTCGACCCGATCGACGACGCGGATCCATTCTTCGCATAAAGAAGGAATGTCGCGTTCGAGTACGCCGGCTGCAGCCATGATGGCCGCGCCGTAAGCGGGGCCGTCGGTGGAATTGACCGTAACGACGGGGTAGCCGAATATGTCGGCGATCATCTGCCTCCAGAAGGGGCTGCGCGCGCCGCCGCCGTTCACGCGAAGCTCCGACACTTCGATGCCGGATTGCTTGATCAGCTCCATCGAATCGCGTAAGCCGAACGTAATGCCCTCCAGAACGGCGCGAGTCATGTGTGCCTTCGTATGGCGCATATTCAAGCCAACGAAGCCGCCACGCGCCTTAGCGTCGGGATACGGCGTTCTTTCGCCGGTCAGGTACGGCATGAATAGCAGCCCTTCGCTGCCGATCGGCGCGGTTGCGGCAAGCTCCGTCAGCAGCGAATAGACGTCTTGGCCTGTTGCTTCAGCCAACCGGCGCTCATCGGAGGCAACTTGATTTTTCCACCATTGCAGCGCACCGCCCGCGGACAGCATGACGCCCATCCGGTGCCATCTGCCTGGAACGCCGTGACAGAAGGAGTGCAGCCGGTACTCGGCGTCCACATGGTATGTGTCGTCGTGGACGAAGACGACGCCTGACGTGCCGAGCGCCACGGAGGCGATGCCGCGCCGCACGACGCCGACGCCGACGGCGCCGCATGCCTGGTCGCCGCCGCCGGCAGCGACGGGCGTGCCCTCGCGCAAGCCGAGCCGCGTGGCGGCCTCCCGGCTCAGCGTGCCGGCGATGTCGCTGCTCTCGTAAAGCGGCGGCAGCCACGCGAGCGGGATGTCGAGCGCCGCAGCGACCTCGGCGCTCCAGCGGCGGTTCGCGACGTCGAGCAGCAGCGTGCCGCTGGCGTCGGCCATGTCCATGCCGTAGGCGCCGGTCAGCTTGAAGCGCACGTAGTCCTTCGGCAGCAGCAGCTGCGCGACGCGGGCATAATGCTCCGGCTCATGGTTGCGCAGCCAGACGACTTTCGGAGCCGTAAAGCCGGTCAGCGCTTTGTTTCCCGTGAGCTGCCCGAGCCGCTCACGGCCGACCGCGGCTTCGATCCAATCGCATTCATCGGCTGTCCGCTGGTCGCACCATAACAAAGCCGGTCGTATCACTTCGCCGTTTGCATCGAGAAATACCGATCCGTGCATTTGACCGGATAATCCGATTCCCGCAATATCCGCCTTGTCGGCCGCTGTATTGCGCAGCAGGGCGGCGACGCAAGAGGCCGTTCCATTCCACCAGTCTTCGGGGTTTTGCTCCGCCCAACCGGGCCGCGGCTGCAGCAGCGGATATTCCACGCTATGGCTGCCGATAACGGCTCCCCGCTCATCGACCAAAATACATTTGACTGCGGACGTCCCCAAATCAATGCCTAAAAATAATGCCATCCCCTTCACCTCATCTATACGGTTTATTAACTTTGTTCATTTAATATACAAAGTCATCATAGCATAGTTTTGGGTGACTGACGACATTTTTCCTGACGTGCGGCAGGCCGGAATCGGACCGTTACCCGGACCCTACTTGCCCGCAAGGGCAAAACATGAAAGAATGGATAAAGCGATGAACGATTGCAAGCAGCAGGAAATGACATCGGGCGGCATGCACTACGGAGGAGATCTATGAAAGTTCAACATGTTTCCGGCGACAGCACGATGCTGAAGTCGATGAATAAAACAACGGTGCTCGCGCTCATTAAGAACGAAGCGCCGATTTCCCGCGCCGAGCTCGCGAAACGAACGAAGCTGACGCGGGCGACAGTCTCGGCCCTTGTCGAAGAGCTGATCGCAGAGCACCGGGTCGCTGAAACGGGGATCGGCCACTCCAGCGGCGGCAGAAAACCCGTCATGCTCGAATTCAACCGTCAGGCGGGCTTCGTTTTTGGCTTCGACTTACGGCCGACGGAGCTGGTGCTTATCGTAACGGATTGGGGCGGTGCGCACTTTCATAAACGAAGCTTCGAATATTCGGATTCGGCCGATGCCGACCGGACAATGAAGCAAGTGGCGGAAGTCGTACGCGAGCAATGCGGACTTCTTCCGGCAAGCCCGCTTGGGCTCATGGGGGTCGGCATCGGAATACACGGGTTTGTGGAGTATCCGTCCAGCCGAATTTTGTTCCAGCCTTTCTTCGGGTGGCGCAATGTCGAATGGAAGGGACGGCTGGAGGAGGAGCTTGGCGTCCCTGTCGTCATCGACAATGAGGCGAATCTTGCGGCGCTTGGCGAGCTGGAAGCGGGGGTGGCGCAAAAAAGCGACAATATCGTCTATTTGAGCGTTGGCGGCGGCATCGGCGGCGGCTTGATCGTAGGCGGGGACATCTACCGGGGCAGGCATGGTTACGCGGGCGAAGTCGGGCATACGACCATCGAGCGCGACGGTTTGCCATGCATATGCGGCAATCGAGGCTGTTGGGAGATGTATGCCTCCGAGCGGGCGCTCGCCGATAGGCTGCAATTGCCGTACAAGCCCGGCGTTACGGAGCGGATTGCCAGCATGCTGGAGAGCGGTGAAGGCCGCGCCGCGCAAGCGATTGCGGAGGTGGGGCGCTGCCTCGGCATCGGCATCGGCAATTTGGTGCATACGCTGAATCCCGAAATGGTCGTGATCGGTTATCCGATCGCACGCCAGAGCGAGTGGCTGCGGCCGTATATCGAACAGGCGATGCAGTCGCGGTTTCCATATGTACACAAGGAAACGGTCGAAATCCGCTATTCATCGCTTCAAGACGAGGCGTGCGCCGTCGGCGCTTCCGCTGCCGTCGTCAGGCAGCTCCTTCGCATGCTTTGACGGAAATGTGACGGCTAGTGTATGATGAAAAGAAGGAAAACGAAGCGAAACGAAGACGATAAAACATTTTCGCAAGCGGATAGGGGGAAGCGATGTTCGCTGAAGAACGATATTTGCGCATTTTGGAAATCGTGAACGGAAAGGGCAAAGTAACGGTGGCTGAGCTAAGCGAGGCGCTTGGCGTTTCGTCGGTGACCGTGCGACGAGATCTGGAGAAGCTGGAGGAGAAAGAGCTTCTGTTCCGGACGCATGGCGGAGCGATGGCGACCGGTTCCAACGTGATGGGCGAACCTTTCGAGAAATCGTATGACGAAAAAGCCGAAGCTTTGGCTGCCGAGAAGGAACGCATCGCCGAAGCGGCGGCGAACCTGGTCGGTTCCGAGGAAGCGGTGCTGCTGTCGCCCGGGACGACGAATATGTTTCTCGCCAAGAAGCTGATCGGCAAAAAAGAAGTGACGATCGTGACGAATGCCGTCAATATCGCCGCGCAGATCGGCAACGAGGAAGGAATCGACCTCATCCTGCTGGGCGGGAAGATGCGTCGGAAGTCCTATGCGCTCGTCGGCAATTTGGCCGAGCAAACGCTGAAGTCGATGCGGGTCGACAAGCTGTTCCTCGGGGTAGACGGCTTCGATCTTCAGGAGGGGCTTACGACGCCTAACATGGCGGAAGCAAGCATTAACCGGCAGATGATCGCCATCGCCAAGGAAGTGATCGTGGTCGCCGACCATACGAAATTCGGCGCGGTGATGTTTTCGCAGATTGCGCCCGTGGATGCCGTCCACAAAGTCATAACCGACAAAATGACGGACGAGCGTATTTGCGAGCAAATTCGCGAGCTCGGCATCGAAGTGATTGTCGTGTAATGGTAACGAATGAAGCTTTTTAGCACATTTTTCGGGTGCGAACTCTTTTTCTATTACAAAAACAATGTTAATATAGTATCTAGTGCAATAGGAAACCAGAAGGGGGAAAAGACTTTTGTTGAAGAGAGTCTTGATCGGAATATTACGCAGCTTCGAACAAACTGGAGATAAGGCCAAAGACCCACTGCTGAAAACGCGTTACTATAAGCTTTCGAAAGAAAAAGCTTGGGACGAAGTCGTTTCCACACTAAAAAAAATGCAAGGCTACAAAGTGCTGCACGAAGTAAAGAGCGTCGGCGAAATCGTTCTGGAGAAACGGACGATGTCGGGACGTACGATGGACGTCACCGTATCGGTTATCGGCACGAATCCCGTTACGTCTGCGGTTGACATTTATTCCGCTTCGCGCGGATCTCTTGGGGATCTAGGCTCGAATTATCGACTCATACTCGATATCTATAACACGCTCGACAAAAAACTCGCGCAATACAAAACGACGAATTAAGAAAAAAGCGAGAGAGGGTTTCCCCTTCCTCGCTGTTTTTCTGTCCGGGTTGTGCGCTGCGCCGCCGTATTATACGAGTGCTTTTACCGCTGCGATCGCTTTTTCGTAATCCGGATGCTCGGTCATTTCGCCGAGGTATTGCACGTAAGTAATTTTATCGTTTTTGTCCAGTACGAAGATGGAACGCATGTCAAGGCGGATTTCCTTGATCAGGACGCCGTATGCTTCGCCGAACGAATTCGTTTTGTAGTCCGACAGCGTAACGACTTTATCTACGCCAGCCACACCGCACCAGCGCGCTTGCGCGAATGGAAGGTCTACGCTTACGGTAAGAATAACTACATCGTCACCCAGATTAGCCGCTTCTTCGTTGAAACGGCGCGTTTGCGCGTCGCATACGCCGGTGTCGAGCGAAGGCACGACGGAAATCAGCTTCACTTTGCCTGCATAGTTTTGCAGCGTGACTTCCTCGACGAGCGATTTGTTAAGTGTGAAGTTAGGCGCTTGATCGCCGACTTTCAGTTCGGGTCCGATCAATGTGATCGCATTCCCTTTTAAAGTTGCGACACCTGTACGTTCTTGAGCCATAACGATAATTCCTCCCTAGAGATTAACTTAAATTGCGTTACCAAAATTCATTATAATCTTTTTAAAATACGATTGTCCAATGCGGATCGAAAGAGGTAGACTTTAGTGGAGTTACGACAGCTTCAGTATTTTGCGAAAGTAGCGAGAAAGCAACATATGACCCAGGCGGCGGAGGAGCTTCACGTGGCCCAATCCGCGGTCAGCCGGCAAATTCATCAGCTGGAGCAGGAGCTCGGCGCGAAGCTTTTTTTGCAGAAAGGCCGAAATTTGCAGTTAACGCCGGTGGGACATCTGTTCCTGAACCGGGTTGAGCATATATTAAGCGATTTGGAGCGATCGGTTGCGGAAATTCGCGAATTTCTCGATCCGGAGCTCGGCGAAATCCGTCTCGGGTTTCCGCATAGTCTCGGAGCGCAGCTCGTGCCGTCGGTAGTGGCTGCGTTTCGTCAGCTGCATCCGCAGGTGAAGTTTCGTTTTAAGCAAGGCATGTTCAATTCGCTCATTGTTGACGTGATGCGAGGGGAAGTCGATTTGGCGCTTATTTCGCCATGCCCGGAGAAGCACGATCAGGTTGACGGGGAAATCCTGCTCACCGAGGAGCTGTTCGCGATCCTGCCGCCGAATCATCCGCTTGCCGGAGAAAGCGCAATTCGATTAAGCGATCTGAAGGACGACAAATTCGTGTTGTTCAGCGAAGGGTATTCGCTGCGTCCCATCGTATGGGATGCCTGCCTAAAGGCCGGATTTACGCCGAAAATCGGATTCGAGAGCGAGGAGACGGACACGATCCGCGGGTTGGTTGCCGCTGGAATGGGCGTAAGCTTGCTGCCGGAGATGGCGTTGTTCGAGACGTCGCAGCTTCAGCCGGTGAAGGTGCGGCTGATCGATTCGCCCGTGACGCGGACGATCGGGCTCATCCGCCGTTCGACCGAAAAGCTTCCGCTTGTCGCACGGTCGTTCCATTCCTTCATGCTCGAATATTTCAAGCAAAAATAAACGGCAGGGCAAGAGCCTCCAATTCCGCTTGGCTAGCGGTTTTGGAGGCTTATTGCCGTTCTTGCCTTATTCTTCAGGGAGTCGTTTGCCGATCCATACGTACAACGCGCAAGCAATCACCAATAGTCCCGCAAATATGAGAATGCTCTCCACCTTCACAATATCCCCCAGCGGACCAAACAATACCATCCCTAAAGGCAATGCACAGGAATTCGATACTTGAACAAGGCTGAACATCCTGCCATGCATGGAAGGGTCGACCTTTTCCTGCAATAATACCGTAATCGGCGAATTGAAGATCGGCATCGTAATGCCGATCACAAAATTAAACAATAAATATATCGAAAAAATCGGAGCGGCTCCTAATCCGATCATCAGGAACCCGTAACAAGCGCATGCTGCGATCGTCGTATGCATGCGGTTCCGGAAGCCGTCCCAAGCGGCGATTACGACGCCTCCCGCTATTGCCCCCGCGCTGAACGTCATCTCGCTTGCCGTTAGCCTCCATACTTCTCCGCCGAAGGACCTGCTAATCATAAGAGGAGTCAAAAACGCGGCGGGACTGATCAAAATCAAGACAATAAATAAAAACACGAGCAATCGTCTAACAAATGCATGATCATTCCAATAAACAAGTCCTTGTTTGATTTCGCGCCAGTTCGAAGAATTCCGTTTAGCCGTATTCGAACGGGACGGGATGGGAATGCCCAGCATGATTCCGATACCGATGACGGCGGTTATGACATCGATCCAAAACGTCGCTTCGATAGTCGAGACGGAAAGGATCAGCCCGCTTGCCGCCGGTGATAGAAACATCATCAAGGACGAAATGCTGCTGTTCGCGCCGTTTACTTTCATCAGCCGATCTGCCGGTACGATCTGAGGTATTAGCGCGTTAACTGCCGGCGATTGAACTCCGGTTCCAGCCGAACGAATAAGCAATAAAACAATAAGCAGCCACATGCTTTGGTAACCGTACATAAACAGAACCGCCAAAGTAAGCGTCGCAGACGCAATGATGCCGTCGGCCAGAATAATCAATGCTTTGCGGTTGTAACGGTCGATCCATACGCCGGCAAACAAGGATATGGAAATTTGCGGGAGAAACCCACAAACGGTGGATATCGTCGCCATGAACCCGGAGGAGGTTGTTAACGTGATGTGCCAGATGATGGCATATTGAACCAAGGATGAGCCGAATAACGAAATCGTTTGGGCGGTCAAAAAGAATACGATTTTCCTTTCCCAGTCTTGATATGGGTTATTCATCATTATTTTCACTCAAATGTTCGATATCGATAAGTCGATCCGCCCAGCCCTCGTAAAAGCTTTGTTCATGCGTGACGAGAATGACAGTCCCGTCAAAATCAATCAATGCTTTCCGCAATGCGTCTTTAGCTTCGGCATCCAAATGATTGGTCGGTTCGTCCATCACGAGCATATGACACGGGGAAAGCAGCAAGCGGCATAGTTTGACCTTCGCCTGCTCGCCTCCGCTTAACGAGCGGACGGCCTGCGCGACGTGGGTTTCGGTTAAGCCGCATTGCGCCAGATGACGGCGAATATCCTTCGTGCTCAGTTTAGGATACCGCTCCGCTATAATCTCAATCGGCGTCATCTCATCGTCGTCCCAGATCAAGTCCTGCTCGTAATAACCGATTGCGGTTTGTTCCGCGAATCGATAGCTGCCTGTAACAGCCGGTATACGACCCAATAAGGTTCGGAGCAAAGTGGATTTGCCGATTCCGTTAAACCCCGAAATGACAAGCTTCTCCCCAGCCGGTACGGAAAAATTCAGCTTAGGCAGCAAGGATATGCCGCCATACCCGACTTCGAGACCGTTAACCTTGAGCGCCACCTGAGCCGGGAGCGGGAGCTCCCGAAAGCGAAAGGACGGTTTGGAGGCAAAAGCCGGCGGAGCGATCCGATCCAGCCTCTCAAGCTGTTTGCGGCGTCCTCGTGCAATTTTGGAATTGACTCCGGCAATATTTTTGCGAATAAATTGCTCGGTTTGTTCAATCTGTTTCTGCTGGGCGTGGTATCTGCGAATATGATCCTCGCGCAAATGCTCTTTTTGTTTGAGGAAATGCGAATAGTTCCCATAATATTTTTTGACGGTTTCCCCTTCGATATCGCAAATGGAGGTCGTCACTTTTTCAAGAAAAGCTTGATTGTGGGAGACGACGACAAACGCATTTTGAAAACCGGTCAAATAGCCGGCAAGCCATTCGACATGCTCTTTGTCGAGGAAATTCGTCGGCTCGTCAAGCAATAGAACATCCGGTTGTTCAAGCAAGAGCTTGGCTAGTATCACCTTGGCGCGCTGGCCGCCGCTTAAATGGCGAATCGGACGGTCGATGCCGATCGCGTTGATCCCAAGACCATTCACCACCTTATGAATGGTGCTGTCCATGAAATAAAAATCGCGCTTCTCAAGCTGCTCCTGGTATTGCGCCGCCTTCAGCAAAAGCGCTTCGTTGCCTGTATTGGCGCTTTCCTCGTAAAGCTCGCCCATTTTGTTCTCGAGCTCGAACAAATCGTCAAACGCCGTTTGCAAATATTTCATAATCGTAGGGTCTCCGTTGATGACGGCATGCTGGTCGAGATGTCCCAGTTTCACGGAAGGCTGCCATTTTACCGTTCCCTCATCAGGAATGATCTCGCCGGTCAAAATGCCGATCAGCGTGCTTTTTCCCGTTCCGTTTTGTCCAACCACACCTAAGTGTTCCCCTTTGTGTAAATCGAACGTCACCTGTTTGTACAGCGTTTTGTCCCCGTAGGAATGGGACATATGAACAACTTCAAGCAAACTCATCGTAATTTCTCCTTTTTTAAACAAAAAAAGCAGAGGGTACATGCCTAGCGGCACAAACCTTCTGCTTTTCTGTACTGTAGATTCGGTACAGCGTTCCGATATTCAGCCGAAAACCGAATATCGAGACACAAAAGGCCGCAGACAAAACATTGTCTGCAGCCTCTTAATCGTTAATCGCCGACAGATGGCACAACCAAATAAGCATGGGATTCCATGCTGAAATTTAGAAGGCGATCGGTCGATGAAATCAAAGCATTACGCTTTTGGATTAAGCTCCGGACAACGTCTCATCGTTTTATCCATTTGTACGGAGCGGCTTTTGGTAATTAGTTTAAAGGCTGCCATCGGATTCATAGTAAATACATCCTTTCATTTGGAGCCATTTTATAATGTACGCTTGCGCTTGTCAATGGCCGAATGTGCGGAAAACAAACAAAAGCGCCCCGGGATAGGGCGCTTTCTCGACAATTACCAAAATATTTAGTCGTCGCTTCGGCTGCTCGTAAAAATCATAATGTACTTGATCAGCTCAAGCAAGGAGATGAGCGCGGCCGCTACGTAAGTTAATGCCGCCGCGTTCAATACTTTGGCGACGCCGTGCTCTTCGTTGTTCGAGATGAAGCCTTCGGCGACCATCAGCTCGCGTGCGCGATTGCTTGCATTGAATTCGACCGGCAGCGTCACGAGCTGGAACAAAACGGCGGCCGAGAAGAAGATGATGCCAAGCCCGATTAAATTCAGGGCATGGAACAAAAATCCGGCGATCAGCAGGAACGGCGCGATACCCGACACGATATTGACGACTGGGAACATCCTGTGCCGCAGAACGAGCATCGGATAGTTCACTTTATGCTGGATCGCGTGGCCGACCTCATGGCAGGCAACGGAAATGGCGGAAATCGAGCTTTCGTAATATACCGGTTCGGACAGCCGCACGACGCGGGCGATCGGATCGTAATGATCGGTCAGTGCGCCCCGTACCGGTTCGATCGGCACGTCATACAAGCCGTTGGCATCCAGCATGCGCCTTGCTGCATCGTATCCGGTCATGCCGCTTGAAGCGTGAACTTCGGACCAGCGGTTAAACGTGCTTTTGACACGGAATTGCGCCCATAAAGAAATGATAAATGCGATCAGAATAGCAAAATCCATCGGGTGAAAAAACATGGTTCATACCTCCGTGATAGAGTCCGTATTGTGCAACTGTTACATCAGGGGGCCTTTCCCGAGTAAAAGCAGCAGTGCTTCGATACAAGCGGCGGTGTGCGGCGTCAGCGTCTTTAACAAATTTTTGACTTGATTCGGCTTCAGCTTCTGGACAATCGGACTGAGCTCCTTGGCTTCCCGCTCCAACTGCTTCAAATGAGATTGAAGCTCGGTAAACTTCTGCGTCACTTGTTCCTCGCTCGACACTTTGCCCCATTGCTCGAGAGCTGCTTTAATTTCGTCAAGACTATATTTTTCTTTTTTCATATGTTCAATACGTTCGAGGCGAAGCAAAGTTTCATCGCTGTACAAACGGTAGTTCGTCGTGGAACGTTTCTCCGGATGAATCAGTCCGAGCTTCGTATAATAGTCGATCGTCCGCTGGCTGACATTTGCCGTTTTCGATAATTCGCCTATTCGATAAAGTTTCATATCCCCATTCATCTCACCTCAATCGTTTTAAGTTTTCTAACTCCTATGATATTGGATTCCAACCATACAGTCAAACGTTATGCTTTTATGAAGCTACATTAAATGTTAAATAACATAACATATTGTTTGGGGAATTAACAACGTTCGGTTTTTTAATAGAAACCGATTGTTTAATCGAAATTAATGTCATAAAGGGTATTGTAAAAAACGAACATCACGCATATAATGACACTAAGAATTTCACAACGTGTTAGATTAAATAACATGAGGAGATGGATGAGATGGTCAAAAAATTGTTGATTGCGATCGGCGTCATGCTGCTTGCTTTCCCGGCCATGGCGTTTGCAGAGGATCCGTCGAACGGTACGCTGAACATGGGGCTCAACGCGGTTTGGGTGATGCTCGCGGCAATATTGGTTCTTTTGATGCAAGGTGGGTTTATACTGCTTGAAGCCGGGGCCACTCGCATGAAAAACGCGGGACACGTTGCAGGCAAAACGATTTTTACCGTAGGGCTTTGTTCCATCGTATATTGGGCCGTCGGCTACGGCATCTCGTTTGGCGGATCGGGTACCGACTTTTTCGGATGGGGCGATTTTTTCTATAGTCCGGCAGAGGACGCAAACTTGCCTAAATCGATTTTTTTCTTATTTCAGCTCGCTTTTGCCGCCGTATCGCTCTCCATTGCATGGGGCGGGTTTGCTGAACGCGCCAAGCTTAGCTCCTATCTCATTTTCACGATTCTGTTTACGGCACTGATTTACCCCGTTATCGCGCATTGGATATGGGGCGGCGGCTGGCTTGCGCAAGACGGCGCGCAAGACTTCGCCGGCTCGACGGTCGTTCACTTGACGGGCGCCATCGCCGCATTCGCAGCGACCGTATTGCTCAAGCCGCGGATCGGCAAGTTCAATAAGGACGGCACAGCCAATGAAATTCTCGGCCATAACCAAGTGTTCTCCGCGCTCGCCGTATTGCTGCTTTGGATCGGTTGGTTCGGATTTAACGCGGGCAGCACGACGGCTGTCGGCGACGGATTTTTCGGCTATGTCGCTTTTATTACGCAGCTCGGCGCATCGGGCGGAGCGGTTGCCGCACTGCTTGTATCGTGGGTTTTCCTGGGCAAAGCGGATATTACGTCGATGCTGAACGGCGGTCTCGCGGGTCTTGTTGCGATCACGGCATCTTGCGCATACGTTGAACCATGGGCGGCGGTCGTTATCGGTCTGGTGGCGGGGGCACTCGTATTTTTCAGCGTCAAATTTTTCGAAAAAATGAAAATCGACGATCCGATTTACGCATTGTCCGTTCATGGCATTGCAGGAATTTGGGGCACGCTGTCGAACGGTTTATTCGCAACGCCCCAGCTTGCAGCCAAGGTAGGCGTTGGCGAAGGCGGGTTGTTCTATACAGGCAGCTGGCATCAGCTGTGGGTGCAATTCGAAAGTATCGTTACTTGCGGAGGGTATGCGTTGATCGTTTCCTTCCTGATTCTTGGCGTCATGAAGCTCGTTATGGGCTTCCGCGTTACCGAGGAAGAAGAAATCGTCGGTCTTGATCTTAGCGAGCATGGCGCATACGGTTACCCGGAGCAATTGAAAAAAGCCGGCCAATCCAGTCATAGCGCATAAGCTGACATAAACGGCAGATGGTTCGAAGGGGAGAATAAGGATGATGCAGGACGCATTACGGGAATTCCAGATACGAATTGACGGCGCTCATCATTTCCTCGAGATGCGTGCGGCCAGGGAAGTTATTCAGGAGCGGTTTCGTGCCGCTCTTTCTTCTTGGCCGATGGAACGATATAACGAAATCGTGAATAAGGTCCATGATACGATCATTCAGAAGGTGATCGAGATCGCGGAAGAGAAGCTCCGGCAGGAGGGAGATGTCAGACCTCATGTCAGGTATGCTTACATGTTATTCGGCAGCGGCGGCAGGTCGGAGCAAACGCTGAACAGCGACCAGGATAGCGGACTTGTATACGAGGCGGGTGAAGAATGCCCGGAAGAGTCGGTCGGCGAATATTTCCGCAAGCTGGCGGCCGAAGTGGTGGAAGGCTTGCAGCAAATCGGATATCCGCCGTGCGACGGCGGGGTCGTCAGCAATCAACCGGCATGGTGCCTTTCGGTTGGGGAATGGCATCAAAGGCTGGAGGAATGGTTCGCAGAGCCGAACTGGGAGAACGTCCGCTATCTGTTAATTATGGCCGATTGCCGGTTTATCGGCGGCGATATGCTCCCTGCCGTCGCGCTGAAACATAAATTCGAACTGATGGTCCGGCAAAACCCGGACATTTTGGTCCATATGCTGCGCAATACGCTGCACCATAAACCGCTGATCGGCCCGCTCGGCCAGCTCATTCGCGAGCGATACGGGGAATTCGCGGGCGGCGTCGACATGAAGTACGGCGCCTATATCCCTCTCGTGAATGCGATTCGCCTTCTGGCGGTACAAGCCGGCATTCAAGAAACGTCAACGATCGGACGCATTCGCAAGCTGGAACAAGCCGGCGTATTCTCGGAAGAACAGTCCTCCGTCTATCGCCACGCTTTGCTCCTCTTCCTGCGCATGCGGTACATGGCTGCAAGCCGCATGAAGGAAGGGTACTATACGTCAAGCGGCAAGCTGACAAGCGATATGTTAACGAAGGAAATCGTTGCCGAGTTGAAAACAAGCATGCGCATGTGCAGAAAGCTGCAGCGTTTCGTCGGCAAATGGATTGCCGATAATAACGACATCGTGAGAGAAGGACGAGTCAAAGGCGGTGGGGAACCCGGATGAAGGAGCCGAAAAGTCCGGTCGGCCGGATGTGGAGCTTGTACAAGATGGGTGGTCTGACTCCCGCGATCGCGTCGATGCTCGGTGCGCAGAACGCCCAGCAAATGGCTTTTCTTCGTTCCTTGGCGAAGGGACATCGCAAGGAATCGTTGTTGGAAGCAAGATTGCTTGATTTGGACGCCGTCGTATTCGATCTCGAAACAACGGGCTTTTACCCGAGCAACGGGGATGAAATCATTTCATTTGGTGCCGTTGTCGTGCAGGGCGGTAACGTAAGAGAGGATTTATCGTTCCATAGCCTGGTCAATCCGAAACGCAAAATTCCGAAGACCGTCGTGGAATTGACGGGCATTACGAATGAAATGGCAGAGAAAGCGCCGGATTTGATCGAAACGCTGCACCGTTTTTTTGATTTTGTCGGACGCCGGATCTTAATCGCCCACGCAAGCGGCCACGATAAGCAGTTTTTGAACGCGGCGCTTTGGAAGACATCCAAAATGAATTTGAATCACCGGGTTGTCGATACGTTGATGGTTGAGAAGTGGCTGGAGCCGGGAAGAGCGAGTTATACGCTGGATGATTTGCTGGAAAGCTACGGCGTGCCGGCAGGCGTAAGACATCACGCGCTGGAAGATGCCCTCATGACCGCCAAGCTGTGGGTTAGGATGCTGGACCGGATTTTGCAGCGCAATATCGTAACGCTAGGCGATTTATACGCATATCTCAGCAGGTAGGCGTTAAGGTGTTTCTACACGGGTTCGAGCTCGTCGGACGTTAATTGGATTGCCCATTCAACATAAGGCGCGTATGTAGCCTCGGTTTGCGGTTGAAACCGCTCCGAGGTTTTGTTATGAATTGAACCGGCTGACGAAAGATCTTCCGGCTGGATATGTTCGAACCGATAAGCCCTGACGTCCGGCGCTTTGTGGTCGGCAAGCGATACGATCCAATGCGAAGGCACTTCGGTCCACAAGGTGCTTCGATCCTCCAAAGACGGAATCGGCGGCATTGAAGGATGGGAGTGCAGCAGGCCGACTACTTGCCGATGATGGCGCTGCGCCGCAAACAAGGTGTCGATCCATTCCCCGGGATCCAGCGTGAACCTGTGCTCCCGATCTTCCGCGGCCGCGTTCGCAAGCGGTACGAAGCCGTAAACGATGCATTGCGTAATCTCTCCGGTATCGGCCGTATCCGTTCTGCCGATTAACGCGCCGCACGCTTCCTCCGGCAGTTTAGACATGCAGTAATCGATGATTTCCCGGTATATGCGAGTAGGAATCATCATCATGAGCAATCACCCTCTAGCAGTAACTTTCGGCATCTTAGCCGACTTGTTTGTCCGGCTTAATCAAGAAAAAAACCAATCCTAGCGTAATAAACGCAAGCACTGAAACGGTAATAAAAATGACCTGATGCGAAAAACCCATCATCCATCCGAACAGCGGCGGGCCCATAGCAACGCCGAAAAATCGCAAGCTGCTGTAAAGCGACGTGATCATGCCGCGCTCACCCTTGGATACGGAGCCGGTAATGATCGTATTCAAACACGGAAGCAGCAGCCCGGTACCGATGCTGCTCAACGTAAGCAAGCCGATGAATACGTAAATATTGTAATAAAAAAAGATCGTCAGCGCGAGCGAGACGGTAATGACGGTCAAGCCGACATTCATCAAAATGCGCATCAGCAGACCGTTTTTCTTGATCAGACTGCCTGTCGTATACGAAGTGATGACCATGCCGAGCAGCGGGATGGCCAAAACAAGCCCTTTTGGAACTCCGTCGATGTTGTACGGTTTTTTCTCCAATATGTCGGATAAGTAGAACAAAACGCCGAACAAAATAAATAAGGCAAGCGATCCCGCGAAAAATGAAGTAATGAGCCAGCGGCCCTTCTGCTTGAAAATTTGGCCGAGTGCATGGATATAATCGCCTAATTTTTGAGCTTCTTTTTGCTTTTTAGGTTCTTTAATAAGCCATATGACGGCGATCAGCGACAGGAAGCAAAAGATCGGAAACGCAAAAAATGCCGCGTACCATACGATCAGCGCCAGCAGCGAGCCGATAATCGGGCTCAGTACCTTGCCCCCGCCGTTCGCAGCTTCGATCAAACCGAGCGCCTTGCTCTCGGTGCCCCCTTTGTACATGTCCCCGACAAGGGCCATCGCGATGGGAGCGGTGCCCGCCGCGCCCAGTCCTTGAATCGCCCTCGATATGATGACGATCGTATACGAGTTCCAGACGGCCCCCATGCCGGCCAATATGCCCGCACCTCCATATACGATGAGCGACGGAATCATGACGGCTTTTCGCGAAAATCGGTCGGATAAATATCCAGCAATGGGTATAAACAATGCAGCTGTGATGGAAAATAACGTTATGACTAGGCTGCTCTGGAATTGCGATATCCCCAGATGCTTTTTCATGTCGGGCAGGATCGGAATCAGCATTGAATTGCCGAATACGAGCACAACGGGGATGGAAGCAAGCGCGATGAACTCCCATAATTGACCTTTACCCTTGCCGCCTTCCGGCGGTTCGTCTTTAGACTTTTTGGCTTTAGCCTGTTCCGGCTCCGTGATGTCCACATCGATGTCGCTCTGGAAGGAGATGTCCAGCAGCCGTTTACGTTTCACTTTTTGCATCGGAAAGCTCCTTTATGAGTTCGTTAACCATAATGTGTCCGCGGGGGAGATATCTCATTCGGAGGTTGCGGCACAAAGGGGAAGTTGGAAATCGAGCAAAAAGAAGGTATGATAAAGAATGTACAATCGGAAAGAAAGAAGGCAGCCAAGTGAAAAAAAATGTGATCGTTATCGCCGTAATGTTAGTGTTGGTCGGATTCGCGGTGTATCAGAATGTAGGAAAAGCGGAGAAGGAAGTGCAGCTTCCCGTAGAATACGCGCCGAAGCTTGATTTTCTGGCGCCGGAATTCAAGCTGCAAAGCTTTGACGGCCAAGAATATCGTGTCGGCGGCAAAAGAGACAAGCCGCTCTGGATCAACTTCTGGGCATCTTGGTGCGAGCCGTGCCAGGCGGAAGCGCCCGATATGAAAAGATTGTACGACGAATACAAAGACAAGCTCGATATTTATGCGGTCAACGCCACGTTATATGACGACGTGGACAATGCTCGCGATTTTATTAAGCAATACGACTTTAAATTCCCGGCCTTGCTTGACGTCACAGGCGGCGAAAAAGGCAAAGTGCAGAAGCTTTACAATGTTCAAGCTTATCCGACGAGCTTTCTCATCGACAAAGACGGCGTCATTCGCGAGATCATATACGGCATCAAGCCTCCGAAGGAACTCGAGCGAACGATCAAAAGCTTTGTCGAGGCGTAGATCCCGGAAGGAGTGTAACCCAAATGGCTTACCGGCCGGATAATCCGCTCATGATTCAATCCGATATGACCGTCCTCCTGGAGGTCAATCATCCCAAATACGAGGAAATCCGCGATGTGCTAAGCGCCTTTGCAGAGCTCGAGAAAAGCCCGGAGCATATTCATACGTACCGTATTTCGCCGCTTTCCTTATGGAATGCGGCTTCCGCCGGTTTGGAAATGGAGGCGATCGTCGACATCGTGGAGAAGTACAGCAAATTCGACGTCGCCCCGAATGTGATTCGGGAAATCGAAAGCTTGTTTCGCCGCTTCGGCATTTTGCAGATGGAACAGGGGAACGACGAGCTTCGGCTGGTCAGTACCGACCCATACGTACTAAAGGAAGTGCTGCAATATAAAAGCATGCAGTCTTACATACGGGAATGGCTTGACGATACGACGGTTAGTATCGACCCGCTTCATCGCGGCTCGCTCAAGCAAGAACTGATGCTGCTCGGATATCCGGTCAAAGATTTGGCGGGGTATGCGGAAGGGGCGAAGCTTGAGATCGCTTTGAGGGATTCGACCGCGATCGGCGGCAAGCCTTTTGCGCTGCGTGACTATCAGCAGAAAGCGGCGGATAGCTTCTATGCAGGCGGATCGGTATACGGTGGCAGCGGAGTGCTTGTACTGCCCTGCGGCGCAGGCAAAACCGTCATCGGTTTGGCGGCGGCTCATTGCGTGCAGGAGGAAGTGCTCGTCTTGACGTCCAGTATTACGGCCGCGCGCCAGTGGGTGCGAGAGTTTCTGGACAAAACGTCGATTTCGGAAGATCAAGTCGGCGAATATTCCGGTGAAAATAAACAAGTACGGCCGATTACCGTCGCGACCTATCAGATCGTAAGTTATCGCAAAGATAAAGAAGGCGGCTTCGAGCATTTGTCCATCTTCTCCGACCGGAACTGGGGACTCATTATTTACGACGAGGTCCATTTGCTGCCCGCTCCGGTATTTCGCATTACGGCCGGCATTCAAGCAAAGCGCCGGCTCGGGCTGACTGCGACCCTCGTTCGGGAGGACGGGCTGGAGAAGGATGTTTTTTCGCTTATCGGTCCGAAGAAGTACGATGTATCCTGGAAGCTGCTGGAGCAGCAAGGATGGATCGCGACCGCCCGGTGCCAAGAGATCCGCGTGGAGCTGACGGCGGAGGAGCGGTCTGAATATGCTGTATCGGAAGCGCGCGTGAAGGCGCGAATTGCGGCCGAGGCGGCGAACAAGCTGCATGTGGCGGAGCGGCTCGTTCAGAACCACCCCAACGATCTGGTGCTGATTATCGGCCAATATATCGACCAGCTGGAAGCGATCGCGGCCCGGATCGGGGCGCCGCTAATTACGGGGAAGATGCCCAACAAAGAGCGGGAGAAGCTGTACGAAGCTTTTAAAAACGGTGAAATTTCGGTGCTGATCGTCTCCAAAGTGGCCAACTTCGCCATCGATCTGCCGGATGCGAATGTCGCGATCCAGGTATCCGGACAATTCGGCTCGCGGCAGGAAGAAGCACAGCGGCTCGGGCGGATACTGCGTCCCAAAACCGACGGCGCGCAAGCGTATTTCTACTCCATTGTCGCCCGGAATACGAAGGATCAAGACTTCGCTCTGAATCGGCAGCGGTTTTTGACCGAGCAGGGATATCAATACTCCATCGTTGACGCCGAGGATGTCGTAAGCCTAGGAAATTCGGTGCTGCATAAGCGGGGGATGGCCGGTATCGCGGACAATCTCGTTTCGCTGACGGAATACAAACGGGAGAAGTTGAAACAAAGGGGATAACGTATGGACGTATTGGAATTGCTGCAATATGTGCCGCCTGACGAGTTGGTCGAGTTGGCCGTCCGATGGAAGGTTCCGTATCATCATGGCGGATCGGAAGAGCGAATGAGACAGCTGCTGGCCGAGTCGTATACGGAGGCGAATATCAAGCGGCAAATCGTGAAGTTGACGGAGGAAGAACGACAATGCCTGGAGCTGCTTGCGGTCTTATCCTCCTCCAATCCCGACGGGTTGTCCACCCAGGATGCATCGAGGAAAATCAACGAGCTTCTCGGGTCCAAGTGCCGAGGGGAGGAAATGATCAGCCGGCTCCGGGGGGCCGGTTTATTGTTTCAATACCGCCACTACTGGAATTTGAATGTCATTGCGCCTAAGCAAGTGTGGCAGCCCGTGCTTCGTGAAGCGGCTCGAGACATCGGTGCGGCGATTCAACAGCGCAGCGCTGCGCTCGGTAAGGTGCAAGTAACGGAAAATTACGGTCTTGCGCTTTATCACGATATCATCACGCTGTTATCTTTTATCGCAAACGAAACGGTCGAAATTTCTCAAAAGGGGCATGTCTACAAGCGGACGATGAATCGGATACTTCCGCTGCTTCGGTCAAACGAAACGAGATTTCCGGCGATGTTCGGCGCCGAAGCTCCGATGCATTTTGCTTTTATGGAGCGGTTTGCAGCGCAGCTTGGCCTTGCGGATTTCCGCGAAGTCGCGAGAGTTCAGCCGGACGCCCTTCGCTCGTTTCTTGCAGTTCCTTATACGGAATGGGCCGCGCAGCTCCATCAAGTGATGATGCCGCTCATCATGTACGGCACCGATCTTCGATATTTGCCATCATCGCTCATTTATCATATGTTTTACGGTTTGACCGGGGAAGAATGGATTGATGAACTTGTCGTATTGGAACAATTGTCTCGCAAGTTGGAGGCATGGAAGCTTCCCGTATCGGAGAAGCAGTTGAATATGCTGGTCTATCATCCAATGCTGGTGCTCGGATTGATTGAAAGAGGCCGGGATGCGGAAGGAAATTGCGTTTGGCGATGGACGGCCTGGGGGAGTTTGTATGCAAAGCGCCATTTTAAGGATAACGGCAGCTATTACGATGATATTGAACGGCTGATGACCGATCATATTTATGTTCAGCCGAATATGGACATTATCGTGCCCGAGAACGTTGCTCCGGCCATCCGTTGGCAGATCGAGGCGATTGCCGAGCTGAAGCAAGCGGATACCGCGTACGTGTATTCCTTGCAGGCAAAACGGATCATTCACGCCCTGGAATGCGGATGGACGTTCGAAAGTATCCGGGCGCTGCTCGAACGGCACAGCAAAATTCCGGTCGCCCCGAATATATGGCGGACGATCGAAGATTGGATCGGCCATTTCGGCAAAGCCAGGCTGATGGATGTCATGGTGCTTCATGTGGACGATCCCGTCCTTGCGGAACGCGTTCGCTCGGACAAAAAGCTTGGCAAATGGATTGTCGGCGCTTTTTCGCCGCAGTCGTTCCTTATCCGGCGAAACGATGAGCGACAAGTTCGTGAGCTGATGCATGGCCTTGGACTGCCGTTGCCAGCGAAAGTGTCGAAGGTAGATAACGATGCAGATCATGATCGGGGCAAAAAGCAGAACATGAGCCGCGAGCAATGGCTGGATTATGTTGCCCAGTGTAACATGGCCGCGTTTGACCCGGAGCCGTTCCGGAGCGGGGTTGATTTTCGTGCATAGGCATCAAAAATCGAACCGATGTAACGGGTATTGCACCCCGTTGATCGGTTCTTTGTCATATCCGTTTGCTGCGGCGATCTGTGTCCAGGAGACGGCGTGCCGGTATTGCCACGCCGCGCATTTGGGGCATACGCCGTATTTCAATTTTCCTCGGGTCCATTCCTCTAAGGTGTGTACGTGTTCGCATTTAACGCACCATAAGTACACGGACATATGAACCTCCTGCAATGGGCTATATGCCGATTATAGCGCGGGGCCGCTCACCGCTTCAACTTATAAAACTCGTGATACAGCTTCATCAGCGCCCGCTTCTCAATCCTCGACACATAAGAGCGGCTGATGCCAAGCTCCTTCGCGATCTCGCGCTGCGTCCGTTCGTCGCCGCCCAGCTCCAGGCCGAATCGTCCTTTGATGACCTCTTGCTCCCGGTCGTCGAGAATGTCGAGATTGCGGTATATTTTGCTTTTTTCGATTTTGAGCTGGACTTTGTCCACAACGTCGTCGGCTTCCGTGCCGAGAATATCGATGAGCGTAATTTCGTTGCCTTCCTTGTCCGTCCCGATCGGGTCGTGAAGCGATACGTCTTTGCGCGTTTTCTTGAGCGATCGCAGATGCATCAATATTTCGTTTTCAATACACCGAGCCGCAAAAGTAGCCAGCTTCGTGCCTTTGTTCGGCTGGAAGCTCTCGATCGCTTTGATGAGCCCGATCGTGCCGATGGAGATGAGGTCTTCCAGGTCTTCTCCGGTGTTGTCGAATTTTTTGACGATGTGTGCGACAAGGCGCAGATTATGTTCGATTAACAGATTGCGGGAGTGTTGATCGCCTTCAGCCATCAATCGCAAATGCTTTAATTCCTCATCTTCCGACAGGGGTTGGGGGAAGGCGTTATTTTTGACATAGGAGACGAGCAGTGTCAGCTGTTTGATGAATAAGGCGACGGCTGTAAAAAAGCCAGGCATGGACAGCACCTCCTGATTGTTTGCCGAAGACAGGCGCGCTTCGGAAGCTCGGATTCGTTCAATTGCGAAGAAAACTGTTACATTGTATGTGGGCCGAAGCCTATCTGTGCATGTACGGGGAAATTATTATCCATGACCGGCGGTCACTTTACGAATGTAGGCAATCATGGTATGTTGGAAATTGTTGATTTGACTTAACGGAGGGTAATTATGTCTCAAGCCAGTGCTCGCAGACGATGGCTGTCGCCGGTTAATGCCGTCGTTCTCACCCAGTTCATGAGCTCGTTCGCCGACAATTTGAACTTTTTCATCATTATCGGATTAATCAAAAGACAAGGGTTCGTCAATCCGGATCAATACGTCACCTACATTCAAATCGGTTTTTTGGCCGTTTATGTATTGCTGGCTCCGATCGTGGGAGCTTTTGCCGACCGCAACGCCAAATCGGGCGTCCTGCTCGTCGGCAATATGTTCAAGGCGCTCGCCATCTTGCTGATGATGGTCGGATTACATCCTGCGATTTGCTACTCCATACTCGGGATCGGAGCGGTCATTTATTCTCCGGCCAAATACGGTATTCTTACGGAGTTAACGAATACGGACGAACAATTGCTCAAGGCGAATTCCAAGATCGAAGGAACGACCATCCTGGCTATCCTGCTTGGAACCGTGGCAGGCGGCATATTGGCCGAAATTTCCGATTTCGCGGGTTTGATCACATGCTTCGGCATCTACGCGGCTTCGATTTTGCTGACGTTCCTTATTCCAAAGAAAGAGGGCAACAAACAGCTTCACTACGGCGAATCGGCCAAAGCATTCCTAAAGGATACCGCAACGTTGTTCAAGGACGCGCAAGCGAATTTTTCGCTGATCGGAACCGGCGCATTCTGGCTTACCGCAGCGGTGCTGCGCATCGCGCTCGTCGCATGGCTGCCGGCGAATCTCGGCATTACCGATACCGATCAGCAATCTTACATCATCGGCGTGACGGCCGTTGGCGTCGTGGTAGGATCGATTGTCATGCCGAAGCTGATCCCTGTCAATAAAATGTATATTTCGTATGTATACGGTTTTCTAATGGTGCTGTCTGTCATGATCACGGCGTTCATGCACAATCTGATTCTTACGTTGATTATGCTGTTCTTGATCGGCGTATTCGGCGGCGTGTTCCTTATTCCGATGAATACGATCCTGCAAAACGTCGGCAAAGATCTGGTCGGAGCGGGGAAAACGATCGCGGTTCAAAATCTGGTCGAAAATGCATTGACGATAACAGGATTGTTTATTTATTTGTTCCTGACTTCAAAAATCGATATTCAATACGCCGTCGTCGGCATGGGCGCGATATTGCTTGCGTTCGTATTATACTTAACGACGCGTCTTGGCGCTATCAAAGCGTCAATGGGGAGAGCAACAGGCAAAATGGGCGAATGACGGCGGTACTTTTGCCGGGAGTCTTTCATACTCTATGGTGTAAGGCTACAAGATAGGAGCATTCGCAAATGTCTAAATCTTGGTTCGCGATCCTGATTCTTGTTCTCTTCATCCTCCTCTCCATTTTTTTGCTTATGTACGTCTAGTACAAAAAAGGAAGCTACGTACCGCATGGCGGTATATAGCTTCCTTCTTTTTTAAACGGCTATTAAAAACCTTTATATTGCGGTTCTTCGTTCTCCAACTCCTGCACGCGCGAGCTCACTTGGTCCACAATTTGCTGCGTTTGCTGCGCCGCGTTTTCGAAAAGCGTCTTCGCTTGTTGGTTCTGCGTGTTCAGCGCAAAAGATTCAAGACTTGCTTGTGCGCTCTTGAGCGACGACAAGCAGGTTTTCACTTGTTGTGCTACCGTCATTTCTAACACCTCCCGGCAATGTTCGTTGCGACTCCTCGACTAATTTACCCTTTCCACAGACAAGACATGAATGGAAAATATTTGTTCAACATAATGACATCCATTTCGGCAAATAATGTGACAAGAGAACCGTCGAAGGAGAGATTGCGAGTGCCAGAATGGTTACATATCGTTTTTCGTGCCCTGGGCTCTGTCATTATGTTGTTTGTGCTGACAAGAATTTTGGGCAAAAAGCAAATATCGCAGCTTACTTTTTTCGAATACATCACGGGAATTACGCTAGGCGGTATCGCCGGGTTCATGTCAACCGACATGGAAGCCCATTACGCGTACGGCGTCATTGCTTTATTGATCTGGACGGTTGTTCCGTTATCCATGGAGTATCTGGGACTGAAGAGCAAGACGGTAAGGGACTGGCTGGAAGGCAGAGGGGCCGTGTTCATTAAGGACGGCAAAATACTCGAAGACAATATGAAAAAAGAACGGTACAGCACCGACGAGCTGCTAGAGCAGCTGCGCAAAAAAAACGTGTTTCAGGTGGCTGATGTTGAGTTTGCGGTACTGGAAGCGAACGGCGAGGTCAGCGTCCTGCTCAAAAAAGAAAACCAGCCGCTTACGCCAAAACATCTTGGGGTCAAAGTGCCGAGAACCGAAGAGCCCCAGACCGTCATTATGGACGGCGAGGTCATGCTCGAAGCGCTTGCAACCCGCGGGCTCAGCCTCGGTTGGCTGCACACGGAGCTGCAGAAGATGGGCATTCCGATCGAAAACGTATATCTTGGACAGGTCGATGATCTTGGCCAGCTCTATGTCGATTTGTATGACGATCAATTGAAGACGCCGGAGCCTCAAACTAAAGAAGTATTGTATGCAACCCTGAAGAAAAGCGCCGCCGACTTGGAACTGTTCGCACTGACAACGCAAAATGTAAAAGCGAAGAATATGTATGAAGCTTGTGCGGCCAAGATGAACGAATTGGTCGAACAGATGACGCCGTTGCTGAAACGATAACGAGGAGGGGTAATCGTGGCAAATCAGAAGAAAAAAAATTTAACGATGACGCAGCAGGAGTATCACGATTTTGCCAAACAACGGGAGCCCAAGCGTCCAGTAGGGAAAAACTGCATACGCGCTTTTTTTGCCGGTGGGTTCATATGCTTGATCGGACAAGCGATACAGGAAGCGTTTATTCATTGGTTCCATTTTACCGAAAAAACGGCGGGAAGCCCTACGGCTGCGGTATTGATTTTCATATCGGTCGTCCTGACGAGCTTAGGGGTGTACGACAAATTTGCGCAATGGGCCGGAGCGGGCTCAGCCGTCCCGGTTACAGGCTTCGCCAACTCGATGTGCTCGACGGCGCTCGAGCATCGAAGCGAAGGACTTGTTCTTGGAGTCGGCGGCAACATGTTCAAGCTGGCCGGATCGGTTATCGTGTTCGGTACGGTGGCGGCATTCGTCGTCGGGATCATTCATTGGCTGGTCAAGTTGGGAGGGTGATGCGGCATGCTGCAAGGACATCAATCATGGGTTTTTGAGCGCAAGCCGATCATAACCGGCACGGCGACCGTCGTAGGTCCGGAAGAAGCGAAAGGCCCGATCGCCGACGACTTCGACATTCTCCACTCGGAGCTGCTGCTGCAGCAAAAAAGCTGGGAGCAAGCGGAGAAGATGATGCTCGAGGAAGCGTGCAAAATCGCCATCGAACGGGCCAATCTGACGAAGGAGCAAGTTCATTACCACGTCGGAGGCGATTTGATGAACCAAATCGTCAGCAGCACGTTCGCCAATCGAACGCTGGCGATTCCGTATCTTGGCATATTCGGCGCTTGCTCCACGTCGATGGAGAGCCTTGCCCTCGCTTCACTCATCGTAAGCAGCGGATATGGACATCATGTGCTGGCCGCGGTGTCGAGTCACAACTGCACGGCGGAGAAGCAGTTTCGCTACCCGACCGAATACGGATCGCAGAAGCCGCCGACCGCTCAATTTACCGTTTCCGGCGCCGGAGCCGCCCTCGTGTCGCGCAGCGGCGAAGGTCCGGCTATCGAGTCGGCGACGATCGGACGTATTGTCGATATGGGCATTAAGGATCCGTTTAACATGGGCGCGGCGATGGCGCCCGCGGCGGTGGATACGATTGAGGCGCATATGCGCGATTTGCGCCGGACACCGGGGTATTACGATTTGATCGTCACCGGCGATTTGGCGAGCGTCGGGCATCATATCGCAACCGATTTGCTCAAAAAGCATAACATTCCGATCGAGGAAACGACCTTTTCCGATTGCGGCCTGATGATCTATGACACCGCCAAGCAGCCCGTACAAGCGGGCGGCAGCGGCTGCGCTTGTTCGGCAACCGTTACTTACGGACACATTATGAAAAAAATTCGCAAAGGCGATTTGAAGCGGGTACTCGTCGTCGCAACCGGGGCGCTCCATTCGCCGGTAACGTTCCAGCAGGGCGAAAGCATCCCGGCCATCGCCCATGCGGTTTCGATCGAATGGAGGGGGTGAGCGCATGATCTTCGTTTGGGCTTTTGTGATCGGCGGTCTAATATGCGTCGGCGGTCAGCTGCTCATGGACGTCGCCAAGCTGACGCCCGCGCATACGATGTCTTTGCTTGTAGTCCTGGGTGCTATTGTTGACGGCGTCGGATTGTACGAGCCTTTGATCAAATTTGCAGGCGCCGGCGTAACGGTGCCGATTACAAGCTTCGGTAACGCCCTCGTGCACGGGGCATTGTCGGAACTTGAACGAGACGGGTGGATCGGCGTGATCACCGGCATATTCGAGGTGACGAGCGCAGGGATTTCGTCGGCGATCATCTTCTCGTTTATCGCGGCGCTTCTTTTCAAGCCGAAAGGATAACTATGCGTACGAGCTCCCGCCAGGGAGCTATTTGTCAAAAGAAGTATTAGATTGGCAAGCCAACTGCAGCTTCGCCGCGCAGCTGGCCGTCGCCGTCGTGCCGAGTCACGCCAAACCGGCGAATGCGAAAGAAATAAATTTTAAACAACTGTAGCACATACTTTTGTGCTGCAGTTGTTTTTTTTTGTAAAAGAGGATTGCATAAATCCGAAGGCTGGACTGAAGTCGTATCAAACTTAATCGTACCCGTTAACAATCATATTATTGCTATTCTATCTTCACAAAAAATTCACAGGAAACGCACATTGTCTTCACTGGATATTTGGTAAGTTTTATATGGGTAAGCGCTTTCCATAATTTCTACTCATTCAAAGGGGGGGATTTATATCCATTACTTTGTTAGGTAGGATACTTGTCGTTATTATGGTTGCTTTGCTTGATCGGTTCAATGAAGGTACGTTGACATTCGTGTATGAAGCGGAAGAGAAGGTCAAATAAAAAGCTGTGAGGAGTGAAAGAATGCAAAAAAATTCAACCACAAAAATACTATCACTCATTGTATTGATCGCAATGATGTTGAATATTTTGGTGCCCGAAATGGCTACTAAGGCATTAGCGGCAGATGAAGGCTCCATTGAGGCAGTCTCTGCCGTAATACCTCAAAAATTTATGTCAGCAACGGCTACAAGCCAGAACGCAGGGTATGAGGCGAGCAAAGTAATTGATGGAAACCCGTCAACGATATGGCACATCAGGTATGATCCTGAAGTAGATACGCTGCCTCAGAGTATAAATATAAAACTAAACCGCAACTTTAATGTGAACAGGTTCAGGTTGCTTCCAAGGCAGGATAATAATACAAATGGCAGAATAACGGCGTATAATCTGTATGTAAGCAGTGACGGTGTGGATTATCAGAAGGTAGTAAGCGGTACCTGGTCAGATGACGCTTCAGAAAAGATAGTCGATATAACGCCAGTTGTAAGTGCCTCATATGTAAAACTGGAAACAACCGCAGGAGGAGGTAACTTTGCGTCGGCGGCAGAGATTAATATTGAAACTACAGATGTTACTCTTGTAAGATTTGCAGCCACCCTAGATGAAGCAAAAAACCTTTCCGAAAACGCTAAAATTGGGACCGATGTCGGTGATTACCCGAAAGATACCAAGGACGCACTTGATTTGGTGATTGCCAGGTATGCGGGCTTGGAACGTGACCCTGATGCGACAAATGACCAAATGCAGGAGGCACTCACTGAACTTCAATCTGCAATCGATATTTTCAAGGAATCGAAGGTTGACTATAGCGTTTCGCGGCTTACATGGTATGTGGACAATTTGAGCGGCTTGTATGAAAGTGCCGTCCAAGGGACTGCACCTGGAGAATACACTGCAGAAGCCAAGGCTGCATTTGGAAGTGTCCTGGATTCTGCAAAATCCGTCGTACAAAAACAGGATGCTACTGACATGGAGGCTGACAGAGCATATAAAAGTCTTGTGGAAGCTGCCTCTACATTCCTGATTAGCAGCAAGCTCGCCGGCGAACCTGCTACAGACAATGCAGTAAGCGATATGATGAGTGCAGAGGCTACCAGCCAAAATACTGGATATGAGGCAAAGAAGGCGATTGACGGCGATATTGCATCCATATGGCATACGAACTATACCCCCACAGCAGACAATTTACCCCAATCCATCACGGTAGACCTCGGACGTATTTACAACATCGACTCCATATGGGTAACACCAAGGCAGGATTCCAGCAACGGCTGGATCAGCGATGCCACATTATTTGCAGGAACCGACAAAGAGAATATGAATGTTGTGGAAAATTGCATATGGAATACCGATGCTTCTACCAAAACGACAAAGATTAACCCGGTAAGGGCAAGGTACGTAACGGTACAGGCAAATAAAGGGAGTGGAAACTATGCTTCTATCGCAGAGATGGGAGTCGGCACCTACGATGTTTACGTTGAATCCCTTGCCAATAAAATAAACACGGCCAAGATTTTTTATTCTAGTGTAGAGGTGGGTGATAATCCAGGCCAGTATAATAGTGAAGCAAAGATTGCCCTGGTACAAGAGATAGCAGAAGCAAATGCAAAATTAAGAAACTCGAACTCACTACCTTCGGAATTTTATGCGACAACGGAAAAATTGAACGATGCTTTTATGGCTTTTATGGCTTCTAAAATAAAATACACACGAGAGCAGCTCCGGACAGTTATCTCGGAAGCAAAAGATATGGCCGGTGCTGCGACATCCTCCGAGTATGCTCAGGAAGATATAGACACATTAAAAGGGGCTATTGCCAGCGCAGAGTCCATCGCCGGTGATACAAACGCCTCCGATGAGGCTGTTGATGCGGCTACAATTGCGCTGAAGGACGCAATTGCTGTATTTCAGTATAGCCAAGATACTATAGTCTCCCTAGCTGGCAAGTGGGAGTTCAAATTAGGCGCAGCAAATGGAACAGCCCAGAATCTCTACGAAACCGTAACCCTTCCGGGTACGCTCGATGAAAATAAGAAAGGCTTTATTAACAACGATACAGCAGTTAGAATCTTGAGCAGGAAATATAAATATACAGGCCCTGCCGTATACCAGAGGAAATTCACGTTACCTGCAAGCTTCAAGGGCAAGCAGATTAAGCTGTTCCTTGAACGTACCAGGGAGACAAAGTTATGGGTGAACGACAAGTATGTCGGTACCCAGAACCAGTTGACTACTAACCAAGTCTACGATATTACCCAATATATCCAAATGGGCGACAACTTGATTACCATTGAGGTCGACAACTCCTATACAGATATGCCATGGGGCGTCCTTGAATCCCATATGGTTACGGAGAATACTCAGACCAACTGGAATGGCATACTGGGAAGGATTGAAATTCAAGTTAACAAAGCTTTATATATCGACCAGGTCAGGGCAATCCCCGATGTGAATAATAAGACTGCAAAGGTAGCGGTAGATATAAATAATACAACAAGCGGAGAAATCAGCGGGACTTTGTCCCTCATGGCAAAGAGTTGGAATACCGATTCTTCGCATAAAGTTCCCCAGCGGCCACATCATGTTCCCCGGCAAACCTTTAATTTTACAGTGAAGCCGGGTCTTCAGACCGTGGAGGTCCAATATAAGATGGGCGATAATGTCCAACTTTGGGATGAGTTTAATCCCATACTCTACAACCTCAAAGTTGATATGAATGCAAAAAAATATACCGGTCATACAGCCATCGATTTTGGTATGAGAAAATTTCAGGTAAATAGTGACCGTAAGCAGTTTTCTATAAACGGAAAGAACATCTTCCTCAGAAGTGAAGCAAATTGTGCCGTATTTCCGCTGACCGGTTACGCCCCGATGGACGACGAGGGTTGGGAAAAGCTGTTTAGCGTGTATAAGTCATACGGAATCAACCATGTGAGGTTCCATTCATGGGCCCCGCCGGAGGCGGCATTCAGGGTGGCCGATAAGATGGGCATCTATATGCAACCGGAACTTTCCCTATGGGACACAGGAGGCACTTTCGTTTCGGACAGCGATTACGCATATTACACAAAAGAAGTGGAAAGTATCGTCAAGCAGTACGCGAACCATCCATCATTCGTGATGGTTACATGGGGGAATGAACTTGGCGGTGACAGGATCAGGATGAATGACCTTGTTGAGCATATGAGAAGCGTCGATCCTACCAGATTATATGCAGAAGGTTCTAATGCTTGGTATGGGTGGCAGGGTCCTGGGCCCAAAAGCGACTTTTTTACAGCGCAACAATGGAGTGAAAAACATCTCAGGGGATCTTATATAGGTTTATACGGGCACCTGAATGACAATTATCCGTCAACTATGGAGGAATACACCGACGCTATAATGGGCGCTCCTGTGCCTGTATTCGGGTTTGAGGTAGGACAGTATGAGATATACCCGGATTTTACGGAGATTCCCAAATATACGGGTGTTCTGGAACCCAGGAATCTTGAATCTTTCAGAAAGGCCCTTGAAAACGCAGGAATGTTGGACCAGGCTGAGCAGTTTGTCAAGGCGTCCGGTGAATTATCCAGAATCAGCTACCGCGAAGAGATCGAAACAGCCCTTCGTACCCCGCAGTTTGCAGGAATTTCTCTGTTGGGACTGCAGGACTTTCCTGGACAGGGCACAGCCCTTGTAGGTATGGTAAATGCGCTGGGAGAATCGAAAAGCTTCTCCAACCCTGATGATTTCAAGCGATTTAATAACGCTGTCGTTCCTCTTGTTCGCATGGAAAAAATGACATGGCAGAGCAATGAAACCTATACTGCAAAGCTGCAGCTCGCAAATTACGGACCGACAGATATTACCGGTAAACCTTACTGGACAATAAAAAAGCTTGACGGCACAGTAGTGGCATCCGGTGAAATGGGTTCTTTATCCGCAGCTCAGGGAGGGTTAAGAGACTTAGGTACAATCAGCGCAGACCTTTCACGTATAGCTGAAGCTGCGCAGTTAACTCTAGAGGTTGGAATTAAGAATACATCGTATTTAAACAACTATGATATATGGGTATATCCTGAAGAGGTAGATACCACAGCGCCCGCCGATGTACTGGTAGTCAAGGATTTTAACTCGGAAGCCCAAAATACTTTAAAGCGCGGCGGTAAGGTGCTGCTTGTACCTGATAGCACCACTTCAGCACTGCCAAAGAGTATTGCGGGAGCATTTATACCGGATTTCTGGAGCTCTGCCGCGTTCGGTAGCAACCAACCCGGTACGACGGGACTTTTAATCGATACTAAGCATCAAGCGCTCAAGGATTTTCCAACAGATTATTTCAGCAACTGGCAATGGTGGCCTCTTGCGAAGAATGGAAGACCTATTATACTTGACGATACGCCTGCGACCTTCAAACCGATCGTGCAGGTTATCGATAATTTCGATAGGAACCATAAGCTTGGATTACTCTTTGAAGCAAATGTAGATGGAGGAAGACTCGTCGTCAGCTCCATGGACCTTTTGGACCAGCAGGATAAGCCTGAAGCAAGACAAATGCTACACAGCATCTTAAGGTATATGGGCTCCGACGAGTTTAAGCCTGAGAACTCGCTTGATGCGGAATTTATAAACTCCATCGTGCCTGCTACTAAAACGAACTTGGCGTTAAACAAAACAAGGTCAGGTTTCCCTGAACCCTTTGTATCATTTAATACAAATGCCGGATACGCTTATAGCTACGATAGAAAGTGGCAGCTAGTGGACGGGAATGAAGATTACAGGGCGGGGACTAACGCCTGGACGAACTGGACGGAGGATCCCAAGAGGACGGAGGATACTATAGGCATTGATTTTGGGTCGGATGTGCAGTTTGACTCGGTGGAACTCGATGTTTTTACAGACAACGATACAGCGCCGCCTGCTAACGTTAAGGTACAGTATTGGAATGGCACTGACTGGGTTGATGTAAGCGGTCAGCGGAACGGGAGCTTTATACAGGGCCCGAATATCATTAATTTTGACCCTGTTACATCTTCAAAGGTAAACATTATGATGACTGCCGGCACCTCAGGCGGCAAGCTTAGAGGTATCGCCATCACGGAACTCAAGGTTTATGGAACAGATACCATTTCAACTAAAGGCGATTCACTGCAGATGCTTGCTGATGTAACCCCAATCGATGCAGATCATACTGATGTTACCCGGTCCGTAAGTAATATCGATAATAGATGAGGGTGGACTCCTCAATAAAACAGCAGAAGGGATCCGCAGCGGCGGATCCTTTCTTCCAAACAAAATATGAAATGATGTACTCGGCCACATAAGCAAGCAAGCTTAAAAAATGGTCCTATGTGTCTTCCCATCGATAGGAAAAAGATGTAATTCCCTAGTATTTTAGTATGTGAACTGCTACAATATATTTGGTAAAATAATAGGGTACATACTTTTTTTTTTTTGCAGTCTATCACGGGAGGGATGCAGCAATGGAAGCCGTAACGAAAGAAGATATGCAGCTCATCGCGCAAATTCAGGCTAACTTGGAATCTTGTATTTTAGGTAAAAGTGAAGAAATTAAATTCATGATCACCGCATTGCTCGCCGGCGGTCATGTATTGCTTGAGGATGTACCCGGAACGGGAAAAACCGCTCTAGTGAAAGCGCTTGCCAAAACGATCAACGGCCAATTTCGCAGAATCCAATGCAATCCTGACCTACTCCCGACCGATATAACCGGCGTATCGATTTATCATCCGAAGCAGGAGAGCTTTATATTTCGGCCGGGCCCGATCATGACCAACATCCTGCTCGCGGATGAAATCAACCGGGCGACGACCAAGACGCAATCCGCCTTGCTGGAAGCGATGGAAGAACACCAAATTACGATGGACGGCGAGTGTTACGACTTGCCCGCTCCGTTTATTTTGTTTGCGACGCAAAACCCGATCGATTTCGAAGGCACCTATGTGCTGCCTGAGGCGCAGCTGGACCGGTTCATGTTCAAGCTGTCCGTCGGTTATCCCGATGAAACGACCGAGAAGAAAATGGCATATTCTCACAGCAAAGCGCAGCCGATCGACGCATTGCATCCCGTAACGGAAATCGAGCGGATCTCCGTGCTGCAGAACAAGGTGCGCGATGTGCATGTCGATGATGCGGTGGGCGAATATTTGGTTTCGATTACGCGCAAAACCCGCGAGCATCCGGGGATTTTGCTGGGCGCAAGCCCACGGGCGACGATCGCGCTCATGAACGCGGCAAAATCGTATGCTTTCGTGAACGGAAGGGAGTACGTCATTCCGGACGACATCAAGACGATCGTGCCGTACGTTCTTACGCACCGGCTGATCGTTCGATCCGAAGCAAGGATGGACGGAACGACAGCGGAATCGGTGCTGCAATCGGTATTGCAGCAAATTCGGGTTCCGGTCCGGTTGGAGCGATAGTCTTATGGCAGCGAACGTCTGGCGCAAATTTGTCGACGAAGTTGTGCGGGCGAAGCGGTCGAATCAGTTCTGGATCGCTTTTGCTTTTTTCATATGCAGTCTTTTCTTCGTCTTGTTCCAAGGCGGGAAAGTGGCGCTTATGGTATTCATTATCGTCTCGTTGCTATCCGTATACGTAGGCTTGGGACGGTGGAGCGGCATTACGAAAGCGCAAGGCTCCCGCTCGCTTGTCAACGCGGAGCGCGATATTCTGGAATCGGGCGCAACGCTCACGGTTCGTCTGAATGTTCAGGTGCCAGGCGTATGGCCGCTTCCGTACGTTCTGATGAAAGACCGTCTCGTTCGGCGCAACGGGCATGAGCTGACGTTCGAATCGTCCTTTATCCCCGACTGGAAGCGACGGGGCGAAGTCGAATATTCGACGCCCCCTTTGCACCGGGGGTTTTATCAATTTGACCGGACGGAATGCGTGACCGAGGATATCTTCGGCTTGTTCGAGCACAAAGGGGACCTGGCTTTGTCGCAAAGCTTCTGCGTCAAGCCGCAGACGGTGCAGATCAAAGAGTGGAAGCAGTTCCGGCAACTGTCGAAAGGCCACTTTCACCATGCCATTACGACCCAAGCTCTAAAAGAAACAACGCAGATCAACGGCGTTCGGGAATATATTTACGGCGACCGCATTTCCAGAATCCATTGGAACGCGACGGCCCGAACGGGAACTTGGAAATCGAAGGAATACGAGCGGGAGTCGCTCCCCAAAACGATCGTCGTTCTCGACCGTACCGCTTCCGCTTATAAAAGCAAGGACCAGTTCGAGCTTGCGGTGTCGACTGCGGCTTCTTTATTCGAATACGGTTTCCCGCAAGGAATGGCGATGGGGCTGTTCTCGGCGGGACAAGACATGACCATGATCGAACCGAAACGCGGACAATCCCAGCAAAAAAACATTTCCGCCCATTTGATCGAAGTGGAGGCGAACGGCACGCGCCCGCTGCTCGCCATACTGAAAGAGCAGTCTCGCCAATTGCCGCAAGGCGGCATTTTCGTGATCATCAGTCCTTCGGCTGACGAAACGATGCTGCAGACGATGAATTGGCTTCGCGGGAAACAAATGCTGCCGTGCCAAATTCTTGTCGGTTCGGCGGAAGCCCCGATCAGCCGTTATGAGTGGCACCAGCTGCTGAAATCCAAAGGCATGGTCGGCTATTCCATCCGCACACTGCAAGAGCTGCCTGCCGCATTGGCTTGACGGCGGCACTAGAGGAGGTTCCACGCATGCAACGTCTTGCATTGAAGCTGTTTCGTTTGCTAATGGCCGATTGGCATACGAAACTCACTTCTCTGTTGATCGCTATCATATTCTGGCAATTTCTCGAATTTGTCACCGATTATTGGTTCGACGAAACGATTGAAATATCGAAATATACGTTGTACAGTCTTGTATTGATTCAAGGGCTTGTGCTTTATAAATACGCGATCCGGCATCTTGTCCAGTTGATTGTTCTTGTTGGCATCGTGGCATACGTGCTGGATTACCGATTCACGGATGTCCCGGTCAGATCGTTTGCGACTTTCTGGCAATGGCTTGAGCTGAATGCAAGCCCGTTTTCGCCGTACATTTGGTTTGGCGTTGCGATATGGATTGCTTTTGTGCTTGTCCAGAGCTTCGTCGTTTCCAAGAAGCGAATTATCGTATTTATCGTTTTGACGGTGGTCGTGTTATCCTGCGTTGACTCCTTCACGCAATTTGTGCTGTGGGATAATATCGCTTGGATTATTTTCAGCGGCCTCAGCATGCTCGTTGTCAACCACTTCTATACGTTCAAACAGAAAAATCCGGACGGCTGGACGATCTTCAGCGAATACCCCGCGGTAGCGTTATTTATGATCGTCATCATCGTTTCGATCATTATGGCGGCGGGAATCGTTGCTCCGAATATTAATCCGGTCATTCCGGACCCGTACACGGCATGGCAAAAGCTGCAAGGCAAAGAAGTGCCGATCATAGGCGATCCGAAAGTCAGCGGCGAAACCGCGTTTTTGTCATCGACGGGCAATGCCTCGTCCGGCTACAGCCGGGAAGACAAAGAGCTTGGCGGAGGCTTCGATTACGACTATTCGCCCGTCATGACGGTCACGACGTCAAGGCGCAGCTATTGGCGCGGAGAGTCCAAGAAAGTATACACCGGAGCCGGCTGGACGGATACGGACGAGGCTGGGGAAATGCGTCCCGAATCGTCGAAAAATCCGCTGCCTCAAGGCGGGGCTTTCGATACCTCGAAGCTCCAAACGCAAGAGATTCGGCAAATGGTGACGATGCTGAACGAGCAGAAGTATCCCGTTTTGTTCGGCGCTTATTCGATCGAAAGATTCGAAAGCATCAACGACAAGCCCGTCGATGTTTTCAACACGCTGACTTGGCACCCCGAATCGCTCGAAATGCATTGGAACGAAAAATCGAAGACGCCTTATCCGAAGCAATATGTCGTCATTTCGCAAGCGCCGGTCATTGATGTATCCGGGCTTAGAATAGCCAAGCCGCCGCAGCCCTCGGACCGAAATATGAGAGAGTACACGCAGCTGCCCGATACGGTTCCGGATCGCGTGCGCCAGCTTGCGGCCGATATTGTCAAAGGCGCAACGAATCCATACGATCAAATGAAGAAGATCGAGGATTACTTGGAGCTGCATTACGAGTACAACAACAAACCTGACGTAAGCCTCGGCAAAAGCAAAGATTTCGTCGATCGCTTTCTGTTCGAGATCAAGGAAGGCTACTGCGATTATTTTTCGACGACGATGGTTGTCATGGCGCGTTCGCTTGGCATTCCGGCGCGCTGGGTGAAAGGTTATGCGCCGGGCCAAGCGCCGCGGGATTTGTCCGAAATGATGCGGAACGACCCTTCCTTTAGGGAAATCGATCCGGATGCCGCAGGCACGTATACGGTTCGCAACGCCGATGCGCATTCGTGGGCGGAAATTTATTTTGAAGGCTACGGCTGGATCCCGTTTGAGCCGACGCCGGGGTTCACGATGCCGGCGCTGCAGCCGGAGAAAGAAAAGCAGCAGCCGGACTTGAATGCCTTGCCGGAAGGAACGATCGCAGAAGAAGATCAAACGATCGAAAGCAACGGAATTTCCGTAGGGGGCGGTATCGCCGGAGGAGCCGCCGCTCTTGTCGCAATCGCTGCCGCATGGGTGATATGGAGAAAGAAAATTACGCTTGGCTTGTTCAAGCGTAATCCCGCTCAAGGGCTTAACGTCAATCACAAAATCGTCGCCGAATTCGAGAAGCTGCTCCGGTTTTTCCGGCGCAAAGGGTTTACGCGTGGCGAGCATGAAACCATCCGGGAGTCGGTGAAACGATGGTCGGCGAACAATCGTCCGCTGAAGCATGATTTGGACGTCCTGCTCCATATTTTCGAAAAAGCGAAATACAGCCGTTCGTTCGTCACCGAAGACGAGCTCCAAACGGCGCTTGGGAAAGTCCGAAAAATACGCGAAGAATTGTAATCGATTGAAGAAGCCGTCCGGTCGGTCCGGGCGGCTTTCGCGTTATATCCACATAGCTATTGAAACAGCATGATTCCAAGCCCCACTTTGCGGCCGTGCTTTGCAACAAAAAGGACATATATGGTATAGTTTGCGTAGAAACTCAGTCGAGGTGACGGGATTGTTCGAAAAGCTTTTGCCACACATGCAAGTCAGCACGATATATGACATTGATTTGGATCTTTTGCAGAAACGCGGAATCCGGGGGATCATTACCGATTTGGACAATACGCTGGTCGGCGCCAAAGACCCCCATGCGACGCCGGAGCTGATCGAGTGGCTTGACGACGTTAGAGCGCGCGGTTTCCGCGTCGTGATCGTGTCGAACAATCAGCAGGTTCGTGTCTCGGCTTTCGCGGAGCCGGTTTCCTTGCCGTTCATCCATGCGGCGCGCAAGCCCGGAAACGCGGCATTCCGCAAAGCGCTGGACATGCTGGAGCTGAAAGCGGAGCAAGTCGTCGTCATCGGCGACCAAATGTTAACGGACGTATTGGGGGGCAAGCGGATGGGGCTGTACACGATATTGGTGACCCCGATTTCGCTTGCGGACGAAGGATTTTTTACAAGAATCAACCGTGTGATCGAAAAAATCGCGTTGTCCCGTTTACGTAAGAAAGGAATCATCAGGGAGGATCGGAAATGACGGAACAACGGAATCACCATACAGAGACGGCCGACGCATGCGCGGGCTGCGGCGTCAAGCTGCAAACGGACAAGCCGGAAAACCCGGGGTATTTGCCGGAGCAAGCACTCCAGCGTACGCCGGCGATATGCCAGCGCTGCTTCCGGATCAAGAACTACAATGAAGCTTCTTCGGTAGCTTTGGACGAAAGCGACTTTCTTAAAATATTGGGACAAATCGGAACGACGGACAGCCTCGTCGTCCATATTACCGATATGTTCGACTTCGAAGGCAGCTTGATTTCCAGCTTGCAGCGTTTTGTCGGCAATAACCCGGTATTGCTCGTCGTCAACAAAATCGACCTGCTGCCGAAGGTGACGAACTGGAACCGGATCAAAAACTGGGTGCAGCATCAAGCGAAGCTGGCGGGTATTCGAATCGTCGACGTTGCCCTGTGCAGCGCCAAGAAAAATACGGGCTTCGATCGCGTGCTCGAATCGCTGTCCAAACATCGCAAGGGCCGGGATGTCTACGTCGTCGGCGCGACCAATGTCGGCAAATCCACGTTGATCAACCGGCTCATTCGCGATTACAGCAGCTTGGACGCCGAGTTGACCGTGTCCCGCTACCCGGGGACAACGCTTGATTTGGTGCGGATCCCGCTTGATGACGGCAAGGCGATCGTCGATACGCCGGGCATCGTATACCCTTCCAGGCTGACCGAACTCGTCGCCAAGGCGGATTTGCAGACGATCATGCCGGACAAGCCGTTGAAGCCGATGGTTTATCAGCTGAACGAAGGACAGACGATTTTTATGGGCGCTTTGGCTCGGTTTGATTTCGTGCAAGGAGAACGCCAATCGTTTACGTTCTATTTGTCCAATTCGCTGTATTTGCACCGCACGAAGTTGGAGCGGGCGGACGAGTTGTACGAGGAGCACAAGGGGGAATTGCTGGTTCCGCCGACGAAGGAACGGCTTGCGGAGCTGCCGAAATGGACGAAACACCAACTTCGGATCCCGAGGGGAAGCAGCACCGACATTTTTATTTCCGGCCTAGGCTGGATTAAAGCCAATGGCGACTCCGGTGCGCTGATCGATATACATGCGCCGAAAGGCGTGAAAGTCGTCACGCGGGAATCGTTGATTTAATCGGGGGAGGAGAAACGAATGGAACGAGACGGGGAAAAGGGGCCGCTGGCAGGCATCGATAGCCACACGGTCCTGTATGGCGTTTTTGGCGATCCGGTTCGCCACTCCAAATCGCCGATTATGCTCAATCGTGCGTTTCGCGAAGCGGGCGTAAACGGCGTTTACGCCGCCTTTCACGTCAAGCCCGGGGAGCTTGACGATGCGGTGCGCGGCATCCGCGCCTTAGGGTACCGCGGGGTCAACGTGACGATTCCGCACAAAGTCGAAGTGATGAAATATATCGATGAAATCGACGAAGGCGCGCGTTTGATCGGCGCCGTGAATACAATCGTAAACGAGAACGGCGTCCTTAAGGGATACAATACGGATGGGATCGGATATGTCCGTTCGTTGATCGAGGAGACCGGCATTGAGCTTGCGGGTCGCAGTATTCTGGTCGTCGGCGCGGGTGGCGCGGCGAGAGGGATCGTATACGCGCTTGCCAAGCATAATCCCGGCCGCATCTGGATCGCGAACCGGACGAAGGAGCGGGCGATCGAGCTGGCCACCGATTTTAAAGCGTACGGCGATATCACCGGCATTGGCTTTGAAGACATCGCCTCCATCGGAGGAAGCATCGATCTTGTTATCAATACGACGCAAGTTGGCATGTCCCCGAATGTCGGGGAGTCGCCGATTGAAACAGATTGGCTGACGCCTGCGGTTACGGTGAGCGATATTGTTTACAATCCGCTCAAGACAGAGCTCCTGAAGCAGGCCGAAGCGATCGGCTGCCGCATTCACGGAGGGCTCGGCATGTTTATTTATCAAGGCGCATATGCATTCGAATATTGGACCGGTTTGCCCGCGCCCGTAGCGGCGATGCGCGAAACGGTGCTTCAGTCGATGCAGGCCTGAGCTGCGTACGCCGCGTCGGGGGTCGCACAGCCATGAGCCGTACTGCATGCGCCGCCTCGCGGTCGCGCAGCCATGAGCCGTACTGCGCGCACCCGCTCGCGGTCGCGCAGCCATGAGCCGTGCTGCGTGCGCCGCTTCGCAGTCGCGTTGCCATGAGCCGTACTGCATGCGCCACCTCGCGGTCGCGCAGCCATGAGCCGTGCTGCGTGCGCCGCCTCGCAGTCGCGTTGCCATGAGCCGTGCTGCGTGCGCCGCCTCGCAGTCGCGTTGCCATGAGCCGTGCTGCGTGCGCCGCCTCGCAGTCGCGTTGCCATGAGCCGTGCTGCGTGCGCCGCCTCGCAGTCGCGTTGCCATGAGCCGTGCTGCGTGCGCCGCCTCGCAGTCGCGTTGCCATGAGCCGTGCTGCGTGCGCCGCCTCGCAGTCGCGTTGCCATGAGCCGTGCTGCGTGCGCCGCCTCGCAGTCGCGTTGCCATGAGCCGTGCTGCGTGCGCCGCCTCGCAGTCGCGTTGCCATGAGCCGTGCTGCGTGCGCCGCCTCGCAGTCGCGTTGCCATGAGCCGTGCTGCGTGCGCCGCCTCGCAGTCGCGTTGCCATGAGCCGTGCTGCGTGCGCCGCCTCGCAGTCGCGTTGCCATGAGCCGTGCTGCGTGCGCCGCCTCGCAGTCGCGTTGCCATGAGCCGTGCTGCGTGCGCCGCCTCGCAGTCGCGTTGCCATGAGCCGTGCTGCGTGCGCCGCCTCGCAGTCGCGTTGCCATGAGCCGTGCTGCGTGCGCCGCCTCGCAGTCGCGTTGCCATGAGCCGTGCTGCGTGCGCCGCCTCGCAGTCGCGTTGCCATGAGCCGTGCTGCGTGCGCCGCCTCGCAGTCGCGTTGCCATGAGCCGTGCTGCGTGCGCCGCCTCGCAGTCGCGTTGCCATGAGCCGTGCTGCGTGCGCCGCCTCGCAGTCGCGTTGCCATGAGCCGTGCTGCGTGCGCCGCCTCGCAGTCGCGTTGCCATGAGCCGTGCTGCGTGCGCCGCCTCGCAGTCGCGTTGCCATGAGCCGTGCTGCGTGCGCCGCCTCGCAGTCGCGTTGCCATGAGCCGTGCTGCGTGCGCCGCCTCGCAGTCGCGTTGCCATGAGCCGTACTGCGTACGCCCGCCTCACAGTCGCGTTGCCATGACTGCACGTTCGAATCGGGAATAACTGCAAAACCTGCAGTTATTTTCGTCGTCCATCGCTGTTTCTGTGCAAATAGATGGAAAACATGCATTTAATTCAACTGAATTTTGGAATATCGAGAAAATCCGTAGTTTTTAAATGGAGGTTTTCCAGTTATTTTTCCCAGAGTACCTGGTTTTCTATAAATAACTGCACCTTTTCCAGTTGTTTAAGCTTCGGGCATCAAGCTGACGAAAAATTACGCAACCTCCAAATCATAAGATTAGAATAGAGGATGAATGAAATGTTAACAGGAAAGCAAAAAAGGTATTTACGTTCGCTCGCTCATCATTTGGACCCGATTTTTCAAGTGGGCAAAGGCGGCGTAAATGATCACCTGTATCGTCACATTGAAGAAGCGCTTGAGGTGCGCGAGCTCATCAAAGTTTCCGTCCTGAACAATTGCATGGACGATCGAGACGAAATTTCCCGCGATCTTGCCGATAACACCGGAGCCGAGCTGGTACAAGTGATCGGCAAAACGATCGTATTGTATAAGCCTTCGCGCGACAATAAAAAAATCGAATTGCCTCAAAGATAAACGGCTTGCGCCGTCTTTGTCGGCGCATTCGTTTACCGAGAACAGGAGGGGAAACGTCATGAAAATTGGCATTATGGGCGGTACGTTCGACCCGATCCATATCGGGCATCTGGTCGCGGCAGAAGCCGCACGCGAGGCGGCATCCCTGGATGAAGTTTGGTTTCTGCCGACGAACATTCCGCCGCATAAAGAGGATCAGCCGAAGGCAACGCCTGAAGAGCGGCTCGAGATGGTGTTCCGCGCCATCGATTTTCAGCCGTATTTCCGCGCCATCGATATCGAGCTTGCCCGCGGCGGCATATCGTATTCCGTCGACACCGTCGCCGAATTGCAGATGATGTACCCGGACCGCAGCTTTCATTACATCATCGGCGCGGATATGGTGCAATATTTGCCGAAGTGGCATCAGATCGAGAAGCTGGCGGACATGGTTTCCTTCATCGGCCTTGCCCGCCCCGGCACAACGCTTGCGCTGGAGGAATTGCCGGAATATATCCGCAATAAAGTAACGGTCGTGCCGATGCCGATGCTGGACATTTCCTCAACGGACATTCGCAACCGGAAAACCAAGGGTCTATCCATTCGATTCCTTGTACCGGAGAAAGTATTCCAATTCATTAAGAGGAACGATCTGTATGGAGCGTGAACGAATTTTCGCCGCGGTGCAGGAGCAAACGCCGCCGAAACGGTGGCAGCACACGCTTGGCGTCATGGAATCGGCGGTTCAATTGGCCGAGCGGTTCGGAGCCGACCCCGTCAAGGCGGATTTGGCTGCATTGCTGCATGATTACGCGAAATATTGGCCGACCGAACGGATGCGCGAGGTGATCGTGCAGCACGGGCTGCCGGCGATTTTGCTGGAATACGACAAAGAATTGTGGCATGCCCCGGTTGGCGCGGTTGCCGCCCAGCGGGACTTCGGGGTTAACGACGAAGAAATTCTCGACGCGATCAGGTACCATACGTCGGGACGGGAATCGATGTCGCTGCTGGACAAAATCGTTTGTTTGGCCGATTATATCGAACCGGGAAGAGATTTTCCGGGCGTGCATAATATACGGGAATTAGCCCAACATAGCCTTGAGAAGGCTTTGATTGCCGGATTTGACAGCACGATTCGATTTTTGCTCGACCAGGGAAAGCGGATTTATCCGCTGACGATGCTGGCGAGAAACGGACTTATCAAAGAACTTCAAAATAAGGGGAGGCTGAACGCTTGACGATCAATTCAGAACAATTAATGGAGCTTGCCGTAAAAGCAGCCGAAGATAAAAAAGGGATGGACGTTGTTGCGTTGAACTTAAAAGGCGTATCGCTGATCGCCGATTATTTTGTCATTTGCCACGGCAACTCGGACACTCAGGTGCAGGCGATCGCAACGGAAGTCCGCAAGCAAGCGGAGGAGCACGGAGCGCGGATCAAAGGCATCGAAGGGATGAACTCGGCCAGGTGGGTATTGCTGGATATCGGGGACGTCGTCGTCCATATTTTCCATCGCGACGAGCGGGAATATTACAACATCGAGCGCTTATGGTCGGACGCGAAAGTAGTTGAAACAAGATGAGCTTCCAAGCGGGAACGACGGCCACGCTGCAAATCGTCCGTGAGAAATCGCCTTACGGCTATTTCGTGAACGACGGCGAACGCGATGTGCTGCTTCATTATAGCGAGACGACCAAAACGGTAAAGCCCGGCGACATCGTGGAAGTTTTTTTCTATTACGATACGGAGGACCGGCCATCGGCGACGATGAAGAAGCCATTATTGAAGCTGGGCGAGCTTGCCCTGCTGGAGGTGGCGGACGTTCACCCGCGGCTCGGCTGCTTTCTGGAGATGGGGCTTGGCCGTCAGTTGCTGCTGCCGATCAAGGAGCTGCCGGAATTCGCAGAGCTGCGCCCGCAAGTCGGGGACAAAGTGTTCGTCACGATGGACCACGATAAGCAAGGCCGGTTGAAGGCGACGCTTGCCGGAGAACGGGAGCTGATGGAACGGGCGTTCCATGCGCCGACAGGCTGGAAGAACAAATGGGTCGAAGGCTGGGTCTACAAGCCGCTGCAAATGGGCACTTTCGTATTGTGCGACGGAGGCGTTCTCGGCTTCGGCGCGATCGGCATGATCCATTCTTCGGAGCGGACGCGCAAGCTCCGGCTCGGGGAGCGGGTCAAGGCACGCGTAATTTTCGTTCGCGAGGACGGCAGAGTCAATTTGTCGATGCAGGAAAGAAAAGAAGTCGGACGCGTCGAGGATTCGGACCGGATCTTGGCGTTTCTGCGCGAGCGTCCGAACGGAGCGATGCCTTATTCGGACGAGACGCCTGCCGACATCATCAAGCAAAAATTCAATATTAGCAAAAGCGCTTTTAAGCGAGCGATCGGCAAGCTGATGAAAGAAGGTTTCGTCACACAGCAAGGCAGCTGGACGCATTTGACGGAATCGGGCAAGGCGGCAGCGCCTGCGGTCCAAGCCGAAGAGGAATAGCGAGGAGGCGAAGCAGGTGCAATCGTATCAACAATTCGCGAACGTTTACGACCGGTTGATGGAGGAAATGCCTTACCCGGAATGGGTCCAATTTGCGGAGCACATCTGGGAGCGTTACGGCAAACCTCGTACAGTAGCCGATCTCGGCTGCGGCACCGGCAACATCGCCCTGCCGCTCGCCAGGTCGGGCCGACGTGTGTTCGGCATCGACCTTTCCGCGGACATGCTGGCTATCGCCCGGCAGAAGCAGGAGCTCCAGCCGCCGGGGCAAGGCTCGGTCGCATGGCTGCAGCAGGACATCCGGGCATGGGAGCTGGGCGAGCCGGTTGATGCGGTCATCTCCTTCTGCGACACGTTCAACTATTTAACGGAAGAGGACGATGTGCTGCTTACTTTCCGGCAAACCTATGACGGCTTGCGGGAAGGCGGCTCTTTCATCTTCGACATGCATCATCCGAACCAGCTGCGCATGTATGCGGCGGAGCAGCCTTTTGTTCTCAATGAGGACGATCTTGCTTACATCTGGGTCAGCGACCTGGACGAGGAGCGCTGCGAAATCGAGCATCAGCTGACGATTTTTGCCCGCGGCGATCAGGAAGATCAGGGCCGCGGTCTCTACGGCCGGATCGACGAAGTACATATACAGCGCGCTTACGAGCCGGAGTGGGTGCTGCGCGCATTGCAAGAAATCGGCTTCCGCGACGTTCAGGCTTATGCCGACTTTCGATTTGAGCCGGTTTCGCCGGATACGACGTCGCGCGTATTTTATACGGCGTTGAAATAATGTCCTTCTAGCGGAACTTGCTTGACATTTGACAAGCAAATTTCATATAATCATTATAAATTTGACCATCAAATTCGACAAAATTTGTGTATAACATCAGGCTGCGATAAGGAGCAGTAGTTGTACGGCGTATTGCAGAGAGTCGGCGGAAGGTGAAAGCCGATATACGGAGTATAATGAACTCGCCTTGGAGCTGTGCGGTCAACCGATACGATCGGCGAAACCGTACCGTACCCCGCGTTAAGGGTCAAAGTGAGCACGGACAAAGCATGTCTGCTGCTAACTAGGGTGGTACCACGGGAAATTAACCTCTCGTCCCTAGCGGATTCGCTACGGATGAGAGGTTTTTTAGCGAAATGAAACCAATATAGGGCAGAGTAAAGGGAGCCGATTCACATGACAGAAGAGACTAAAGGCCAAGGCCAATCGCAGGGCTATAACCCGCAAGCGATCGAGCCGAAATGGCAAGCGTACTGGGAACAGAACAAAACGTTTAAAGTGCTGGACGACGACAGCATGCCTAAATTTTACGCGCTCGACATGTTTCCTTATCCTTCGGGAGCAGGGCTGCATGTCGGCCATCCGGAAGGCTACACGGCAACGGATATCGTTTCGCGTTTCAAAAGAATGCGCGGCTACAACGTGCTTCATCCGATGGGGTGGGACGCGTTCGGCTTGCCGGCCGAGCAGCATGCGCTCGACACGGGCAAACACCCGCGCGACATTACGGTGACGAACGTCAACAACTTCCGCCGCCAAATCAAGTCGCTCGGTTTTTCGTACGACTGGGACCGCGAGCTGAGCACGACCGATCCGGATTATTACAAGTGGACGCAATGGATTTTTATCCAATTGTATAAGAAAGGTCTCGCGTACGTAGCGGAGGTGCCGGTGAACTGGTGTCCGGCGCTCGGAACGGTGCTCGCGAACGAGGAAGTCATCGACGGCTTGAGCGAACGCGGCGGCCATCCGGTCATCCGCAAGCCGATGCGCCAGTGGATTCTGAAAATTACCGAGTATGCGGAGCGTTTGCTGGAAGACCTCGAGGAGCTGGACTGGTCGGAAAGCATCAAAGACATGCAGCGCAACTGGATCGGCAAATCGAAGGGAGCGGAAGTGAACTTCGAGATCGAGGGCCATCCGGGCGAGAAGCTAACCGTTTTCACGACGCGTCCGGACACGTTGTTCGGCGCGACGTATTGCGTGCTTGCGCCGGAGCATGAGCTTGTCGCGCGGATCGCATCCGCGGAGCAGAAGGCCGCCGTCGAGGCATACCAAGAGCAAGCGGCGCGCAAGAGCGATCTGGAGCGGACCGACCTCGCCAAGGACAAATCCGGCGTATTCACGGGCGCTTATGCGATCAATCCGGTGAACGGCGCGAAGGTGCCGATTTGGATCGCCGATTATGTGCTTGCCGGCTACGGCACGGGCGCGATTATGGCGGTGCCGGGCCATGACCAGCGCGACTGGGAGTTCGCGAAGAAATTCGATCTGCCGATCATCGAAGTCGTTCAAGGCGGCGACGTGGCCAAAGAAGCTTATGCCGGCGACGGCGCGCATGTCAATTCGGACTTGCTGGACGGCTTAACGAACGAACCGGCGATTGCCGCCATGATTTCGTGGCTCGAAGCGAACGGCAAAGGCCAAGGCAAAGTAACGTACCGTCTGCGCGACTGGCTGTTCAGCCGCCAGCGTTATTGGGGCGAACCGATTCCGATTATTCACCTGGAGGACGGCACGATGAAGCCGGTACCGGAAGACCAGCTGCCGCTGCTGCTGCCGGACGTGGATCAGATTACGCCGTCGGGCACGGGAGAATCCCCGCTTGCGGTCGTAGAGGACTGGGTCAATACGGTCGACCCGGAAACGGGCTTGCCTGCGCGCCGCGAGACGAACACGATGCCGCAATGGGCGGGCAGCTGCTGGTATTACTTGCGCTTCATCGATCCGAAAAACGACAAGGAACTGTGCTCGAAGGAGCTGCAGAAGAAATGGCTGCCGGTCGACCTGTACATCGGCGGAGCGGAGCATGCGGTACTTCACTTGCTGTATGCGCGCTTCTGGCATAAAGTATTGTACGACCTCGGCGTCGTCGATACGAAGGAGCCGTTCTTTAAGCTGGTGAACCAAGGCATGATCCTTGGCGAAAATATGGAGAAAATGAGCAAATCGCGCGGCAACGTCATCAACCCGGACGAAATCGTGAACCAATTCGGTGCCGATACGCTCCGGATGTACGAAATGTTCATGGGGCCGCTCGAAGCGACGAAGCCATGGAACACGAACGGCGTCGAAGGCTCGTTCCGTTTCTTGGGCCGCATCTGGCGTTTGTTCGTCACCGACGACGGATCGCTGAATCCGAAAATCAAAGCGGAAGGCGGCAGCGACGCGCTGAAGCGGACATGGCACCGCACGATCAAGAAAGTAACCGACGACTTTGAAAACTTGCGCTTCAACACGGCGATCAGCCAGCTGATGATTTTCGTCAACGAAGCTTATAAGGCCGAGGAGCTGCCGCTTGAGGCAATGGAGCATTTCGTTCAAATGCTGTCCCCGCTTGCGCCGCATCTTGCTGAGGAGCTGTGGTCGAAGCTCGGACACAACGAATCGATTACTTATGCGGCATGGCCGGTATATGACGAAGCGCTGACAGTCGATAACGAAGTGGAAGTTGTCGTTCAAGTCAACGGCAAAATCGTGGAGCGCGCGATGGTTGCCAGTGACTTGGACGAAGCGGGTCTGCAGCAAACGGCGATGGAGCTGGAGAAGGTTCAAGAAGCTTTGGCGGGCAAAACGATTCGCAAAGTTATCGCCGTCAAGGGCAAATTGGTTAATATCGTAGTAGGCTAGAAAATACTTTAAAAATCGTAGCGGGTGCTCCCGCTTCGCCGACGTGCATGCAAGCAGCAGCCGTCGGTATGGGAGCACCCGCTATTCAACGCTTTGGCCGAAAAACGATTGTTCGACCTTCTCGCAATCTTCGTCGTATTTGGCATGGGTTTTGCGAATGAGCTGATCAAATACGCCGTTCATCTCGCTTTGCAGCAGCTGTAGCGCCTCGGCGGTAATTCCGCCGGGCACGGCTACGCGCTGCTGGAGCGCTTCAGGCGTTAATCCGCCGACGGTAAGCAGCTTGCCGGTACCGAGCACCATTTCGCTCGCGAGCCGAATCGCTTCATCCCGGGGGATTCCCGTTTGGAGTGCCGCAGCATCAACCAGCTTCTGAACGAAGAAGGCGATAAAAGCCGGGCCGCAGCTTGAAATATCGGAAGTTACGCGGGTATAACGTTCGTCTACGGCTATCGGCATGCTGATCGGCCTGAGCATGTTGTCCACCAAGGCGATATCTTCGTGCTGCATCCGTTCCCCGTATATGCAGAGCGATGCGCCGCTGCAAACATAGTTCGTGATGCTTGGAATCACTTTGGCGATTTTGCAAGGAAGCAAGCTTTCCAATTGACTGATCTGCACGGGACTCGTAATCGACACGACAATATGAGCAGACGTGACGACGTTCTGGAGTTCATCGATCACTTTTTTGAATTCCATCGGTTTGATGCATAAAAAGACGATATCGCTTGACGCCGCCGTTTCCGCGACCGTGTCCAGAGCTTTAAGGCCGGGATACCGGAGGGCGAGCCGTTCGACCTTGCTGTACGTGCGGTTCGTTGCCGCTATTTGTTCCGGCACGAGAGAACCGGATTGGATCATTGCCTCTATGAGAATACTCCCCATACTTCCTGTTCCAATAAATCCGACATTCATCATGAATTCCTCCAGACGGTTGCGATATGGCTGGCTGGTCAGCATAGTCTGAGCGATACCGGGATTAATCAAATATATGCCCGAACAAGCGCCGTCATTCGCCAATTGTAAAGTCAGTTCTATCATATTGAATTTAAGGAGGTGATCCTAGCGGCATTTCCATCATTTATGGCGGGACAATCGTTCAATTATACAGATTGAAAGGAGGGAATGGATGATTCCAGCACAACGCACCGCTTCGATGAAAGGATTCGTCGTTTGCGCTGTTCTGGCGGCGATCGGACTGCTGCTTATCGGCTTTGCGATGCTCTCGCCCTCCGGTTCGGAAGAGCCGGCAGGATGGGCCGCTCTGGATCAGGGAATGAAATCGGCGCTGGAAGCAACGGAGCCGGGCGCGATGGTTAATCCGCCGCAGAAGTCCGCTTCGGTAGAGTCGAAGTCGGACCAGGCCGATAAGATTAACGTACCGGCCGCAACGTCCGCCGAAGACAAGCCGATGCAAGCTGCGCCTACTGAACCGCCCGACAAGCCGGATCGGGTCGTCGCGCCGAACGCCGAGACGCCTAGCTCCGCGAACGATACGAGTCAAGATGACGGAAAAATAGACATTAACATCGCAACTGCCGAGCAGTTGGATACGCTACCCGGAATCGGCGCAAGCAAGGCGAAAGCGATCGTTGACTATCGCGAAGCGCACGGCAAATTCCAACGTGTCGAGGATTTGCTGAACGTTAAGGGCATTGGTTCGAAAATGTTCGAAAAAATCAGCAAAAAAATAAAAGCCGGCCCTTAAAACAAGTTTAAATTTTGTGGAAAATATGAGAAGATGGAGAAGTGTGTATCCGCTATAAAGATAACACTACCCATGGGAGGGAATACTATGTCAGACCAACGCAAGCTCTCGTTTGAAACACTGGCGGTTCACGCCGGCCAAGAAATCGATCCGACCACGATGTCCCGCGCCGTACCGATCTACCAAACGACATCCTACGGCTTCCGCGACACGGATCATGCCGCGAACTTGTTCGCGCTGAAAGAATTCGGCAACATCTACACTCGTCTAATGAACCCGACAACGGACGTTTTCGAGAAGCGCATCGCCGCCCTCGAAGGAGCGCCGGCGGCACTGGCCGTCGCATCCGGACAATCGGCTATTACATACGCATTGCTTAACATCGCCGGAGCCGGCGATGAAATCGTCTCGGCGACAAGCTTGTACGGAGGCACGTACAACCTGTTCTCTACAACGCTGCCGAAGCTCGGGTTAAATGTCAAATTCGTCGATCCAAGCAATCCGGAAAACTTCCGCGCCGCGATCACGGATAAGACAAAAGCGCTGTATGCCGAATCGATCGGCAATCCGAGAGGCGACGTATTCGACATCGAAGCCGTTGCCAAAATCGCGCACGAAAACGGCATCCCGCTCATTATCGACAATACGTTCCCAAGCCCTTACCTGTGCCGGCCGCTCGAGCATGGTGCGGATATCGTCGTTCATTCCGCGACGAAGTTTATCGGCGGGCACGGCACGTCGATCGGCGGCGTCATCGTGGACGGCGGCAAGTTCGACTGGAAAGCCAGCGGCAAATTCCCGGGCTTGACGACGCCGGATCCGAGCTACCACGGCGTTGTATACACCGATGCGGTAGGTCCGATCGCTTACATCATCAAGGCTCGCGTGCAACTGCTTCGCGACATGGGTGCGGCGCTGTCGCCGTTTAACTCGTTCTTGCTGCTGCAAGGGCTAGAAACGCTTCATCTGCGCATGGAACGCCACAGCTCGAACGCGCAGCGCGTCGCCGAGTTCCTGGAGTCTCACGATGCCGTCGAATGGGTCAATTACCCGGGACTAAAAAGCCACAGCTCGTATGAGCTGGGTCAGAAGTATATGCCGAAGGGCCAAGGCGCCATCATGACGTTCGGCATCAAAGGCGGCGTAGAAGCCGGCAAAAAAGTAATCAATGCCGTTCAACTGTTCTCGCATTTGGCCAATGTCGGCGATTCCAAGTCGCTGATCATCCATCCGGCGAGCACGACGCACCAGCAGCTGTCCGAGCAAGAGCAAATTTCCGCAGGTGTTGGGCCGGGCATGATTCGTTTGTCGATCGGCACGGAAAGCATCGACGATATCATTTATGATTTGAGCCAAGCGCTCCAAGCGAGCCAGAGCTAACAAGCAAGAGGAGTCTAGAGCAACATGAGCGCATCGCTAAGGAAAGATTGGGACACGTATTTTCTCGACATTGCTTACATGGCCTCCACGCGGTCGCAATGTCCGCGACGGCACGTCGGAGCTGTCCTCGTTCAGGGCAAAAAGCTGCTCGGCACCGCCTACAACGGCGCGCCGATGGGGGTAGCGGATTGTTCCGAGGCAGGCTGTATGCTGGTCGAGGAATATGAAATCGTCCAGGATAACGGTCAGGAGAAGGTCGTAAAGAAGCAGCGCTGCATCCGCACCATTCATGCGGAGCAAAATCTGCTCCTGTTCACGGACTGGATCGACCGCGAAGGCGCCACCGTTTACGTTACCGACCAGCCCTGTTGGACTTGTGCCAATATGCTGGCCAACAGCGGCATAGCCGAAATCGTCTACCATCGGTCTTACCCGAAGGATAGCGACAAAGTGAAAGCTTTAATGGAGCAAAAGGGGATCGTGTTCCGCAGGCTCGAGCAGTACGAGCCGCCGGCGAGCACGGTCGCCGAAGTCCAGAATTAATTCAATCGGGCAAGTTGATGAGGAAGAGCCTCTCATTCGTTTCGGCGAACGAGAGCTCTTTTTTTTGTTCAAATAAGGAGTGAGACATCGAAATGAAGCGACCGATCGTTTGGTTTGCCGCTAGCTGGATTGCAGGCTGCGGAGCCGGGTTTATGCTGGGATGGGACGATTTGCTTTTCATGGTTATGGGCCTGCTCTTGTTGATACCGCTCGCCGCCCGCACGAAGCTGCTCGGTGTCAGGCTTGGGCTCGTCTGCTGCGCAGGTTTTGCGATCGCAGCTATCTATTCAGGCTGGGCGGAAGCAAGGAACATGACGGAACTGACGGCAACACCAGAGGAGATGGAAGCCATATCGGAAAGTCCGGTCAGCCTACAGGGTACGATCGTAACGACCGTATCCGTCGACGGGGACCGTGCCGATTTTACATTGGATGCGCACATGATCCGGCTTGCCGACCGCGAGCCGGCTAACATATCGGAGCCATTTATCGTTTACGTTAAACTGACGCAGCAGTCTCAAGTGCAAGAGGTTGAACAATGGCGCAGGGGAGACGAAGTCATGCTGCAAGGTACCCTGAAACTGCCGAACGAAGCGGGGAATTTCGACGGATTCGATTACCGGAAGTTTTTGCACACGCGCCAAACCCACTGGCTAATCGATGTGAAAGGTACCGGTTCGGTGGAGCGAAGTCCAACATTTCATTGGAGCGCGATCCAATTGCTTCGTTGGACCGATGAGCTGCGTGCAGGTCTGGAGTTCACGCTCGAGCAGCTTTTTCCTCAAGGTCAATCCGGTTATATGAAGGGATTGATTCTCGGACAGCAGGATGACTTGGACCCGGAGCAGTTTCAGCAATTTTCGAAGCTGGGACTTACGCATATATTGGCGGTTTCGGGGCTGCATGTCGCCGTTTTTGTCGCGTGCGTCACGTGGCTCCTGCGTCTTGTCGGTCTTACGAAGGAGACGAGCCTGCTTGTCGTCATGCTGCTTATTCCGCTTTATGTACTGCTGACAGGAGCTTCGCCTTCCGTCATTCGAGCAGGCATCATGGCCATGATCGCGTTGTATGCGGTGCGCAGAAATTTGTTGAAGGACGCGCTCCATTTGCTTGCGATCACCGCATTCGTTATGCTGGTATGGAATCCTTATTATGTATTCGACGTAAGCTTTCAGCTTTCTTTTGCCGTGACGGCCGGATTAATATGGGGCGTGCCGCTGATGGGCAAGCTGCTGCCCGCCCGTCCCAAAGCGTTGTCCGGCGCAATATCCGTTACGCTCGTTGCGCAAGCCGTTTCGTTCCCGTTATCGATCTATTATTTTAATCAATTTTCTCTATTATCGTTTGTCGCCAATTTTGTGTTCGTCCCGTTTATCAGCTTCATCGTTCTTCCCGCAGGGACAATCGCGATGCTGCTGGCGCTGATTCATCCTTCCGTTGCGATATGGCTCGCATGGATCACGGGCAAAATGAACGATGTGACGTTCCGGATCGTCGAATCGTTTAACGATGCCGATGGGTTCGTCAGCATTTGGGCTACGCCCGCACCGATATGGATCGCGGCCTATTATGCCGCATTCGCGGCGCTGCTGTCCGGTTGGGCGAAGCGTCGCGAAGGAGCCGCAGGCTCGAGCAACTGGATCGGGGTGGAGACATACATACGCCCGAAGCGGATCGGTTTTTCTGCATTGAAGCTGCCACTAACCGGCGTTTTTATGGTATTCTTGCTATGGTACGGCTACCGTGTCCCTTCCTTCGGCGACGATGGACTCGTGCAGTTTATCGATGTCGGACAAGGCGACTGCACGTTGATTGTTACGCCGGGCAAGCGCACGATTCTCGTTGACGGCGGAGGCACCGTTAGTTTCCGCAAAGCGGACGAGCAATGGAGAAACCGCCTGGACCCGTTCGAGGTTGGCAAAAAAGTACTCGTACCCTTGCTCAAGAAGCGCGGCGTACAGCAAATCGACGAATTGATCATCTCTCACGAGGATGAAGATCATATCGGCGGCCTGCAAGCCGTACTGGAACAAATTCCGGTGAATCGCATCTTGTTCAACGGAACGCTAAAGGAAAGCCCGAACGTGAAGAAGCTGTTTGCAACGGCGCTTCGCAAACATATTCCGTTGTACTATGCCCACGAAGGCCTGACGCTTAAGCCCGACCGACACACGACGTTAACGTTTCTATACCCGAAGGCGCCTTCGAACCCGGGAGACTCCGTTGCGGAGGTGCGGCTCGAAAGCGATCAAAATGAAAGCTCGATCGTGTTCCTGCTGGACATGTACGGGCGTACCTTTTTATTTACCGGCGATATCGGCAAGGTGTCCGAAAGCGACATGCTGCGCAATTGGCAAACGACTGCCGGAATCTTCGAATCTAGCTCGGCAAGCATTGATTCTATCGATATACTAAAAGTCGCGCATCATGGCAGCAAGCATTCCAGTTCCGCGGATTGGCTGGCTTATTGGAAGCCTAAAGTTTCCGTCATTTCGGTTGGCAAATCGAACGTATACGGGCATCCGAGTCCGGATGCGCTCGAAAGACTAAAATCGGCGCATTCGGAAGTGTACCGGACCGACCGCCAAGGCGAAGTACAGGTCAAGGTCAATGACCGGGGCATTGAAATCCGTGCGAAACGAGCGCAAAACGGGCGTCATCGATAGCGCAACTTCCATATGCGATTATGCGTAATAACTCATTATTGTGAAGTGCAACATTTTTTTGACGAAGTACGTCTTAAATGTTGCAAGAGAGGGGGATCATAGTGGTAGAGCCAGGACTCATCAGAGCCGCTCAATCGGGCGATCGCGACGCTCTAATAACCCTATTGCGTGAAATTGAAACACATGTGTACCGAACAGCCTATTATATTCTGAACAATGAGCAGGATGCGATGGACGCCGCTCAGGAGGCGCTGATCCGAATTTATACAAAAATCAATTCCTATGAAGAAAAAGCTCAATTCAAAACATGGGTGCAGCGCATTGTGACGAATATTTGTATCGATAAATTCAGACGCAGCAAGCCGTCCGTTTCAATCGAGGAGCATGAGCTCGTATTTTCCGACACCCAAAATGTCGAGGACGAGGTTATGTCCACATACGTTGCGAAAGATATTCAAGATGCAATTGAAAAGCTACCCGAACATCACCGAGCGGTCGTTGTGCTGCGTTATTTGCAGGACTTTTCATACAACGAGATAGCGGATTCGTTAGGTTTGCCGTTAAACACGGTCAAATCATACTTATTCCGGGCGAGGCACCAATTGCAAGCTTTACTCCATGATTATCAGAAAGGTGGTGTTCGAGGATGAAATGTCAAGAGGTGATAGAACTGATGCATAGATACTTGGATCACGATCTCGACGAGTCGGAAGCCGAGGGTTTGACCCGTCATGTCCAGAAATGCAGTTCGTGTGCCGAGATGTTCGAACGTTTAAAACACCTTTCTGGCGAATTGGAATCGTTGCCGAAAGTGATGCCGGCTTTCAGCCTCGTCGACGCGATATTGCCGCGGCTTGAACTGATCGACCGCGCGGCTGCGGATGCAGCGATCGCAGAGCCGCCGGTTGTCGCCGCGCCGTCTGCCAAAGCCCATGCCGTACCGTCGAAACGTCGCTGGTCGGACCGGATTTCGTGGCGAATCGCGAGCGGAGTCGTTGCAGCCGGGTTTATTTTCGGCTTGTTCATCGTCATGAATCAGCCGAAAGCCGTCGATGACGCAAGCGAAGCCAAATTCGATACGGCGTCCGCTTCGCAGCAATCGTCTGCGGAAAAGCCGTCTGCCGCGCCATTTATGGCGGATGCGACTAGCAACGATGCCGCTCCTAAGGAGGAGAAAAGCATAGCGCCGGATGCCGTCACCCGGAAAACGACGATTGCCGGCGAAAGCGACGGCGGCGCGCAATCGAAGCAAGGAATCGCGCCCCAAGACCAGAACGGAGATATGTCGGCGATGGACGTTCAACCGGAACCGCCGAAGATGGGAATTGCGGCTACGCCGCTCATCGAATCGCCGTCGCATGACGGGCAATGGACGGCAAAGGCGGAGAATGGTCAACTATTGATTATGAGTACCGCTAAGCAAGGAGACCCGCTGTTCAAGAGCGAAGCGAAAACGGGAGAAATCGGCAATATCGTATGGTCAGCCGACGACAAGCTTGTCGATTACGACGTAACGGATAAAGGCGTCGTGACGCATTATCAAGTCGATGTAGCGGCGAAGGCGGAAAAAATCGTGAAAAAATAAACGAATGCCGTCACACCTTTCGCAGAGTTTGCGTATAGTATAACAAATAGAAAGTCATCGACCAGGACGTCGTATGACCATTTGCGGGAAGCGCCTAGGGCTTCGCCACGGATGTTTATATAGATGTTCAGAGACAGAGGGGTTGCGCTAAATGTCCGCATTTGGCGCGATCCTTTTGTTTTGCCCACAATTGCGCGCAATTGCGGGCAGTGGCGGCAGCACGCGCTTTTTGGTATAGTAGGGAACGAGAGGCAGGTGGGCGCGATGGATTATAAAGCGGCAGCGAGAGACATTCATAAAGGTACGATCTTGCCGGTATACGTCTGTTACGGAACGGAAAAATATTTGATGAACGAATTTATCGTTTATTTGACGAATAAGCTTATTGAACCGGATCAGAGGGAGTTTGCGCTGAGCAAATTCGACTTGGCCGAATCATCGCTGCAAACGGTCATCGAAGACGCGGAGACGCCGCCGTTTCTTGTGCCGCACAAGCTCATCGTGGCGAAGGACGCGTTATTCCTGACGGGTGCGAAGGATACTTCGAAGGTGGAGCATAAGCTGGAGCGGCTCATAGAATATGCGGACAAGCCGGTTGATTATAGCGTCATCGTGCTGACCGTCCATGCGGAAAAGCTGGATGAGCGGAAAAAAGTCGTGAAGCTGCTCAAGGATCGAGGATATCTAGTTCCCTTTATGCCGCTTGGCTCCGAGGAGCTGCTGAATTGGGTCAAGAAGCAAGCGGAGAAGCAAAATTGCTCGTTCGGCGGCGGGGCGGCGGAGAAACTGGTCGTGAATGCGGGAACCAATTTGCAATCGCTCGCCGCGGAGGTCGACAAACTTTGTTTGTTCGTCGGAAGCGGGGAAACCATTGCACAGGATATGGTGGACAGCCTTGTCATGCGCAACACGGAGCAGAACATATTCGTTCTGATTGAACATATTGCGAACTTGCGTCTCGACCAAGCCTTCGCCATATTTTATGATCTGCTGAAGCAGCGCGAAGAGCCGATCAAGATCATGTCGCTGATCGCCAGGCAATTCCGCATCATGCTGCAGGTCAAGGAGCTCGTACAGCAAAGCTACTCCCAGCAGCAAATCGCATCCCAGATCGGCGTGCATCCTTATGCGGTGAAGCTCGCAGCCGAGCAGGCGCGCAAATTCGATATCGGCAAGCTTGGCCGGGTGCTCGCGGATTTGGCACAGCTCGATTACGAGATGAAATCCGGCCGCGTCGACAAGGTGCTCGGTCTTGAGCTGCTGCTGCTCAAGCTTGCATGATGATGAATGTTAAAAAAGTCCCAGGAAGCCGAAGCTTCTGGGACTTTCTTTGTATCCTTGGTTTATCGAATTAGGCTTGCGCAGACAGCGCGTTTAACTTTTTCGCCAAACGGGACTTTTTGCGGGCAGCCGCGTTTTTATGGATTAAACCTTTCGTTACCGCTTTGTCCAATTTTTTGGAAGCAACGATCAGAGCTGCTTTAGCGCTTTCTACGTCATTGCCGGCGATCGCCGTGTCTGCAGTTTTCACAGCCGTGCGAAGCGCGGATTTTTGAGAAGCATTCAGTTGACGGCGCTTTTCGCTAGTTTTCACGCGTTTAATCGCCGATTTAATGTTAGGCATTACATTCACCTCCCGACAAGATTCCAACACAACTTCAAACATTCTATCATGTGCCTATTCAAAATGCAATAGTGAATAAGGTAGCGCAGGGAGTTGCACAATAAGTTGGAACGTTCAATAGTGGAAGGAGTTGCCTACGTATGGAGCTCGATTTAAGCCGTTATTCGGTCAACACAGATCTTGCGCTCGAAGCCAAGGAGCAAGCCAGCATCACCTATGGCGATCATATTCCGGGCGTCGAGTCGGAAACGGAAGAAGAGGACGGAATTATCGTTACGCGAATCGATGTGCAAACCGAACAAGGATCGCGATCGCTCGGCAAGCTCATCGGACATTATATCACGATCGAAGTGCCCGCCTTGCGGAACAAGGATACGGATCTGCAGGACAGGGTGGCGACCAAGCTGGCGCAGCAGTTCGAGAAATTTTTGCGCAAGCTGAATATCGGCCCGAAGGATCGCGTGCTTATTATCGGGCTCGGCAACTGGAATGTGACGCCCGATGCGCTAGGTCCTATCGTCGTCGAGAACGTCATGGTGACGCGGCAGTTTTTTCAATTAATGCCGGACCAAGTCAGCCCGGGCTACCGCGAGGTGAGTGCGGTAGCACCCGGCGTGCTTGGCATTACGGGCATCGAATCCAGCGAGATCGTGCAAGGCATCGTGGAAAAAACGAAGCCGAACCTTGTGATCGCGATCGATGCGTTAGCGTCCAAAGCGCTGCAAAGGGTAAATACGACGATTCAAATCGCGGATATCGGCATTCATCCGGGCTCGGGCATCGGCAATAAGCGTAAAGGGCTGACCAAAGAAATTTTGGGCGTGCCCGTTATCGCGATCGGCGTTCCGACGGTCGTATACGCATCCACGATCGTCAGCAGCTGCATTGAGCTGATGGTTTCTCATTTCAAACGGGAAACGAGCAACTCCCAACAAATATTAGGGTTGCTGGACGGGATTCAAGAGCAAGAGCGACTTGAGCTGATCCGCGAGGTGCTGAATCCGGTCGGACATGATTTGCTCGTAACGCCCAAAGAAATCGACACGTTTATCGAGGACATCGCCAATATTATTGCAAGCGGTCTGAACGCCGCCCTGCACGAGGCGGTCGATGTGGATAACGTAGCGGCATATACCCACTGACAATCGAAGGATTCGACTCCACTAGGCGCCTTAACCATGGGGAACATGGCAAGGCGCTTTTTGCATTTTTCCATTCTGCGCAACTCTTTCTATGTTTTTGGTTCTATCATCGCTAGCAAAATCATAGATTGCTATTAGATAGAATCGCCGAGGAGGATGACCGCCCATGAAATGGACAACCGTTACGATCAATTTAGCCAAATGGAGAAAAGCGTTCCGCGGTGTTTTCGTCATGAGCCGGATGTTCGTTATATTGACGTTATGTTCCATGCTCCTGTTTATTTTGCTAGGTTTTGGGACGATGCTGCACAAAAAAATTGCGGCGTCGCCCGTTTCATCGATGCAAGGTTTTGCCGCCGCCGTTTCAAGCCAAGTATTTAAGGATATGCTAGGAATGGAAATGCCGCAAATGGCGAAGGAAGGCGATCCTTCCATCCTGACGCAAAGCCATGTCGCAAGCTTCCTGTTTCAAATGCTGACGAACATTAACCCGAACGATCCGAAAAGCCTGATCGCAAGAGAAATTCCGGGATTGGGCGATAGCGATGCCGTGTTGATCCGCAAAGGGACGGTGACGGATTTGGCCGCTCCGGAAGACTATCACCCGGAAGCCGGTTTGCCGAAAGGCGAAGGCGAAACAGGAGGCGGAGCAACACAGGAACCGGAACCGCATACGACACCGGAAACCGGAACATCCGGTGAGAAACCGGACGGAGACAAGACGGACAAGCCGCCTTCGAACAACGGCCAGAGCAAGAATCCGACGCCGGACAACGCCGGCACCGGTTCAGGGAAAGGGACAAGCAGTTCCACGAGTGGCTCGAAAGCGAACCCGACACCTTTGTCGACAAAAGGAAAAAAAGTCGTGTTCGTCTATCATTCGCACAATCGGGAATCGTTCCTCCCGGAGCTACCGCCGGGACGTAAATATACGGAGGATTCGAAGAAGAACATTACACTCGTAGGCGCCAGACTGACGAAGAAGCTCGAGGAGCTTGGCGTCGGCGCCGTCCACTCGGACAAGGATTACGCTTCGACGATGAAAAATTACAACTGGTACTTTTCCTACAAATATTCATTGAATACGGTGAAGGAAGCATTCGCGTCAAACCCGGAAATTCAGTTTTTGTTCGATATCCACAGGGATTCCCAGCGCCGTAAAATAACGACCGCAACGATTAAAGGCAAGACGTATGCGCAAGTTTATTTTATCATCGGACACCGCAATCCGAATTGGAAGAAAAACGAGCAGTTCGCAACAAAAATTCACGATGCGCTGGAGAGCAAATATCCCGGCATTTCGAGAGGGATTTGGGGCAAAGCGGCGTCGAGCGGCACGAACGGCGAATACAATCAGTCGGTGTCGCCGGACAGCGTATTGATCGAAATCGGAGGCATCGAGAACACGTTGGAGGAATGCTATCGGACGGCGGATGTATTGGCCAAGGAAATCGCCGAAATTTATTGGGAAGCTGAGCGCGTGAACACAACCGCGAAAAAATAAACGAACAATCAATGCGGACGAAAGGGGACAAAGGCGATGGGAAGATTTACGATACGGTTTGCGTTATTCGGTTTGTTGGTTGCGTTATGCATATTGTACGGGATCGAAATGGCAACCTCGGGCATCGAGCGGATTCAAGGACCGTTATCCGGCCAGCAGCAAACGGAGCAGGTGGAACAAACCCAGGATGACATCAAGAAGCCTGTGAAAGAGACGCCTGAAAGAGAGGATCGGCAGGAAGAGCCTGCCGCAACGCAGCCGCAGCCGCTGAAACGCAGCGGGAAAGAGCCTTCCGTCGACGTCCTGGCCGACCATACGGCCGGCGTTTTGCAAGCCGTATCGAGCGGAGGCATCCGGTTCATCGTTTCGATTTTTGACGCGATCACTCAATAATTTGCCTTGATCGTAGGCGAACGACAGCAGTCGTCAAGTCCGACCGTTGAAGCGTTTCCCCACAACTGTTATAATAAATAGAATCTTAAGGCAAGTATGGTGGGGGTTATGGATGACGGACGTTCAAGCTAGACAACAAAAAATACGCAACTTTTCGATTATTGCCCATATCGACCACGGCAAATCGACGCTTGCTGACCGCATACTGGAATATACCGGTGCGTTGTCGAATCGGGAAATGCAGGAGCAGGTGCTCGACCAAATGGATCTCGAGCGGGAACGTGGCATTACGATCAAGCTTCAGGCCGTGCGGTTGAGCTATCGCGCCGATAACGGCGAGGATTATATCCTGAACCTGATCGACACGCCGGGACACGTCGACTTTACGTACGAAGTATCGCGAAGCCTCGCGGCTTGCGAAGGCGCGCTGCTCGTCGTCGACGCGGCACAAGGCATTGAAGCGCAAACGTTGGCCAACGTTTATTTGGCTCTCGATAACAATCTTGAAATATTGCCGGTTATTAATAAAATCGACCTGCCAAGCGCCGAGCCGGAGCGGGTCAAGCAGGAAATCGAGGACGTTATCGGGCTCGACGCAAGCGAAGCGGTGCTTGCTTCGGCCAAAGCGGGCATCGGCATCCGCGACATTCTGGAACAGGTTGTCGCCAAAGTGCCCGCGCCGACAGGCGACCCGAATGCGCCGCTTAAAGCGCTCATTTTCGACTCGCATTATGATCCTTATAAAGGAGTTATCGTATATGTCCGCGTCGTGGACGGCGCCATTCGGTCCGGTTCCAAAATCAAAATGATGGCGACGGACAAAACGTTCGAAGTCATCGAGGTCGGCGCATTCAAGCCGCGCATGTCGATCGTCGAGGAATTGAACGTCGGCGACGTCGGTTTTATCGTTGCAGGCATCAAGAACGTGAAGGATACCCGCGTCGGCGATACGGTCACCGATGCGAAAAATCCGACGCTTGAACCGCTGCCGGGCTACCGCCGGATCAACCCGATGGTATTTTGCGGCTTGTATCCGATCGAAACGTCCGATTACGACGACCTGCGCGAAGCGCTGGAGAAGCTCGAGCTGAACGACGCGTCGCTGCGTTACGAGCCGGAAACGTCGTCGGCGCTTGGCTTCGGTTTCCGCTGCGGCTTCCTGGGCTTGCTGCATATGGAGATCATTCAAGAGCGGATCGAGCGCGAATTCAACATTCCGCTCATTACGACGGCGCCGAGCGTTGTGTACCGGGTAACGCTGACGAATGGCGAAACGCTATCGATCGACAACCCGTCGAACTACCCGGAGGTCGGCAAAATCGATTTCGTCGAAGAGCCGTACGTTAAAGCTTCGGTCATCGTGCCGAACGATTACGTCGGGGCGATCATGGAATTGTGCCAAAGCCGCCGCGGCGAATTCAAGACGATGGAGTACCTGGACACGAACCGGGTGACGATCATTTATGAAATGCCGCTGTCGGAAATCGTCTACGATTTCTTCGATCAACTCAAATCCAACACCAAAGGGTATGCGTCGTTCGACTACGATCTCGTCGGCTACCGCAAGTCGAATTTGGTGAAAATGGACATTATGCTGAACGCGGAGCAAGTAGACGCCCTGTCGGTTATCGTCCATCGCGACCGCGCGTACCATCGCGGCAAAATCATTTGCGAGAAGCTGAAGGAGCTTATCCCGCGGCAAATGTTCGAGGTGCCGGTGCAGGCTTCGATCGGCACGAAGATCATCGCACGCGAAACGGTTAAGGCGATGCGCAAAAACGTCCTTGCCAAATGTTACGGCGGCGACATCTCGCGGAAGCGGAAGCTGCTCGAGAAGCAGAAGGAAGGCAAAAAGCGGATGAAGCAGGTCGGCAGCGTCGAGGTGCCGCAGGAAGCGTTCATGGCCGTGCTCAAAATCGACGAATAGTCGGGTTATATCATAATGAGGCTGAGCCGCGTCGCGCCGTAAAATGGTGCTGCCGCGGCTTTTGTCGGCCATTTAGTCCCAAGAAAAGCGAGGTGTTGATCATGAATGAAATAACGGCAAAGCATACGGCCGAACCAACGTATCACGAAGCGTCCGTACCGCGTGCGGTTTATATCCATATTCCGTTTTGCACGAACAAGTGTCATTATTGCGACTTTAACTCGTATATCTTGAAAGGCCAGCCCGTAATGGATTATTTGCAGGCGCTGGAGAGGGAGATGGAGCGCACGGCCGGCGAATGTCCGCCGGAGACGATCGATACGATCTTCGTCGGCGGGGGGACGCCGACCGTGCTGACGCCGGAGCAGATGGAATATTTTCTCGGCACGGTGCGGAAGTATTTCCCGCTTGCCGAAGGCGGCGAGTTTACGATGGAAGCGAATCCCGGCACGACGGACAAGGAAAAGCTGGCGGCGATGCGCGCCGGCGGCGTAAACCGGATCAGCTTCGGGGTGCAATCGTTCGACAACGGATTGCTCGAAGGCATCGGACGGATCCATAATACGGACGACGTATATGCCAGTATCGAGAATGCCCGAGCGGTCGGTTTGGGCAACCTGTCGATCGATTTGATGTTCGGACTTCCGAAGCAAACGATCGCCATGCTGGAGGATAGCGTACGCAAGGCGCTGGAGCTCGATTTGACCCACTATTCGATTTACGGCCTTAAAGTCGAGGAGAATACGCTGTTCCACGCTTTATATCAAAAAAACCAGCTTCCTCTTCCCGATGAAGAAGACGAGCTGGACATGTATTTGCTTATTATGAAGCGTCTGAAGGAAGCCGGTTACGAGCAATATGAAATCAGCAATTTCGCCAAGCCGGGTTTCGCAAGCAGGCATAACACGACCTATTGGCTGAACGAAAGCTATTACGGGCTTGGCGCCGGGGCGCACGGATACGCTCGCGGACAGCGGCACATCAACATTAAAGGCGTGCAGCCGTACATCGATGCGGCTCAAGTTCGATTCCCCCGGCTGGAGACGTTCTCCGTTGACCGGGAGGAAGCGATGCAGGACTTTATGATGGTTGGGCTGCGACTATTGCGCGGCGTGCGCAATGAGGATTTCGTCCGCCAATTCGGCGAATCGCTCGAAGACGTGTTCGCGAAACCGCTGGAGCGGCTTGTCGCCCGGGGCCTGCTTGAGTCGACCGGATCCGGGTTTCGGCTTACCGATCAGGGGATTTTGCTTGGGAATGATGTTTTTGGCTCATTTCTAGATTAAACGCCGACGACTGGTTCCGGGGAATGCTGAGCGACACCCAAGCTTCCGATTGCAGATGCTTGACGAGATAAACGATTTGCCCGACATGATAAGAATAATGAGAGACTTGACGTTGTATCGCCTTAAGAACCGTATGCGGCTCCTTGCGGATATAGACGGTTTTCAGCACGTCACCCGCGGTTAGCGCAGATAGGCTATTCAGCAAAACCGACCAGCCTTGATTCCAGATTGCAAGAAGCTGTTCCTTTGACCGTACATCATCGACGAATTCATCGTCGCGATTGCGGTTTTCTTTTTCTCCGTCGGTTGTCAGAAAATCGGTCCAGCGGGAAATCATGTTGCCGCTCATATGTTTGACGATGACGGCGACGCTGTTCGATTCGGAGTCCGGCGACCGGTTGATGTCTTGCTCCTGGAGCTGATCCAGCGCGCGGTCTCCTAATTTTTTGATGCCGTTAAAATCGGTTACGATCGTTTGCAAATAGAGTTCAGCCAGTTCACTTGTCGTATCGGCATTGGAATTCGACATATCCGTTCACGCTCCTCATGGGTTCTAACTATATTGTAAACCGATTTTCGCCTGAGGAAAAACTGCGAAGCTATGAAATTATTTAATCAAACCGATAGATCGTTTGTAATTGCCTCTTGAATTTTTTATACGCCCTATTGTATATTTATTCGTATGACTTATCCCATGGAAGGAGGGCGTGCCATGGCCGTTAGCTGCAGGAAAGCATCAACGGAAGACATCGACACACTCGTTAGGCTCATTCAAGAATATGCTGAAAAAGGGATTATGCTCCCGAGGTCAAGGGAAGCGATTGCCAGAATGATCGAAACTTTCGTCGTTGCCGAGCTGGACGGCACGGTCGTCGGCTGCGGCTCCTTGTTCAAGCTCGGAACGGATTTGGTCGAAATCCGCTCGCTTGGCATTACCGACGGTTACAAAGGACAAGGCATCGGCAGCAGGCTTGTCGACTATCTGATTGAAGAAGCGCGGGAAATGCAAGTGCCTAAAGTGATGGCATTGACATATGAGGTGGCGTTTTTTCAGAAAAACGGGTTTACCGTCGTACAAAAAGAAATTTTCCCCGAGAAAGTATGGACCGATTGCATTCATTGCAAAAAACAACATTGCTGCGACGAAATCGCGGTACTTCGGATGCTGAACTGACTTGACAACCGTCACGTCGGTTTGGTATTTTTGTATTAGCGATTAGCACTCATCAGAAACGAGTGCTAACGACAGGAGGGAAGAATATGCTGTCGGAACGTCAGAGATTGATATTAAGCATCATCGTAGAAGACTATATTCGATCCGCGGAGCCTGTCGGATCACGGAGCATTTCCAAGCGCGGCGACGTCAGCTTCAGTCCGGCGACGATCCGGAACGAGATGGCCGATCTGGAGGAGCTTGGCTACCTGGAGCAGCCGCATACATCGGCAGGACGCATTCCTTCGCACAAAGGATATCGTTATTATGTCGATCATCTTGTGAAGCTGGCCGATATCAACGGCCGAGATCTGGACGTAATCAAATCATTTTTTGCCGAAAAAATAATCGAAATCGAGCGGGTCATTCAGCATGCAGCCTCGATTCTTTCGCATATTACGAACTACACCTCGATCGTGCTCGGTCCGGAGGTGTTCAGCACGACATTGCGTCACCTGCAGCTCGTGCCGTTAAACGACAATACGGCCGTCGCCATTATCGTGACGAACACGGGGCATGTGGAGAACCGCACGGTGACCATTCCCGACGGCATCGCCATGAGCGAGCTCGAAAAAGCGGTGAACATTTTAAACTCCAAGCTGGCCGGCGTACCTCTATTGAAGCTAAGCTCGAAAATGTATTCCGAAATCGGGCAGGAGCTCAGCAGATACGTGGACCGGTATGAATCGCTCATCGGCATGGTGGAATCGTTGTTCGATCAGAACGACAACAATCGCCTGTTCTTGAGCGGTACGACGAACATGCTGACACAGCCCGAGTTCAAAGACGTCGACAAGGTCAAAACGATATTGGATTTGCTGGACGAAACGCCAACGCTGCTGAAGCTGTTTTCTGCCGCTCCGTCCGGCATTCAGGTTCGGATCGGCACGGAAAACTCGCATGAAGCGATCAATAGCTGCAGTTTGATTACGGCAACCTATTCCTTGGAAGGCCAGACGCTTGGCACGATCGGCATTTTGGGACCTACCCGCATGGACTACGGACGCGTCATCGGCTTGCTGGATCATCTGTCCAAAGATTTGGCGGTTGCGCTGGCCCGCTGGTACAAATAAACCGACAACCGATCATTCCGAAGGAGAGGACAGAGCGGCCGATGAGTCAAATGAAGCAAAGCGGTTCCGAAGGGGACGAACGGCATTCCACATTAATGAACAACGCCGGCGCGATTCGCGCGATCTGTTCGGCGGTCGAAGGGACGCTTGGTCCCAAAGGGCTCGATACGATGCTCGTCGGCGCGGGCGGCGACGTCATTATTACGAACGACGGCGTGACGATATTGGAGAAAATGGACGTCACGCATCCCGCCGCGCGTCTTCTCATACAAGTGGCGCGTGCGCAGCAGAATGAGGTCGGCGACGGCACGACGACGGCAACGGTGCTTGCGGGCGCGCTTGTTAACGAGGGCGTGGCGCAAGTGACGCGGGGCGTGCCGGTCGCCAAAGTCGTCAGCGGCATGGCGCTTGGCATTCGCGAGGCGATTGACGCCGTCAAGCGCAAAGCAAGGCCGATCGCCGGCATGGACGATCCGATGCTGCGCCAGGTCGCCTTCGTTGCCGGCCGAGAGCACGAGGATATCGCGCGGCTGGTCGTATCGGCAGCCGAGCGACTCGGCGCGGAGAAGCTGCGGGACCCGCGGTTTGCATTTTCCGAAACGGTTGTTTCGGACGAAAAGGCGGACAACGAAGTATGGCCCGGATTGCTGCTCCGCAAAAAACCGCTTAACGCGCAAATGCATATCGGCTTAAGCAACAAGCGGGCGCTTGTTCTATACGATGCGTTCGAGCCGGAGTCGATCGGCGAAGAGGCGCTTGCGACCGAAGCGGGGTTCCACCGGTATATGGAGCTGAATAAGCAATTTACGCAGCTGTTGCATAAGCTGGTCGCCTTGGATATCGGCCTTGTGCTCGTCGATCGCGGCGTTCATCCGGAGGCGGAGCAATTTTGCGCCGATCAAGGGATTATCGTCATTCAACGGGCGTCGAAGACGGATTTGCACAAAGTTTGCGAGTTTACCGGAGCCAAGCCGTTAAAGCGCATCGCCTTGCATAAATCAGAAGATGAGCTGATCGACTACCTGGGCTTCGTCGAAGATGTCTATTATGATGCGAAGCTGGAACGGGTCCGCCTAGCCGGCGGCCCGAGGGAGCCGGCGGTAACGATCGTCGTCGGAGCGAGCACCCGGGAAATCGTCGGCGAGCGGGCCCGAATCGCCCGCGATGCGGCGGCTTCGGTGCAGGCGGCTGTCCGCGGCGGGATCGTCCCGGGAGGCGGCGCGGTTGAGATCGCGGTCGCCCGCGAGCTGGAGCGATACCGCGAAGGCATTCGCGGCATGGAAGGCTTCGGCGTAGACGCGGTCGCGCAGGCGCTGCGCAAGCCGCTTTCGCAAATCGTCGTGAATGCAGGCTTCAACCCGCTGGAGAAGGTGGAAGAAGCTAAAGCCGCGCAGCATCAAGGAGATACCGATACGCTCGGCATCGATTGCGATACCGGCCAGCTGATCGATATGCTGCAAGCCGGCATCGTCGACCCCGCGCCCGTGAAGATCCACGCCTTGCAAGCGGCGGGAGAAGTGGCGGCGGCCGTGCTTCGCATACATACCGTCATTAAAATGCGTTCCGCGGAGGCGGACGATGCATACTAAACGATGATAAGCCGACCTAAGCTTTGCAGGTGTACCATTTTAAGGAGGTGAATGGATAGTGACTCAGAAAGAGAATGCTATGGAGATGGAGAACAAAGAAGAGATAGCGGCTGAAACCGTAGATAACGAACAAGACGTAACGTCTTCTACTCATACCGAGCCGGAAACATCCGACAATCTTGACGAACAACCGGTTGATCCCGAAATCGAGCAATTGCGAAAGCAAGTGGAAGAGGGGAAAGAGCGGTTGCTGAGGGCGCAAGCCGATTTTGACAATTTCCGGCGCCGCACGTTAAAGGAAAAGGAAGAGCTCGCCCAATACGCCGCCATGAAGCTGATCGGCGAACTGCTGCCGGTTACGGACAATATGGAGCGCGCGCTTGCCGCAAGCAAGGCGAACCAAGATTTTGAATCGCTTGCCAAAGGGGTGGACATGATTTTCCGCCAGTTCTCGCAAGTGCTGGAGAACGAAGGGCTTAAAGCGATGAACGCTGTCGGCCAGCCGTTTAATCCCGAATTCCATCAAGCGATCATGCAAGTGGAATCCGAGGAGCACGAGGAAGGCATCGTTGTTGAAGAAGTGCAAAAAGGCTATATGCTGAAAGAGAAAGTACTCCGTCCCGCAATGGTCAAAGTGAGCATGTAACGGACGTTATCCGATAATATTGAACAATGATTTTGAGGAGGTTCATTCAGATGAGTAAAGTAATTGGCATCGACTTAGGAACAACGAACTCTTGCGTTGCCGTCATGGAAGGCGGCGAAGCCGTCGTTATCCCGAATCCGGAAGGCAACCGTACGACCCCGTCGGTCGTAGGCTTCAAGAAAGACGGCGAACGCGTTGTCGGCGAAACGGCGAAACGCCAGGCGATCACGAACCCGGACCGCACGATTTCTTCGATCAAGCGTTTCATGGGAACAACGCACAAAGAAAAAATCGACAACAACGAATTTTCGCCGCAAGAGATTTCCGCAATGATTCTGCAAAAGCTGAAATCCGACGCCGAAGCATACCTCGGCCAACCGGTAACGCAAGCGGTTATCACCGTTCCTGCTTATTTCAATGACAGTCAGCGTCAAGCGACGAAGGACGCGGGCAAAATCGCGGGTCTGGAAGTGCTGCGGATCGTAAACGAACCGACGGCTGCGGCGCTTGCTTACGGTCTCGAAAAATCGGAAGATCAAACGATCCTCGTTTATGACCTCGGCGGCGGTACGTTCGACGTTTCGATTCTCGAGTTGGGAGATGGCTTCTTCGAAGTAAAGGCGACAAGCGGCGACAACCGTCTCGGCGGCGACGACTTCGACCAAGTGGTGATGGATTACCTTGTTGCCGAGTTCAAAAAAGAGCAAGGCATCGACCTGAGCAAAGACAAAGCGGCGGTTCAACGTTTAAAAGACGCTGCGGAAAAAGCGAAAAAAGAGCTGTCGGGCGTCATGTCCACGACGATTTCTTTGCCGTTCATTACGGTTGTCGACGGCGTGCCTCAGCACTTGGAGATGAACTTGACTCGCGCAAAATTCGACGAACTGACGGCACAGCTGGTTGAGCGTACGCTTGGACCGACTCGCCAGGCGTTGTCCGACTCCGGCTTGTCCGCAAGCGAAATCGACAAAGTCGTTCTTGTCGGCGGATCTACGCGTATTCCTGCCGTACAGGATGCGATCAAGAAGCTGATCGGCAAAGAGCCTCACAAAGGCGTCAATCCGGACGAAGTCGTTGCTCTCGGCGCAGCCGTTCAAGCCGGCGTATTGACGGGCGACGTCAAAGACGTCGTATTGCTCGACGTTACTCCGCTTTCCCTCGGTATCGAAACGGCAGGCGGCGTATTTACGAAAATGATCGACCGCAACACGACGATACCGACAAGCAAATCGCAAATTTATTCCACGTACGCGGACAACCAAACAAGCGTGGAAATTCATGTTCTGCAAGGCGAGCGTTCGATGGCGAAGGACAACAAAACGCTTGGACGTTTTATGCTGGGCGACATTCCGCCGGCGCCGCGCGGCATTCCGCAAATCGAGGTTACGTTCGATATCGATGCGAACGGCATCGTAAACGTTTCGGCGCTGGATAAAGGTACGGGCAAAAGCCACAAAATTACGATCACTTCCTCCAGCGGCCTCAGCCAAGAGGAAATCGACCGGATGACGAAGGATGCCGAGCTTCACGCCGAAGAAGACCGCAAGCGCAAAGAGCTCGTCGAAGCGCGCAACCAAGCGGACCAACTCGTCTACACCGTGGAGAAAACGCTGAAGGATCTTGGCGACAAGGTCGACCAAGGCGAAATCGACCAAGCGAACGCGGCGAAAGACAAAGTGAAAAAAGCGCTCGAAGGCGACAATCTCGAAGAAATCCAAAAATCGACCGAGGAGCTTACCGAGGTGGTTCAGAAGCTGTCCGTCAAGCTGTATGAGCAAGCGTCGCAAGCAGGCGCTGCGGGCGAAGCGGGACCGCAATCGCAAGGCGAACCGGCGAAAAAAGATAACGTAGTCGATGCGGACTACGAAGTCGTCGACGATAAGAAATAAGAAATAAGAAAAGCTTCGGATCGAAAATTAAAGGTTGAACGCGAGGTCAAAGTCAGGTTATGCTGACTTTGGCTTTCGTTTTGAAATCAATATCGATTGCAGATGAGATGGCAATGGGGGTGGGAGCATGGCGAATAAGCGGGATTATTATGAAGTGCTAGGCGTCGGGAAAGAAGCGAATGCCGATGAGCTGAAAAAGGCCTATCGCAAGTTGGCGCGCGAGTATCATCCCGACGTGAACAAAGCCGCGGATGCGGAATCCAAGTTCAAAGAAATCAAGGAAGCTTACGATGTCTTAAGCGACGATCAGAAGCGGGCGACGTACGACCGTTTCGGGCATGTCGATCCGAACCAGGGGATGGGCGGAGGCGGCTTCGGCGGCCAAGATTTCGGCGGCTTCGGCGATATATTCGATATGTTTTTCGGCGGCGGCGGCGGAAGCCGGCGCGATCCGAACGCGCCGCAGCGCGGCAATGACCTGCAATATACGATGACGATCGAGTTCAAGGAAGCGGTGTTCGGCAAAGAGACGGACATCACGATCCCGCGTACCGAAAACTGCGATACGTGTCACGGCTCCGGAGCCAAACCGGGTACGAAACCGGAAACTTGCTCCACTTGCCGCGGCAGCGGACAGCAGGAGGTCGTGCAGAATACGGCGTTCGGACGTATCGTGAACCGCAGAGTGTGCTCCACTTGTAACGGGCAGGGCAAAATTATCAAAGACAAATGCGGCGATTGCCATGGCTCGGGCAAGGTGAAGAAGCAGCGGAAGATTCATGTCAAAATTCCTGCAGGTGTGGACGACGGCGCGCAGCTGCGCATCTCCGGCGAAGGGGAGCCCGGCTTGCGGGGAGGTCCTTCCGGCGATCTGTACATCATTTTGCGCGTGAAGCCGCATGACTTCTTCGAGCGCGAAGGCGACGACATTTATTGCGAAATTCCACTCACGTTCGCGCAAGCGGCGCTCGGCGACGAAATCGAAATCCCGACGCTGACGGAGAAGGTGAAGCTGAAAATTCCGGCAGGCACGCAAACAGACACCCATTTCCGCCTGAAGGGCAAAGGGGTGCCGCGTCTTCGCGGCTACGGACAAGGCGATCAGCACGTGAAGGTCGTTGTCGTGACGCCGACGAACCTAAGCGAAGAACAGAAGGAGCTGCTGCGCAAATTTGCCGGATTAAGCGGCGAGCAAACGCACGAGCAGCACCAATCGATCTTCGAGCGGATGAAAAAAGCGTTTCTAGGCGACTAATAACGGCATATTCCGACATCCGGCAATATGCACAACATAACTATGATGTTTGCGGCACGTCCGCATTCATCATAGTTTTTTTGCGTTAACAAGCATAATGAAGCCGAGTTTGCCAAATACTACATTCATGCGGAAATATGCTCATGAGGAGGAAGCTTAACCATGGCTCAAGATAAAAAGAACAATCTATATCGAGATATAAACGTACAATTCGGCGACCTGCCGATCGGGAAAAACGAGGATGTCGAATTTTCGGAAGAGCAAATGGATGCCGACGATAAAGAGGCGTTGGAGCGGGCGGAACAAGCCGATCAAAGGCAGCAGTCGTAACGTCCGAATGATGCCGACCAGTCGCGGGCAGCGCGCCTGGCTCGCGGGTTAGAAGGAGGGTAATTCATGGGTCAACGAACCATCACAGCTTATTTCCAAAACGCATCGCAAGCGGAAACCGTTGCAACCAAGCTTAAATCGTTGCGGGCGGAGGACGTATCGATCGGTCCGGCCGCCAATTATACGGGCGGAACCCCGGTAGGCCTCTCCAATCCGATAACGAGCGGATTTCCCGGGATGGCGGCTCTTTCGATCGGCGGCACGTTCCTGAACCCGAATGGAGCGATTTTTGCGGCTTACGACCCGATGGCATACGGCATGTCGGAATTTGCCGGAGACAACCTGGATTGCTTGCTGACCGCAACGATCGACGATGAAGCGTACGATCAGGCGATACATGCCATTTCCGACGGCGGCGGGAGAGTTTAGAGACGCGGGTGGCGCGAATGTGCGACATAAATTAAGCATCGCTCGAAGAAAGGCTTCCCTCACAGGGAGGCCTTTTTGACGGTGTAAATCAGCTTCGAAGCCATGTCCCGCTTTGTGGGGTTATTTTGTATTATGGTGGACGGTATAGTACAATAACAATTATGCGACTGCAAGACTATTTATTTTTTCATACATATTGGAGGGCAATGAATGCGTTGGCATGAAATTACGATACATACGACCGAGCAAGCCACGGAAATGGTTTCCAACTTCCTGCATGAATTGGATGCGGACGGGGTATCGATTGAAGAGTCGGGAACGTTAAACAAAAAGCGCGATACGTCGCTTGGACAATTTTATGAATCGCCGCTGAACGACATCCCGGAAGGGTTTGCCGTCGTGAAAGGCTACTTCCTTGAGACGGAGGATCCCGCCACGTTGATGGCCGGGCTGGAACCGAGAATTGCGGAGCTTCGGGATTTCGGAATCGACCCGGGATCGGGCGTGATGGAAACGCGGCTCGTCGACGAGGACGATTGGGCCAACGCTTGGAAGCAATATTTCAAGCCGATTCGAGTGACGGATAAGCTGACGATTAAACCGACATGGGAAACCTACACGCCTCAAAGCGCAGAGGAGCGGATTATCGAGCTCGACCCCGGCATGGCATTCGGCACGGGCACGCACCCGACTACGTCGCTTTGCCTGCGTACGCTGGAGTCCGTCATTGAGGGCGGCGAAGATATTATCGACGTGGGTACAGGATCCGGCATCCTGGCGATCGGCGCATGCCTGCTCGGCGCAAAGCGGGTGCTCGCCGTAGACCTCGATCCCGTCGCCGTCGCAAGCGCGGCCGAGAATGTCGAATTGAACGGGCTAAGCGACCGGATCAATGTCCGCGAAAGCGACCTGCTGCAGGTGCTCCACGATAACGAGCAGTCGGATGATGCCGAAGGCATTCTCGGCGTCAAGCTGCCCGTACGCATCGTCGTCGCGAATATCCTGGCGGAGGTTATCATGCTCTTCATCGACGACGTCTATCAAGTGTTGGAAGCCGGCGGCTATTATATTACGTCGGGTATCTACAAGAATAAAGAGCAAGCGGTGGAGCAGGCGCTGACTGCGTCCGGATTCACGATCGTCGATCGTCAGCGCGACCAGGACTGGATTGCTTTTGTCGCCAAAAAACAGTAGGTGGGTGAACGATGGATTTTCTCCAAAATTTAATTCGGTATCCGTTGGAAGATTTGCCGTTTGTTATTCTTGTCTTATTGATCGCCTTTTCCGTTCACGAATTTGCCCACGCGTATTCGGCTTATAAATTCGGCGATCCCACTGCCAAGCTACTCGGGCGGGTCAGCTTGAATCCGAGAGTGCATCTTAGCCTCATCGGGGTATTGTTCTTGATGGTGGCGGGCTTCGGCTGGGCGAAACCGGTACCGGTCAACCGCAGCAATTTCAAAAGGCCTCGGTTGATGGGCATTATCGTTTCGGCTGCCGGACCGATCAGCAATTTGATTCTTGCGTTTATCGGCACTTTGCTGTTAACGATGTTCTTCTATTTCGGATGGTTGAACGGGATGAATCGCGGCGTCGCAATGGCCTTATATACGTTCTTCAATTATTTGATCACGATTAACTTGGCCTTGTTTATTTTTAACCTGATTCCGTTGCCGCCGCTGGACGGTTACCGGATTGTCGAAGATTTGGCCCCTCCGGCGCTGCGGGCTAAAATGTCGCAATACGAGCAGTGGGGCATGTTCATCCTGCTGTTGTTGGTATTCATCACTCCCGTCTCCCGGGTGACGCTCGGACCGCTTTTTGCGTTAAGCGGGGATATTTTGACATTATTCAACGATTTTCTATCGATCTTCTTCCGAATGTAGTGGAAAATGAGGACAAAGGTAGCATTTGAGCCGTAAAAGTTGTATGATGGAGTTTGGAGTTTTCCGACTCCATTTTTTTCGTTTAATTACGTATGAATTCGTGAAGGCAGAGATGATTATGCAGCGATATTTTGTAGCGCCGGAGCAGTTTACGGAAGCGTCCGTCACGATTACCGGCGATGACGCTCATCATATCACGCGCGTCATGCGCGGGCGGGTCGGTGACATCGTCATTTGCAGCGACGGCGAAAGCCGCGAGGCGAAGGTTGAAATTACGGCAATCGGGCAAGGCTCTGTCGAAGCTTCGATCGTCGAGATGATCCCAATGACGCAGGAAGCCGCCGTCGACGTATGGATTGCGCAAAGCTTGCCGAAAGGCGACAAGCTGGAAACGGTCATTCAGAAATGCACGGAAATCGGCGCCAGCCGGTTCGTTCCGTTTATTTCCGAACGGACGGTTGTCCAATATGATGATAAGAAGGAAGCGAAGCGGCTCGAGCGCTGGAACAAAATCGCCAAGGAAGCGGCGGAGCAGGCCCATCGCAACCGAGTGCCGCGGGTAGACGCATCGGTTTCCTGGAAAAGGCTCCTCGGGCTCATTCCGGAGGTTGACGCCGCATATTTTTGTTATGAGAAACAATCGGCGCAGCAATTTCGCGAGCTGCTGGGGCTTGTATTTGCAGGAAACGGACAGACTGAAGATAAGGCTGCCGATCCTAATGCGACAACCAAAGCAGAACGACGTAAGAAGCTGCTGCTCATCGTAGGGCCGGAAGGCGGTTTTACCGAAAATGAAGCCTTGCAGGCCGAAGCGGCCGGGGCGAAAGCCGTAGGGCTTGGCAAACGAATTTTACGCACGGAAACGGCCGCCATGGTCGGACTCACGTGCATACTATATGAATCCGGAGAGATGGGAGGACGGTAACATGCCATCCGTCGCATTTTATACGCTTGGTTGTAAAGTGAATTTTTACGATACGGAAGCGATTTGGCAGCTGTTTAAAAACGAAGGCTACGAGCAGGTCGACTTTGAGTCGACGGCCGACGTTTATTTGATCAATACATGCACCGTAACGAATACAGGGGACAAGAAGAGCCGGCAAATCATTCGCCGGGCGGTTCGCCGCAATCCGGACGCGATCATCGCCGTTACCGGCTGCTACGCGCAAACGTCGCCGGCCGAAATTATGGCCATTCCGGGCGTCGATCTCGTTATCGGCACGCAAGACCGAGACAAAATCATGCCGTATATCGAGCAAATCCAGAAGGATCGCCAGCCGATCAACGCCGTTCGCAACATTATGAAAACGCGCGAATTCGAAGAGCTGGACGTTCCCGATTTTGCGGAGCGTACGCGCGCATTCCTCAAAATACAGGAAGGCTGCAACAACTTCTGCACGTTCTGCATCATTCCTTGGTCGCGCGGCCTCTCGCGCAGCCGCAGCCCGGAAAGCGTCATTAACCAGGCGAAGCAGCTTGTAGCTGCCGGCTACAAGGAAATCGTATTAACCGGCATCCATACCGGCGGTTATGGCGACGATCTGGAGAACTACAAGCTGGCCAATCTGCTATGGGATCTTGACAAAGTTGAAGGTTTGGAGCGGATTCGGATCAGCTCGATCGAAGCGAGCCAAATTACGGATGAAGTGATTGAAGTGCTCCAGAACACTTCGAAAATGTGCCGTCATCTGCACATACCGCTTCAAGCGGGGAACGATACCGTACTGAAGCGGATGCGCCGCAAATATACGACGGCGGAATTCGCCGAGAAGATCGAACGACTCCACCGGATTATGCCGGATGTCGCGATTACGACCGACGTGATCGTCGGCTTCCCGGGGGAGACCGTAGAAATGTACCGCGACGGTTATGCTTTCATGGAGAAAATTCAGTTCGCGGAAATGCACGTATTCCCGTATTCGAAGCGTACCGGCACGCCGGCCGCACGGATGGAGGATCAGATCGACGAAGAAGTGAAAAACGAACGCGTCCATGAGCTGATCGACTTGTCCGAGCGGATGCAGCTGGATTACGCCCGCAAGTTCGTCGGTCAAGTGCTTGACGTGATCCCGGAGCGGGATTATAAAGGCGCGCCGGGTACGGGCATGGTGATGGGCTACAGCGACAACTACTTGCAGATCGTGTTCGAGGGGGCGGAATCGCTCATCGGCGAGCTTTGCAAAGTACAAATCGTGGAAGCGGGAGTCAACGAATGCAAAGGCAAGCTCGTGCGCGTCATGCCGTCGGCACCGGAGCAAGTTCGTACGGCGAGCGGGATATAATCCCGAACCCGGCTTTTGCGGACCCTCTATATACGCTAGTTAGGATTTCGTTCGGCTTGCCGATACGAAGTCCTTTTTTCAAAATATAACCATTTCATATTGGGGTGAGCCATCATGAAAGAAATATCCGCAGGAGGCGTCGTTTATCGAACGGTAGACGGGAAATTAGAAATTCAGATGATTCAGGATCGTTACGGCAAAATATCGCTGCCCAAGGGCAAAATGGAGCCCGGCGAAACGATCGAGCAGACGGCGCTCCGGGAAATCGTCGAGGAAACGGGCATAACGGGCCGTATTATCGCCCCGCTCGATACGATCAAATATCAATACACGACGCAAAGCAATGAGGTCGTCGATAAAGAGGTCCACTATTATTTGGTTGAGGCGGTCGGCGGCTCGCTGCAAGCTCAAGTCGAAGAAATCCGCGGCGTCGAATGGTTTGAACCGCAAGAGGCTTGGAGACGCCAATCAACCTCCGGCTATGACAACAATGACCGAATTTTGAGGGCGGCTTTGAAACAATTGGGCTTGGAGGCGATTGGCAATGGCTGAAGGACATTATTCGAATGAACGGCTGGCATCCGATCCTGCTCGTCTGGCGCAATATATCGATCATACGTACTTGAAGCCGGAAGCAGGTAGAGCAGATATCGAGAAATTGTGCCGGGAAGCGAAAGAGCATCGGTTTTACAGCGTTTGCGTAAACGGCTGCTGGGTACCGCTTTGCCGAGAATTGTTAGCCGGCTCGGACGTGCGCGTCTGCGCCGTCGTTGGTTTTCCGCTTGGCGCAATGACGAGCGGCGCCAAAGCGTTCGAAGCTGCCGAAGCGGCAAACGCCGGCGCTGCGGAGATCGACATGGTGGTAGCCGTCGGCTTGCTGAAGGATGGAAGCTACGAGGCCGTGGAACGAGATATTCGCGAGATTGTCGAAGCGGTGAAGGGCAAAGCGATCGTAAAGGTCATACTCGAAACGGGACTGCTCAGCGACAATCAGAAACGCGAAGGCTGCAGGATCGCCGAAGCGGCAGGGGCGCATTTCGTCAAAACGTCGACGGGATTCGGTCCGGGCGGAGCAACGGCAGCCGACATCCGGCTCATGCGGGAGAACGTATCTCCGCATATCGGAGTCAAGGCTTCCGGGGGCGTAAGAGATACGGCGGCCGCACTCCAAATGATTCAAGCCGGCGCTACGCGGCTCGGTACAAGCTCCGGCGTTACGATTGTAGCCGGAACTTCCGCCAAACCGGCAAATAACACAGCGGCAGAGCCAGGAGCGAACACGCAATATTAAACACGGTTTGCGCGCGCGCGATCTGGCCGGAAGGTTGATTCGTCATCCAGTTGACAAGGTCATGCAGTACCGGGATGAGCGGGTAAAACAAAATGGCGCCGCCGACGTTCAAAGCGATGTGCGACCAGGCGACAAGCTGGCCGGCTTTGCTGCCTCCGATCGAAGCGATAAAGGCCGTGGCGCACGTGCCGACATTGGCGCCGATAACAATCGCGATGCCGAGCTCGGGCGGCAGCACGCCGGTTGACGCAAGGCCCATTGCCATCGCGATGACGGCTGCGCTGCTGTGGATGATCGCCGTCACAATGGCGCCGGCCGCTATCCCCCACAATAGGCTGCGCTGGGCTTGCTCCACGAACCAGTCGAACAGACCGCGTTCCTGAAGAGCGGGCGCAACCGACTGCATCGTATGGATGCCGAGCAAGACGCAGGAAAACCCGGCTATGGCGAGAGACAACCATTGGGTCGAGCGGAGCGCGCTCACGGATAATCGGAAGGAAGCGACTTGCGCCGTCCCGTCTTTTTGCTGGATCATAACAAATGAGACCACTAACGTACATATAGATAATATGAGTAGAGGCAGGCCAAGCCGGTTTATGTTTAATCCGATCAGCTCGGTCGTTAGGCAAGTGCCGATGTTCGTGCCGAGAATGATGCCGAGCGTACGGGGGAAGGTCAACAACCCGGCATTCACCAGACCGATGGAAAGGACCGTTACGGCGGTGCTGCTCTGGAGCAGAGCGGTGATTCCGGTTCCGGCGACAAGGCCGTGCCAAGGGGTCGCTGTGTACGTTTCCAGAATGCCGAGCAGCCGAGGACCTGCCCAGCGATGCAGCGAAAGCTCCATCATTTTCATGCCGAATAGAAATAATCCGAAACCGAATAATGATGCGAAAAATATTTGCGCCATGTATGATCCCCTCATTCCTAGAAACTGTAACTCCCGAACTTCAACTCCTGCTGCATTTTATGAAACGATTTGTCCAAGCATGACTAGGGTCATTCATCGTGGATAGTGCTCCGAATAGAAGCTTTACTTATTTTGTATTGACATCCGGCAAAAACAAAGATAATATAGGCAACAAACAACACAAACATTCAACAATCAACAAAACCACCGAATCATCGTGATGTTACTTAAAAGGAGGTATCGTTCGGCAATAAGACGCGTTAACGTCTTATTCCGTCTTGTTATGTCGTTATCCTATGAAGAACGCAAAAAAACGATCTTGGATCAGCTGGAACAGGACAACAAAGTTCAGGTTCATGCTTTGGCGGAGCAATTAAACGTCTCTGCGGAAACGATCCGCCGCGATCTCGACCGGTTGGAGAAGGAAGGCTGGTTAAAGAAGGTCTACGGAGGCGCCGTCAAAACGCGTATGGAAACGTGGGAGCCGCCGTTCGTGCAACGGGCGCAGATGAACGCATCCGAAAAGATGCTAATCGGCAAATATGCCGCATCACTCGTTAAAGAAGGCGAGACGATCATGGTCGACCACGGGACGACGGCGATTGAGCTTGTTCGTCACTTGCGCGAGCGGACCGACGTCACGATCGTTACCCATTCGGTACCGGTGTTGTTGTTTGCGTTGGAATCGTTCAAGGGGCGAATTTTTTTCGCGGGCGGCGAAGTGAATACCGCTTTGCAATCCGCTGCCGGTCCGTTAACCGATATGCTGCTCGGACAATTTCGCGTCCACAAGGCTTTTATTACGGTAGGCGGCATTTCGCTCGTTGAAGGAATAACCGATTACGATCTGAACGAAGCTGGCATTTCCCGCAAAATGATGGAACGCGCCGAGGAATCGATCGTTCTCGCCGACCATTCCAAATTCGGCAAAGCGACATTTGCCAAAATATCGACCCTGCACAACGTATCGATGCTCATTACCGATCCGGGCTGCCCGGCGGAATGGATCGAGCATTTGCGCGAACGCGATGTGGAAGTGCTAATTGCGGGCGACAAATTTGAGTCGGAGGAAGTAGCTGACGAGGCGTAAAAGGGACTCGGCTTACGATACGCAAGCGCTTTTGTGTGGAGTGACGATAACTCTTGCGCCGGGAAGCGGTTGTATTGAATCGAGGAGGAGACAACATGAAGGTAGACTTTCATTTTCACTTGGAGGAAGGTCCGTATTCGACGGGATGGATCCAACGAACGGCACGCGCATTGGAGAACATGAATGAGGGCGGAGCGAAGCTGACGGCCCCGTCGCATTCCTTGGAGTGGATCAACCAGCTCGGGGAGCTGCTGAAGGATCGGCTGGACAGCGGCTGCTTCACGCGCGAATGGCTAGGTTATTATTTCCGCAAAGGGCAGGAGCGGGGCATAAAGCGATTCGGGCTCGTCGACCACCTGTACCGGTTTACGGAATTCCGCTCGTATTACGAGAAGCATATGACGCTGGACGATTCGCCGCTTGGCCGGATGCAGCGCTATTGGCTGGATCGCGTATGCGTATGCTCGATCGAGCCGTTCATCGCAGCCGTCCGTCAAGCCAAGCAGGACGGATTTCCGGTATCGCTCGGCGTGGAAGCGGATTATTTTCCCGGCGGCGAAGCCGAACTAGGCGAATTGTTATCCCGCTACGAATTCGATTACGTGATCGGTTCGGTGCACTTCTATGAAGGCTGGGGTTTCGACAATCCGGAAGTCCAGCACCTATTCGAGCAATACGATTTGACGGAATTATACCGCAATCATTTTGAAAATGTAAAAGGCGCGATCAACAGCGGCTTGTTCAGTTTCATCGCCCACCTGGACAACTTGAAGGTGTTCAACCATCGCCCGGACGAACAGGTTCTGCTGCCGATGTATAACGAAATTGCCGAGCTGCTCGTTCAGAAGGACGTTGCGACCGAAATCAATACCGGGCTAGCCTACCGATATCCGGTCAAGGAAGCTTGCCCAAGCCCTGCCTTCCTGCGCGTCCTGCGCAGCCACGGCGTCCCGATTACGATGAGCTCGGACGCGCATTTTCCGGACGATCTCGGCACACAGCTTGACGAAGCGGCGGCGCTATTGGCCGAAGTCGGATATGAGGAAATCGTCTATTTCGAAAACAAAAAACGCATCAGCATTCCTTTAAAAGATTGAGGTGACGCTAATGCCCACCGTCTTTCATCCCGAAGTATGGCATATTAGTTATTTGGAACTGGGCATTCGGCTCGTTTTGGCCGTTGTGCTCGGCGGGTTGGTCGGTTTGGAACGCGAATTGGGCGATCACGCCGCAGGCTTTCGCACTCATATTTTGGTTTGTCTTGGCTCGGCGCTTGTCGTTTTGTTATCGATTTACGGGTTTTCAGAATTCGCGGAGGAACCGAACGTGCGGATGGACCCCGCCCGGCTTGCTGCGCAAGTGATCAGCGGCATCGGCTTTTTGGGCGCGGGGACGATCATGCGTACCGGTACGACCGTATCGGGGCTGACGACGGCCGCTTCGCTGTGGGTTGTGGCGGCCATCGGCCTCGCGGTTGGCGCAGGATTTTATTTCGGCGCGTTCGTCGGGACGTTCGCCGTGCTGATTTGCCTTTTTTTGCTGAACAAGCTGGAAAAAACATTTTCGAAGTCGCGGCAAAAACGGGTGTTATGCATCGAAGTTTGGGATGGAAACGGCAACATCGGTACGATCATGATGATGCTGCACAAGATGGGCGTGCAAATCGGCAACATCCAAATCGAAAATCGCGAGCTGCCTTACGAGGACGGCAAACGCAAAGCGGCGCTCATGCATATGACCGTCAAAACGGCGAAGCCGAAAAAATTCGACAGCGTGCTGGAAGCAGTCGCCACTACACCGGACGTCATCCGGGTGGAGACGTCGCTGACGAGCAGCACGCCAACGCTCAAATCCGCGAACGATACGACGATTTCTTCGTAGCGCCCGTTCGTTTCCGTGACGGATAAATTGCGGTGCCTGTTTATATTTGCTACAATAAGCTCCATATTGGCTATCAGGGGGCTTTATCATGGCATCGGTTTATTTGCAGCGCAGCCGCAAAAAACGGCTGGAACAAGGACATCCTTGGGTATATCAGAATGAGATTGAAAAAATGGAAGGCGACGCCGCTCCCGGCGATTTGGTCACCGTACTGAATCACCAGGGGCGGTTTTTGGCGACCGGCTACTGGAACCCGCGTTCGCAAATCGCGATACGCGTCGTTGCGTATACGCCTTTGGCGGCGATGGACCACGCTTTTTTCGCCGAGCGCTTTCGCGGATGTTTCGAGCATCGTCTCCGGTTTGTCGATGACCCGGTATCGTGCCGGCTTGTTTACGGCGAAGCCGACTTTTTGCCCGGGCTGATCGTCGACCGTTTTGCCGACGTGCTCGTCATTCAGCTGCTTACGCTCGGAATGGAGCTAAGACGTGCTGAAATCGTGTCGGCTCTAGTTGAAGTCTTCGCGCCGAACGGCATTTATGAACGCAGCGATGTCAGTGTCCGCGAGCTGGAAGGCTTGGAGCAGACGACCGGAACGTTGTACGGAGATTGCCCGCGGCATGTGCTTATTACGGAGAACGGCCTCCAGATCGAGGTCGACATCGTGGAAGGACAGAAGACCGGATACTTTTTCGATCAACGCGAAAATCGCGCGTCGGTCGGCCGCCTGATGAAAGGGTGGGGTGCCCGAAGCGGCATCGAAGTGCGGGAGCTGGAGGTCGATGGCGAGCGGCGAAGCGTGCCCGTCAACAAAAGCGGCAGCATCGTGACTTTCCCTTATTGGGACGGGGCGACCGTGCTGGAATGCTTCTCCCATACGGGCAGCTTTACGCTGAACGCCTGCAAGGCCGGAGCGAAGAAGGTCACCTGCCTCGACATTTCGGAGCATGCGATCGAATCGGCCAAAAGGAACGTCGCGTTAAACGGCTTTGAAGAACGCGTGGAGTTCGTCGTGGCGGATGCGTTCCAATATTTGCGGGAGCAGGTCAAAGGCGTGGAGGACCGCCTGGAACGCGGCAGAGCGGCATCCGGCGAAGGGAAGAAGGTTGACACGTCCAAGCCGCTCGGAGCGAAAGGACGTACCTGGGATGTCGTTATCCTCGATCCGCCTGCTTTTGCCAAGACGAGGAACGCGGTGGCGGGAGCCACGCGGGGCTACAAGGATATTAACCTGCATGGGATGAAGCTCGTAAACGAAGGCGGCTACCTCGTAACGGCCAGCTGCTCGTACCATATGCGGCCCGAGCTGTTCCTGCAGGCGATTCAGGATGCGGCTTTGGATGCGGGCAAAATTTTGCGCTTGATCGAATGGCGGGGCGCGGGCAAGGATCATCCGCAAATCGTCGGCGTCGATGAAGGCCATTATTTGAAATTCGCGATATTCGAGGTGCGCAGCCGGTTATAGACGCTTGAGGCGATGCGGCACACAACTGTGCCATTGATGTCACGACATCACCGGGCAGACAACACATAAATGTCGGAGGTACCGAAGCCAGAGTCGATTACTGCAATTGCTTGGGGGCGATGAGACCGCGTGAAGCTCCCAGCGCGCGGTATTTGGCGTCGCATGACGTTGGTCAACCACATGCCCAGTAGGCAAGCCGCCGGTGTGCAACTGACTCGGTCGAAAAGGCTCGTAAATTAACGAGAACAACGACCGGGGCGGGAACTTTCGAAATAGCTGCGATTCTGCATCTATCGGATTCAATAAATCCTAAAATAAAGAATAGCCTGCAAAAGTACATCTATTTTGCTCTAGTTGACGGTTGTCGGGGCATGCGAGAGTAAATAACTGCACAATCGCAGTAATTCTTTTCTGAGATCGGTATTATCGGAAAAATACCTGCACATTTGCAGCTACTCATCCATACCCGCATCTCTGCGTATAGCGTGCCCCTTTATATACCCGTGTGCTCACATCGATGCGCAACAAAGAAAAACGGCCGGATATCCGGCCGTTCATCGCCTTCGCTTGAATATTTTGCCGACGCCCTTCGAGGTTTTCGGCTTTTTCGTTTTGGGCGGAGAGAACCATGAATCGGATCCTTTCGAATCGCCGCCTCCTTTGGATATTTTGCCTTTGGAGGAGGAAGGCTTGTCGAACAATCCGCCGCTGTCCGAACTCGAACCGGTTGAAGATTTGCCTCGTTTGAAAATGGAGCCTTTGCGCTCGACGGTCATCGGAGGAGCGGTTTTTTTATCTTGCTCGGTTGGCGAACGGTAGCTTGTTTTTGGCTTATATTTATCTTTGTCCGTATAGCCGCGGTAATCGCCGTAGTATTTGCCCGAGCGGCCGAAGTCGAAGTCGAACATGTTGGTGAGCAGGCTTGCCAGCAAATATCCTTCTAGGAACGAAGGGTTGTAATTTTGCTGGACATATTGCTTGTTGTCGACCTCGATCAGCGTATCCTGCGGCTGCTTCGGGTCTTTCTGCAAATGGTACAGCTCGTTCGGGTAAACGAGGAACATACGCTCCGTATCTTCCTTGGATACCTGATCCGGCTTCTTCTGGTCGGTGAGCTCCTGCGCTACTTCCGGAACCGTTTTGTTCGCGGCCCGGTAAATGTAGGAGGATTGCCCGCCGTCCTTCGTCACCGATTCCAGAGGGTACGTCTCGCTAACCGAAGGTCCGCCGCAGCCGCTGAGGAGCGAGGCGAACAAGCTGGCCAACAATATGATTTTTATCGCTTGCAGCAGGCGGGACATCGCTTCAACTCCTACGTTCCTCGTAATACTTGCACATCTGCGGTGAGAATCCACTCGCCTTCATACAGCATGAACCGGCCGTCCTGCCACTCGATGCGTAGCAGCTTGGAATCATCCGACTGAAACTGCCATACGTGTTGTTCGCCGCCTTGGCGGAACGGCGTATTGCCGACGGCCAATACGTGGCCGGAATATTGCTCTTCCAAATGATAGGTGTTGTCTTCCATTTCGATTGTCGTCGGCACTTCATCGAACGAATCAAGACGCCCGTCGATCGGCGAATACAAAGAAAATTTAAGGACTTCGCGCTGTTCGACATGCAAATAGCGGATCGTATTGCCGTCGCGCAGCGTCAGGACGATGGCGTTGCGCTGGCGGTTCTGGATGCGTCCGGTCACCTCGTATGTGACGAGCGACACTTCGCAGAAGTCGCCGGGGCCAAGCGTCAGCATGCTTTTTTCTACGATGGGAGGCTCAGGTTTTTTCATCAAATTTTTAATGCGCTGGAACAAGCTCATACTATAGGCTCCTTCTTGACGATAAAATTACAGGCAGGCCGCAATAATTAACGCACCGACGGCATGCAGCGAACCTGCGAACAATCCGTGAGCGACCTTGCCTTCCTTTGTGCCTTCGTCCAGGTTCAACTGAACGGATGCCTTCAAAGCAATGCGGACGATCAGCTCCAAAATGAGCAGGACGACAAAAGAAATGATCGAAACGGCGAGCGCCTCAAGCAAGTCGTCGGATTTGATGATCGATTGCGACAAAATGTATCCTTGCGACATGAGCTTGATCACAAAACGCGTCGTGACGGCCATGTTACCTTTTTTAATCTCTTCCATATCCTTGTATCGCGTAAATAAAGAATCGATGAACATGAGCAGGAACAGCAGCACCGCTCCGGCTCCCGTCCATACAAGCACGGACAATAAATAATCGAGCGACATCGAGAATCCTCCCAAAGGCTTTCGTTAGAAAGCCAGCATCGTAAGCAATAGCTAGGCTTTCGTAAGAAAGCCAGCATCGTAAAAGGTCCTAACAGAAGAAAAAACGTCCCAAGACGTTCTTTCTTCCCATGATGTTCGGATTAGTTTTCGTATTTTTTCATGAGCGCGGCCAGTTCGTCTTCGACGCCTTTGTCTTTGCTCAATTGGGCGAACTCATCGTCAAGCGATTTGTCTTTGGCGGCCATTTCGTTGCTTGCTTCCGCGCGTGCTTCCATCGCCAGCATTTTTTCCTCCATGCGCTTAAGGCCGGCAGTCGCCGTATCGGAGCTGAATCCGGACATCGCTTTGTTGATTTCGGTTTGTGCTTTAGCCGCGTTGTAACGAGCGACCAACGTTTCGCGCTTATTCTTCATTTCCGTCAGCTGCTTGCGCATTTCCTCCAGCTTGGCGCGCAGGTTGTCGGCAGCTGCTTTATTTTGATCATAAGACGCTTTGTATTCGTTCATCTTCTGCTCGGCGGACTTTTTCTCTTCCAGCGCGCGGCGTGCCAGGTCGATGTTCTTCGCTTGAGCCGCCATGTTGGCTTGCTCTTCGCGTTTCGCAACAAGCGCCGCTTGCTCTTCGTATTGTTGCTTGAATCGTTTTTCCAGTGCGATTTGTTGAGCGACCGCTTTTTCGGCGTCTTCCAAGTCTTCGTGCATGTCGCGGATGTATTGGTCCGTCATTTTGATCGGATCTTCGGCTTTTTCGATCAGAGCATAAACATTCGATAGGGTCAGGTCACGCAGGCGTTTGAAAATGGACATTGTAATGGTTCCTCCTTAAAGGATCGTTAAATTTGTTTGTATGCTAATATTACGATTGTATGATGAAATGGTTTCAGTGTCTCTAAAAAAGTTTTTCGGCAATTTTCAATGAAAATGTTATCCCAATAATCTCCGCCTCGGTCGCAGACGAAATATGTTAAAATATAGCGAGGAGAAGGAGGTCGTACGATGTCGATGCAACTTATTATCGGCAGGTCGGGCAGCGGCAAAAGCCGGTACTGCCTGGATGCCGTGCGCGGCAAGCTGCGCGAAAACCCGGATGGCAGTCCGCTTGTTCTACTCGTACCGGAGCAAGCGACGTTTCAGGCTGAATATTCATTAGCTCAAACGCCCGATCTTAGGGGAATGATACGCGCCCAGGCGCTCAGCTTTCGAAGGCTCGCATTTCGGGTCATGCAGGAGACCGGCGGCACGGCACTCATACATATCGACGATAACGGCAAATCGATGCTTCTATATAAAATATTGCACAAGCGTAAGCAAGAGCTGCGCTTATTCTCGCGTGCGGCGGAGCAATTCGGCTTCGTCGGCAAACTGAACGAATTGCACAACGAAATGAAGCGGTATTGCGTATCGCCCCAAAGCTTGTTCCCGGAAGAAGAGGGCCCGCAAGCGTCGGGCGGCGGATACAGCACGACCATGATGATGGACAAGCTGCACGATCTCAAGCTGATCTATGAGGATTTTGAACAGGAGCTGTCCAAGCTGTACGTCGATTCGGAAGACTATTTGGCGATGCTGGCGGAAGGCATTCCGCATTCTTCCTATATAAAGGAACTGGAAGTTTGGATCGACGGGTTCCACGGCTTTACGCCGCAGGAATACCGTGTCATCGGGCAGCTGCTGAAGCATGCGCGCAAAGTGTCGATCGCATTATGCCTAGACCGCGAATATGTCGCGGGAGAGCGGCCGCATGAGCTGGACATGTTCCATCCGACAGCCTCGACGTGCATTCAATTGTGCGAGATGGCGGAGCAGCTCGGCGTCGTACAGGAGCCTGCGGTCGTTCTGGCCGGCGATCCGCTTCCGCGATATGCGTCAAGCTGTCAGCTTGCCCATCTTGAGCGAAATTATGAGCGGCGAAAACGCTGGTCAAACGCAACGGATGAAAAGGGAAAGGGCATTTCGCTGCAAGCGGCCGCAAATCGCAGAGCCGAGGTGGAGGGTGCGGCGCGCGAAATGGTTAGACTCGTCCGCGACGAAGGGTACCGCTGGCGCGAAATGGCGATCCTGGTACGCAATACGGCGGCGTACGAGGATTATTTGACGACGATATTCGCCGACTACGGCATTCCTTATTTTCTTGATCAGAAACGGACGGTACTGCACCATCCGCTCGCGGAATTTATCCGTTCCTCCCTCGAAACCGTTGCCCAAGGCTGGCGATACGATGCTGCTTTCCGCTGTGTTAAAACGGAGTTCCTGCTTCCGCTTGACGGGCAGGTGGACCGAAGCGACATGGATCGGTTGGAAAACTATGCACTGGCACGCGGGATCGACGGTTGGCGTTGGACGGATGCCCGCTGCTGGAGGCCGCTTCGCAGGGATGGACTTGAGCAGGAGGAACAATTGGGTGCATCGGCCCGGCAGACAGCGGAAATGGAAGGAATCATGCGCAGCCGCGATTATGTTGTCGAGCCGCTCCAGCGGATGGAACGCGAGATGAAGCGAGCGACTAACGTTAGGGATATGACGGAGGCGTTGTACCGGCTGCTGGAAGACGTTCAGGCACCTGAGCGGCTTCAGCGCTGGAGCGACGAGAGCGCGAACAGTGGCGACCCGCAGCAGGCGCGTGAGCATAGCCAGCTATGGGATAATGTTGTCGACATGCTGGATCAGATCGTGGAGATGATGGGTGAGGAGCAGCTGTCGCTTGAATTGTTCGCGGGCATCGTGGAAACGGGGCTTGCCAGCATGAAGCTGGGGCTCGTGCCCCCGGCACTGGATCAGGTGCTTGTCGGCAGCATCGACAGGACAAGATCGGGCAACATTCGCTATTGTATGATCATCGGCGCAAACGACGGCGTCATTCCGGCACAGGCGAAGGAAGACGGCGTTTTGACGGAGCAGGAGCGCGAAAGGCTGTCAGACGGCGGCGTGACGCTCGCGCCGGGCATTCGGCGCAAGCTGCTGGACGAAAAATTCATTCTTTATAATGCGCTGACAACGCCAAGCGATCATCTATGGATCAGTTATGCCATGGCGGACGAAGAAGGCAAAACGCTGCTGCCTTCGGAGCTGCTTCGCCACATGAAGGCGATGTATCCCGGTTTGCGGGAGCAAATGCTGCTGGTCGAACCGGGGACGGACCAATCCGCTGACGAGCAATTCGCTTTTGTCGCACATCCGGAGCGCGTGCTGTCGCATTTGATCGTACAGTTGCGGGAATGGAGGCGCGGCGTGGAGATCGCTCCGTTCTGGTGGGAGCTGTTCAACTGGTTTTGCGGCCGGCCGGAATGGCAGGCGAAGCTGCAGCTGCTGACGCGATCGCTGTTCTACACGAATAACGAACCGCCGCTGACAGAGGAGGCGAGCCGAGCGTTGTTCGGCCGCCACCTGAGAGCCAGCGTGTCGCGGATGGAGCGATTCGTCGCTTGTCCTTTCGCGCATTTCGCCTCGCACGGGCTTCGGCTTGAGGAGCGGGCCGTATATCGGCTCGAAGCGCCGGATATCGGAGAGCTGTTCCACGCGGCATTAAGCCGGATCGCGGCCGGTCTTATGCAGGACGGCATCAGTTGGGGCGATATGTCGGCCGAGCAGTGCCGCGTATCGGCGAACGCCGTGGTGGATGAGCTTGCCCCGCGCCTGCAAGGCGAAATCCTGCTCAGCTCGAAGCGATACGGGTACATCGCGCGCAAGCTGAAGGATATCGTCGGACGTGCTTCCGCGGTCCTGGGCGAGCACAGCCGACGCAGCGCGTTCGTCCCGGTAGGGCTGGAGCTTGCCTTCGGGCCGGACAAACCGATCCCGTCCTTGCAATTTACGCTGCCAAACGGCTGCACGATGGAAGTTATCGGCCGAATCGACCGGATCGACGCGGCGGAGGATGAAAGCGGCGGCTTGCTCGTTCGGATCATCGATTACAAATCCAGCGAAACGCATCTGAAGCTGGATGAAGTGTATTACGGTTTGTCTCTGCAAACATTAACTTACCTCGACATCGCGGTTTCGCACGCCGAGCAATGGCTGGGCCGCAGCGCAGCTCCGGCAGGCGCTTTGTATTTTCACGTACATAACCCGCTGATCGCATCGGGCAATGCGCTAGCTCCCGAACAGGCACAGGAAGAGTTATTGAAACGGTTCAAAATGCGGGGACTTGTCCGCGCGGACAAAGAAACGGTGCAGTTGATGGACAATGCGGCCGATACGGGCTATTCGCAGTTGATTCCGGTGCGGGTCAAGAAGGACGGAGGCTTTGACGCGAGATCTTCCGTCGCAACGCCGGAGCAATGGGATACGCTGCGCGGAGCGGTACGGCGGACGATCCGCCGCATCGGCACGCGCATCACGGACGGCGAAGTAGCCATTGCCCCGTACAGAATCGGCAAAAAAACGGCATGCCAGCATTGCGCATACAAGCCGGTATGCCAGTTCGATCCGTTGATCGAAGGCAATGCTTACGGAACGTGGCTGAAGCCAAGCAAGGAGCAGGTGTGGCAGCTGCTCTCGGAAAGCGGGGGAACGGGGGGACATGAACTTGGAACGGGAATCGGACAAGGAAAAACCGCAGATGGACGATAAACGTACGAAGCCGGAAAAGGATGAAACGTTTGAAGCGGCATCGGCATCGAGTGCGGGCGCTGTAATGCCGGTGGAATCGGCATCGGCATCGAGTGCGGGCGCTGTAACACCGGTGGAATCGGCATCGGTATCGAGTGTTGGCGCTGTAATGCCGGTAGAATCGGCAACATCCGCTACAACGTCGCCATCATCACCGGTAACGGCTTCGATACCGGCATCAGAGGGTGCTGCACCGTATCCGCCAAAGCCTCAGGACAGCTCCTGGACGGACGACCAGTGGTCGGCGATCGTGCGCGACCGGCAGGACATCCTGGTCGCCGCGGCCGCAGGCTCGGGCAAAACGGCGGTGCTCGTCGAACGGATCATCCGTAAAATTTGCTCCGAGCAATCGCCGATCGACGTCGACCGTCTGCTTGTCGCGACGTTTACGAAGGCGGCTGCAGCGGAAATGCGCGAACGGATACGCGAAGCTCTGGAGCATGCGCTGGATAAACAGCCTGAATCGGAGCACCTTCGCAGGCAGCTGGCTCTTATGAACCGCGCTTCGATAACGACCCTGCATTCGTTTTGCATGGAGGTCATTCAGCGCTTTTATCAGCTTATTCCGCTTGATCCTGTGTTCCGCATCGCCAACGAAACGGAAGCCGAGCTGATGCGGCAGGACGTGCTGGAACAGCTGTTCGAAACCAAATACGGCGAAGCCGAAGACGTCATCGCGGGCGAAGGGACCGATGGCGACGGTGGCTCCGATGGCGGTTCCGCTTTCGTGCGGCTGGCCGATTGGTTCGGCGGCGAACGCAACGATGCCGCTCTGTTTCGTCTCGTACAGGAGCTGTACGACTTTTCGCGCAGCCATCCTTGGCCGGACGAATGGCTAAGGCAAACGGCGGCGGATTTTGCCGTAGCCGATGTGCAGGCGCTGGAGCAAACGCCGTGGTACTTAAGTCTTGTCGAAGACGTCAAGCTTTCGCTGCAAGGAGCGGCGGAGCTGCTCCGGCAGGCGCTAAATCTGGCGGAAGCGCCGGGCGGACCGCTGCCGTACGCCGACAATCTCAAGGAGGAGCTGGCATACGTCCTGTCGGTTTGGGAAGCTGCACGAAGCGGGGGCTGGGAAGCATTGTTCGCGGCGTTTCAATCGGGCGGTTTCGGCAGACTGAAGCCGGTTAAGGGCGACTCGGTCGATAAGCGGTTGCAAGAGCAGGTTAAAGGGCTGCGCGAGCAAGCGAAAGACACGATGGGCGACGTTCGGGGCGAGTTGTTTACGAGGCCGCCTGAGATGTACTTGGCGGAACTGCACGAACTTGCGCCGCTAATGGAAACGATGGCCGAGCTTGTGATCGAGTTCGGCGAAAGCTACAAGACGGCGAAGCTGGCGAAAGGGCTTGTCGATTTTTCCGACTTGGAGCATTATTGCCTTCACATTCTTCGCGATGCTTCGTCAACCCCGGAGCATACCATACCTTCGCAGGCGGCGCTTGAATTTCAGGAGCAGTTCGTCGAAATTTTGCTCGATGAATACCAGGATACGAACATGGTACAGGAAGCGATCGTCACGCTCATTTCTCGGCACAACCACGGTAACCGGTTTATGGTCGGGGACGTCAAGCAGAGCATTTATCGATTCCGCTTGGCAGAGCCGGGATTGTTCCTGCAAAAGTATAAAGCGTACCGGAACGACGCGCCGGTTGCGGAGATAACGGCTGGCGCCGGGGCGGGATCGCCGGCCGTCGGCCGCCGGATCGATCTTGCCCGCAACTTCCGCAGCCGAAGGCAGGTCGTGGACGGCGTCAATTATATTTTCAAACAAATCATGGATGAAACGGTGGCCGAAGTCGGGTATGACGAACGGGCGGAGCTTGTATTCGGGGCTTCTTATTATCCCGAGGAAGGCCGGGCGGAACGGCAGGATTACGCGGTGGAGCTGCTGTTGATGGATCGTGGCTCGAGTGCAACCGGGGATCGATCCGCAGCGGAAGCGGACGACGATGGGGAACAATCCGACGAACAGGCCGGCGGTGCGGACAGCTTGCAGGACGCCCGGGATATGGAAACGGCGCAGCTGGAAGCCGAACTGATTGCGGCGCAAATCCGCACCCTATTCGGCGAAAACGGTCAGGAGCCGTTCCATGTTTATGACAAAAAGCTAAAAGCGATGCGGCCGGTCATGTACCGCGATATTGTCATTTTGCTGCGGGCGACCCAAATGTGGGCGCCGGTCATGATCGAGCAGCTCCGGGCATCGGGCATTCCGGCGTATGCGGAGCTCAATACCGGTTATTTTCAGGCGACGGAGGTTGAAATTGTCTTGTCGCTGCTGAAAGTCATCGATAATCCGTATCAGGACATCCCGCTTGCCGGCGTGCTTCGTTCGCCGTTGTTCCAAGTAACGGCCGAGCAGCTCGCTCATATCCGAATGCTTGGCAAGGGCAAGCCTTTTTACGAAGCGGTGCTTGCTGGCGCGGTGTTGGCGTCTAAGGAAGGCGCCGCCAAGGATAACGTTGCCCGGGATAACGTTACTCGGGATAATGTAGCCCGGGAAAGCGTTGCTCGGGATAATGTGGCCCCGGATAACGTTGCTCCGCAAAGCACTGTCCGGGACAACGTGAACGCAGAATGCATTGCCGGGCAAAGCGTCGCCCTTCTAAGCGTTTCCGAACAACGTTCCGGCAGCTTTGATGCGGATCTGGCCGCCAAGCTGGCCGGCTTCATTGCGGCTCTGAACCGCTGGCGGGACGAGGCGAAGCAAGGATCGGTCGCGGCGCTCATCTGGCGTCTCTATCGCGAGACAGGCTATTATGACCTCGTCGGCGGACTGCCGGGCGGCATACAGCGGCAAGCCAACCTGAGGGCGTTGTACGACCGGGCACGCCAATACGAATCCACCTCGTTCCGCGGCTTGTTCCGCTTCCTGAGGTTTATCGAACGGATGCGCGATTCCGGCGGCGATCTCGGAACGGCCAGAGCGCTTGGCGAGCAGGAGGACGTTGTCCGGATCATATCGATTCACAAAAGCAAAGGGCTGGAGTTCCCGATCGTATTTGTCGCCGGACTTGCCAAGCAGTTCAACCAGCAGGATTTGAACGGCAATTTCCTGCTGCACAAGCAGCTCGGCTTCGGACCGAAGTACGTGGACGCCGTTTTGCGTACGACGTACCCGACGCTGCCGACGCTCGCGATCAAGCGGCGGATGCGGATGGAAACGCTGGCCGAAGAAATGCGCGTCTTGTACGTGGCGCTCACCCGGCCCAAAGAAAAGCTGTTTCTTGTCGGTACGGTGAAAGGACTCGACAAGCAGCTTGATAAATGGAGCCAGGCCGTACAGCACGATGAGTGGCATCTCCCAGTATTTACGCTGGCGAAGGCGCGTTGTTATTTGGACTGGATCGGTCCGGCAATGATCCGGCACAAGGCGGGGGCCGAATTGCGGCAGCGCGGGGAGATGGAGAACCGGACAGCGCTCTGCATGGCGGACGATACGTCATCATGGCGCATTAGCGTCTTGGAGGCGGACATGTTCGCGTCGCTCGCCGCCGCTGCCGCCGAGGAACAAACCGAGCCCGACGAGCTGCAAGCTGCGGCGATCCGTTCCATTACGGAGCTGACGCCGGTGGATGAGGCGGTGGCGAGCGATGAAGGTGCAATGTATAAAGCCGAGATATCCCGGCGTATGTCTTGGCGGTATCCTTATACGGCGGCAGAACGGCGGTTTGCCAAAACATCGGTGACGGAGCTGAAGCGGCTGAAGCTGGAGGCTGAAGAAGGGAACGGAACGGCGATGCTGCCTTCGCTAGCGTCCGCGTTGGACGAGCAATCTGAGCGTCCGGGAATAGCGGGTGCGGCAAGCGCCAACGCAGCGCCTTACCGCAGGCCTAAGTTCATGGAGCGGCGTTCGATGACGGCAACGGAACGAGGGACGCTATACCATGCCGTCATGCAGCATGTGCCGCTTGAGGCGGAGGTGGACGAAGCGGCTGTCGCCTTAACGATCTCCCGCATGGCCGAGCTGCGCATCCTAAGCGGCGACCAGCTGCAAACGCTGGATCCTGCGCCGATCGCCGCGTTTTTCGCGGGAGAGCTGGGGCAAAGGCTGATCCGTGCCGAAGAGGTGAAGCGGGAGCTTCCGTTCAGTTTCGGCATTCCGGCGGCGGAAGCTTACGCCGGTGCGGAGGACAAGCATCAGCTTGACGGTGAGATCGTGCTGATCCAGGGCGTCATCGATTGTATTTTTCGCGAGGGCGACGAATGGGTGCTGCTCGACTTTAAGACCGACGCGGTGCGGGGCAACCGGCATGCGGAAACGGCCGAGAAATACCGGTTGCAGCTGGATTTGTACGCGAGAGCGGTAGAAAGCTTGTGGGGCAAGCCGGTCGCAGGGAAATACATTTACTTTTTTGAAGGCAATACCGCGGTGCGACTCTAACTAGAGCCGGTCGCGGCGAATTCATAGTTCCATATCAAGGAGGTGCGCGAATGCGCATTTTACATACGGCCGACTGGCATTTCGGGCGCGCATTGGAAGGGAGAGGGCGCCTCGCGGAGCAAGCGGCATTCGTCGATGAGCTGGTTCGCATCGCCTTCGAAGAACAGGTTGACCTCGTCCTGATCGCGGGCGACGTTTACGATTCGGTCAATCCGCCGGCGGCCGCCGAGCAGCTTTTCTACGAGGGCATTTCCCGGCTGTGCGACCATGGTCGGAGGCCGGTCATCGCGATCGCCGGCAATCACGACAGCCCGGATCGGCTGTCGGCATCGGGGCCGCTCGCCGCGCGCCAAGGCATTACGCTGATCGGCTTGCCGACAGCCGACGTGCAATTCGTTGACATTGCCCGCACGGGAGAACGGGCGGTCGTGTACGGCTTGCCGTATCCCTCCGAGGCGAGATTGTCCGAGCTTCTTTCCGACAGCTCGGAGGAGGAGCTGCTGCGGAGTGCGTATTCGGCGCGCGTCGGCAGCTTGATCCGGCAGCAGGCGCGTCATTTTGCGCCGGACACGGTCAACGTCGTGATGAGCCATATTTATGCGCTAGGCGGCGCGGAGAGCGATTCGGAGCGGCCGATTCAAGTCGGCGGCGCGTATACCGTCGATATGGCCGCGCTCGACAGCGGAGCGCAATATACGGCGCTTGGCCACCTGCACCGGCCGCAGACGCTCAAGGCGCCGGGCATCGTGCGCTACAGCGGCTNTTCAAGTCGGCGGCGCGTATACCGTCGATATGGCCGCGCTCGACAGCGGAGCGCAATATACGGCGCTTGGCCACCTGCACCGGCCGCAGACGCTCAAGGCGCCGGGCATCGTGCGCTACAGCGGCTCGCCGCTGGCGTACAGCTTCTCCGAAGCGGGGCAAGCGAAGTCGGTGACGCTGCTCGACGTGCAGCCGGGGCAAGCGCCGCTTGTGACCGAGCTGCTGCTGAGCAGCGGCAGGCCGCTGGTCAAATGGCGGGCCACCGGCGGGATCGGCCAAGTGCATCAATGGCTGGACGAAGGACGCGACGCAAGGGCTTGGATCGATCTGGAAATCCACATGAGCGACGCGTTGACCATGGAGCAAATCGCCAAGCTCCGCAAATCGCATGAAGGCATCGTGAACATTCGTCCGGTATACACCGAAACGGGTGAAGCCGAAACGCTGTCCGTTCAAGCCGGTTTGCCGATCGACGAGCTGTTCCGGCGATTCTACACGCGCCAATCCGGCGGCGCGCAGGCAGATGAGGATTTGGTCCGTCTGTTCCTGGAGCTGCTGGAAGGCCATGCGGAAGCGGCGGCTGCCGCGGAAGGAAAGGAGTGATGCGGCATGAGGCCGATTTTGCTGAAAATTGCGGGATTGCAAAGCTATCGCGACGCGCAGGAGGTTGATTTCACGAAGCTGACCGATGCCGGCGTGTTCGGGATATTCGGTCCGACCGGCAGCGGCAAGTCGACGATTCTCGACGCCATCACCCTCGCTTTGTACGGCAAGGTGGAGCGGGCTTCCGGCGGTACGCAGGCGATTATGAACCATTCCGAGAACAGCTTGTCCGTATCGTTTGCGTTCGAGCTGGAATCCGCTTCCGGCGCGAAGCGTTATCGGGTAGAGCGCCAATTCAAACGGAGCGGCGACGTTTCGATCCAGAATTCGGTGAGCCGGTTCGTGGAGGTCGTCCCGGAAGGGGACCGCGTCATCGCGGACAAGATGAGCGATACGACTCGCGCGGTTGAAGATTTGCTCGGCTTGTCGATGCAGGATTTTACGAGGGCCGTCGTTTTGCCGCAAGGCAAGTTTGCCGAATTTTTGACGCTTGCGGGCAAGGACCGCCGCGCGATGCTGCAGCGGTTGTTCCATCTGGAGCAATACGGAGACGGACTCAGCTTCAGGCTGAGCGCCCGCTACAAGGAAACGGATGTCGCAATCAAGGAGATCGCGGCCGAGCAGCAAGGTCTTGGCGACGCCTCAGCCGAAGCCGTGCAAGCGGCGGCGGAACGTTTGGCCGCCGCGCGGCTAGAAGCGGAACGCGCGCGGGAGGCGCTTGCGGCGAGCGAGCTCCGTTATGGTGAAGCGAAGCAAATCCGCGAGCGCCTGCAAGAGCGCGAGACGCTGGCGAAGCAGCTGGAGCAGCTCGCGGACCGCGACGAGCAGGTCAAAGGCCGCGAGCGGCAATTGGCGCAAGCGGAAGCCGCCGTCAAGGCGCTGCCGTATTTGCGAGAAGTTGAGGCGGCTCGCGAATCGATGCTGACTTGCCGGGCCGCTTTGGAGACGGCCCAAGCCAAGCTTGCGGCGGCAAGCGCGGAAGCCGAGAGGGCGACGACGGCTTGCGAGCAGGCCCAGGGCGAGCTGTCGCGCGGAGAGGCGCCGCTGCTGCTGCGGCTGGAACAACTGGAGCAGGCGAAGCTGCTGCAGGCGGATGAGGCCAAGCTGGCGGCAGAAATACGGCAGATGGCCGGGCAGCGCGACGGGATCGCCGATTTGATGCGCCAAGCCCAGGAGCAGGGCGGCAAAGAAAAAGAGAAGCTGGACAAGGCGGTCAAACGGCAAACCGAGTTGAAGGACGAGCTGAAGGGGAACGAAGTTCGTACGGAAGATCGGGAGCGTATGCAATCGGCACTCGGGCTCAAACAATCGATCGATTCGCTGCGCATCCGCATGCATGAACAGGAGCAGGAGCAAGCGGCGAAACAAGAGGCGTTCGTTCAACTGCAGCAATCGCTCGCCGAATCCGGAGAGCGGCGGCAAAGCCTGGATCGGCAGCTGCAATCGCTGGCGGAGCAGACGGCTGACGAGCTGCTGAGGCTGACGATGTGCGAATCGGAGCTGAGAGAGCTCCAGCAAGCGATCCCCCGCAAGCTGGAATGGCTGCGTCAAGCGGAACAAGCCGCAGAGGCGGAGAAGCTGGCCCATCGCTTGGCGGCGCAATTGCAGGACGGAGAAGCGTGTCCTGTCTGCGGGTCGAGTCACCATCCGCGACCGGCGGCCGGTATGCCGGAGTTGGACGGCATCGCCCTACGTCAAGCCGAAAGCATGCAGCTGGAGCAAGCGCTGCAGCAAGTCGGAACGAAGCTGCTTGAGCTGAAACATCTTTTGTTCCGGGGCGACCGGCTTTTGCGGAGTATCGGGGAGCGGGAAGAGGGTGTCACAGAGGACAGGCATCGTTTTCTGCAAGAGGCAGCACCTGCGGTAGCCGTTTCATCCGTACCTTCCGAGCCTAAGCAACTGATTCAGCTTGAGATGGCAGTTAAGAAGTTAGACGAAGCCGATAAGCAAATTGTCTATTTCGGCGGCAAGCTTCACGCCATCGAACGAGAGTTTGATGCGATAAGCAAACAGGAAACCGAGCTGACTCGACAAGTCCATCAACTCGCAGCCAATGAGCAAGCGGCCAAGTCGGCATTCGAGGGACTTGCATCCAAACAAGCGTTGCTAAAAGATGAGCTATTGTCGATGGAAGGCCGGTGGGATAAAAGCTACCCGGGATTGCAGCTGGATCAGGTTGTCTCCGCGACGGAACTGTTGGCGGAGAAGGATCGTAAAGCCCAGGATATTAGAGAACGTCTCGATCGGAGCATCCCATTCATCGAGCAGACGAAGGAACAGATCGCGCAGCTTGAGCGGCAGCTTGCGGAAGCGGAAAAAACGCAAGCCCAGCTATCCGCCATTCTTCAAGGGAAAAGCGAGCTGCTTGAAGAGAAACGGATGCGGCTGCGCCAATGGATCGGCGAGCATTCGGCCGAGCGGCTGATTGCCGAGGCAACCGCCGAACTTACAGCGCTGAGGGAGAAGCATCGGCTGGCGGCGCAAGAACGCGAAATGAGGCTTCAGGCATCGCAGCAGGCGAGCAATAGCTACAGTGCCGCCCAACAAGCTTCTTCGACGGCAGCGGAACGGCTGGCGAAGGCTGAGGATGAATGGCGGGCCGCGCTTTCCAAGACTCCGTTCCAGGACGAGACGGCAACGAAGTCGGCTTTGCTCGACGAAGATACGATACAGATTTGGACGAAGGAGATTACCGCACATCGCGACGCGGAGAAGCGGCTCAAGGCTCAGCTTGGCCAATTGGACGGGCTGCTGCAGCAGCGGACCCTGTCCGAAGAGCAATGGAATGAAATTGCCGCAGCATTAACGATGAGCAAACAGAGAGACGAGCTTGCCCTCTCCGAGCGGGCCAAAGCCGAGCGCGATGCCGAAGAGCTGGAACGCAAGCATGTCAAATGGCGTGAGCTTGAAGAGAGACGCGAGGTGCAACAGCTGCTTTACGAACGTCTCGGCAAGCTGCAGTCGGTGTTCCGGGGCAATGCTTTCGTCGAGTTTATCGCCGAGGAGCAGCTGATTCAGGTTAGCCGCGCAGCTTCGGAACGGCTTGGATTTCTGACCAAACGGCGTTATGCCATCGAGGTGGATTCCGGCGGCGGCTTCGTCATTCGCGACGATGCCAACGGCGGGGTTAAACGTCCCGTGTCGACATTGTCCGGCGGCGAAACGTTCCTCGCTTCGCTTGCGCTGGCATTGGCGTTGTCGACCCAAATCCAGCTTCGCGGTCAATATCCGCTGCAGTTTTTCTTCCTGGACGAAGGCTTCGGTACATTGGACCCCGATTTGCTCGATACGGTCGTCACCGCACTCGAAAAACTACATACCGACCAGCTCTCCGTAGGCGTCATCAGCCACGTTCCCGAGCTGCGGGCACGATTGCCGCGCAAGCTGATCGTCCAGCCGGCCGAGCATTCGGGACGCGGAAGCACTGTGCGTATCGAGACGTTCTAGAATCTCGGTTGAAACAAGAAGAACCTCCAAAACCACTTCAGTGGAATTGGAGGTTCTTTTCGCTGGAATGAACCTTATATGTAACAAATTACTAGCTCGGCTGCTTCTGCTGTTCTTCCTCCGACATGACATGCCGAATCCAATCTTCGAACATCGCTTTCGGCATCGGCTTGCCGAACAAAAATCCTTGCGCCTCGTCGCAGTGTCGCTCCTTCAGGAACAGATGCTGGCCGACCGTCTCGACCCCTTCGGCGGTTACCGACAGGTTCAACGTTTTGGCCAGGGTGATGATGACGTTGACGATGGCGGCATCGTCCGGATCGGTCAAGATGTTCTGGATAAACGACCGGTCGATCTTGAGCCCGTCGATCGGCAGACGTTTCAAATAGCTGAGCGAAGAATAGCCGGTGCCGAAATCGTCGATGACCACTTTTATGCCCATATCCTTTAATGTCCGCAGCATCGCAACCGCGTGGTTAATATCGCCCATCGCCATGCTTTCCGTGATCTCCAGCTCGAGATATGACGGATGGAGCTTTTCTTCCTTCAATATTTTGGCGATGACGCCGGGCAAATTCGGCTGGCTAAACTGGCGGGCCGACAAGTTGACGCTGATGTTGATCTCCGGGAACCCGCGGTCAAGCCATTGTTTAAGCTGCCTGCACGCCATCTGCAGCACCTGTTCGCCGATTTGCACGATCAAGCCGGTTTCTTCGGCGAGCGGAATAAAATCCTTCGGCTGAATGATGCCATGCACAGGATGGTGCCAGCGTACGAGCGCCTCCAGACAGGCTAACTGTTCATTATGCGCATACACGCGCGGCTGGTAGTACACGATGAATTGCTTGCGCTCCACGGCATGCCGGAGCATCGTCTCCATCGTAATGCGTTCAATCCGGTCTTGGCTGTTCGGCGGCGCATAGAACTGGTAATTGTTCCTTCCTTGTTCTTTGGCGCGGTACATGGCGGCATCGGCGTTCTTCATCAGCGTTTCGGCATCCTGTCCGTCGCTCGGGTAGAGGACGATTCCGATCGAGCAGGAGATGAACACTTCCTTCCCATGCAGCAGAATGGAACGTTCCATGGCCTCGATGATTTTTTCGGCGATCATCTTCGCTTCATCCATGCTCTTCAAATCAGAGACGACTAGCGTAAACTCGTCGCCGCCCATCCGCGACAGCGTCGCTTTTTTCGGCAAACATTCCTTCATCCGTTCGGCTACCTTCTTGAGCAATGCGTCGCCTGCAGCGTGGCCCATCGTATCGTTAATATGCTTGAATTGATCGAGATCGAGAAAATAAACGGCAAGCTGCGATCGATTGCGCCGCGCCTTGACGAGCAAAGCCGACAGCTTATCCTGAAAATAATACCGGTTCGGCAGCAAGGTAAGCGAATCGCTATAAGCCATCCGGCTCAAATGATCCGTCATCCGTCCGACGAAAAAGACGGCAAAAAACATGCCGATCAAAATTAGGAACGTATCGAAAGCAAAAAAGCTCGTATGCTGGACAATGCTATATAAGAATAGATTTGCGACCGCAAGCAGGCAGTAGTTGATCGAAGCTGCCATCCCAAGCTCCGCGCAATAAAACACAAGGACGAACAATAATATCCAAGTCGGCTTAAACGGGGTTCCCGACCAGTCGGGAACGGCAAACACGAAAGCCAACAGGACGGTATCGGCCATAATGTATAACCATACGGAGGCACGCTGCAGCGAATGAATCAAATCTTTGCGAAAGTAAGCCCGCCATATCAAATAGTAGGTCCATAAGAGCGAGCAGAGTGCCAGCAACAAAACAGACGGCTGATTAGGCACTTGCAAATACAGCAGCACCAGTACAAAGGCGATGACTGCATGCCCCATGGAGAAAAATTTGGCGTTTTTGTTGTGCATTACCGGCACTCCCAGCTGAATGTAAATGTTTAGGTAAAATAACCATGTCTTTGTCTAGTATATACGATTCTTGAAAAGGCTACTAGACAAAAAAGTCCGAATTCGAGGAATTCGGACAAAAATCAACATTAAGTTGGATGAAGTCAACACCCGAAGGCGTCAATTCAATCGATTAGACGGAGGCATGTTGAAGCGTTTTTCCGCTTTCTTTGATGATCGACTGCGCGACCGCGCGAGCGCTCGAGAATGCCCGTTCGGCGAGCTCGCCTTTACCTACGCAGCCGTCGCCGCAAAAGTAAAACGGCACGCCCTCGATTTGGTTCGGCAGCAGATTGTTTGTGATGACATTTTTCACGCTTTGCACCATCGCTTTTTTGGAAACGCGCTTGACGGCGATTGCGTCCCGCCAGCCCGGGTAATGACGGTCGAATAAAGCTTCCATTTGCTGCGTCCGCTCCTCCAGGTAAGCCTTCCGCTCTTCCTCACTGGTGAAATCCTCGTCATGCAGGTAAGCGATGCCTTGGAGCAGCTGCGCGCCAGGCGGCACGAGCGTGTCATCGGTTGCCGAAACGTCGCTGATGAACATTTTGTGATTCATGTCGCTTATATACGAGAAAGGACGCGCCACGACTTCGGAAAGGCCGACGTCATAAACCATGACTTCCGTCGCTTTATTGTTCTCGTAAGGCGTCATGGCGGATTCCCATGGCGTCGATTTGAGCAATTTGGCGACCTGTTGAACCGGCATGGCAAAGATGATCCGGTCGAAGGCAAGCTCGTTTTTCTTCGTTTTCACCCAATATTTGTCATCCTCGAAACGGATCGATTCAACGCCTTCCTGCATGGCCAGCTCCCAGCGGCCCGACGTTTCGATTTTCTGCTTCAGCTGGTTCGTGATAACGGCCCAACTGCCGAGAATGTAGTTGACGGGGCGGTGCGACAAAAACAGGTTATGATAATAGCTGTTAATAACGTGTCCCGGCACTTTGCGCGCGTCTTCCGGCGTAATGAAGAAGTTCGAGCATACGAGATGCTCCCACAATTCCTTCAGCGTTTCGTCGGCATTGGATTGAGCCAGGTAGTCGCCCAGCGTCTTGAAATTTTTAATTTGGTGGATATTGGCGATGATCGCCGTAATTTCGCCGACGAATTTCACTTTCTGCATCGCGCTTAACAATCCCGTCCGCATCAGGTTGAAGAAATCAAGCGGAGCGGGCGTGATTTGATCGAATTTCTCGTAATACACTTTCCGTTTGTCCACTTGTTTGCTGCCGATCGACAAGCCTAGCTCGCGCTCCATCGTCGTTAAGATATGGCGGTCCAATCCGTAAATGGCATGTGCGCCGTAGTTCAAAGTAAACCCGGACTTCTCGTAAGTGAATGCACGTCCGCCGAGCTGCGGGCTCCGTTCGAAGATCGTTCCTTCAATGTGTTGGTTTTCCGATAAATACGAGGCGGCGGTCAGGCCGGCCAATCCTCCGCCAATTATGGCTACTTTCATGTGTGGCACCTCCGGTTGATTAGGGGACAACGCCAGATCGAGCCCGGTCGGGTCGTCGTGACGCAGCCCGGTCCATACGAGCGCTAAGTTATCGCTCATCCTGCGGATGAGATCGTCGTTTTCTTGCATGCACCAAAAGTAAACGGTGCCGAAATAGGTCGTGACGAGCAGGTCGGCTTTCTCTGGATGAGGCAGCCGACGATAAATGGCTTCGTACAGCACGCGTACTTGCCGCTCATATTCGCGCAGCAGCGATTCGTTTAAGGCGTACAATGCCGAAAGACTGCGAATCAGCTTCGGAACAGCGGATATATTAGACGCCAAGTCTAATAGTAGACGATTGATATGGCCTTCCTGTGACATGACCTTGGTTGGCGGCTGCAAAGACCATTGCGCAATAATATCCAATTGATTGCGAATGATTTCGCCGATGATTTCGTCTTTGCTGCGGAAATAGTGGTAGAATGTCCCTTTAGACGTATTCGTGGCGGCAATGATCTCATCCACGGATACGTTTTCGTACCCTTTATCCATGAACAATTTCAAAGCGACGTCGATGACGAATTGCCTTTTTTTCTTCGTCTCGGATCGCATATATTGCATCGCTGATTCCTCCAGCACCCGTCTTTACAATCATTATAAGCCAAATTAGACTCGTAGTCTATAATGATTCCGTCGTACGGGAGCGGAACTTTGCGTAACTGTTGTCGGCATTTAATATTTCCCATTTTTCGGCGATCTAGAATTGGACGAGCGATTTTTTTTTGTTATAATATCAGCAGCGAAGCTTATGATATTTCAAGAAAAGTTTCATCTTACGCAGGGTCATTCGTCGACCGCCCTTTTTATTACGGGCGTATATACATAGAGTAGAGGAGGTTCCACTTATGGACTGCATTTTTTGCAAAATCATCGAAGGCTCCATTCCTTCCAAGAAGGTGTTCGAAAACGAGCATGTGATCGTCATTCATGACATCCAGCCGGTCGCTCCGACCCATGTGCTGATCATACCGAAAAAACATATCGCTTCCTTGAACGACGCAGGCGCGGAGGATTGGCAGACGATCGGCGAGGTGCACCGCGTCGCTCAGCAGGTCGCCGCCAAACTCGGCGTAGCCGAAACCGGATATCGTCTCGTGAACAACTGCGGCAAAGATTCCGGGCAAGTCGTGTTCCACATCCATTTCCATTTGTTGGCCGGCGCGAAGCTTGGTCCTGTCGCAACAGTCGCGCAGCAATCGTAAGTTTCAAGGTACATTGCAGGCCGGCATCATTATGTGAGGTTGACACCCTATTTCGTTTTAACATATAATGTAGTTTGATAAACCGTGTTATTCGTCTTGGACGGTCTGTTCGGAGGGAGGGAAAACTGGTGTCTGAAACTAAAGTTCGCAAAAATGAGACAATCGATGCTGCACTTCGTCGCTTTAAGCGCTCCATTGCAAAGGACGGCGTCTTGGCTGAGGTGAAGAAACGCAAACACTATGAAAAGCCAAGCGTTAAGCGCAAGAAAAAGTCCGAGGCTGCTCGCAAGAGAAAGTTTTAGGAGGATTCACAACGCATGAGCTTAAGCGAACGATTGAACGAAGATATGAAACAAGCGATGAAGAGTCAGGACAAGTTCAAACTCTCCGTAATTCGAATGGTTCGTTCGGCGATAAAAAATCGAGAGATCGATTTGCGCAGAACGCTGGATGACAACGAAGTGCTTGACATTCTTAGTCGTGAGATCAAACAGCGAAAAGATTCCCTCCAAGAGTTTGATAAGGCGGGTCGCAGCGACCTGGCTGAAGAAGTAAAATCCGAAATCGACGTAATAAGCGTTTATCTTCCTCAGCAGCTCTCCGAAGAAGAAGTTAAAGTTATTGTACAGCAGACCATCCAAGAAACCGGTGCTTCTTCGAAAGCCGATATGGGGAAAGTAATGGCCGCTTTAATGCCGAAAGTCAAAGGGATCGCTGACGGTAAGCTCGTTAACCAAACCGTACAGCAGCTTCTGCAATAAACAAACGAACAAACAAAGCACTCCGCACGCCAGCGGGGTGTTTTTTCTTTAAAAATCGGAAGCTGCATGACCGTTAGGCGACAGGATTCGATCCATATCGGCATAGGTTCGTTGAAACATTTATGGCCGTGCATCGTATTAAACAACTAGTGGAGGTGAATACGATGGATATACTGACAAATCCGATCGTTATGGCCCTGTTGCTTCTGATCGGACTGACCGGCATCGCATCCGCTTTGCTGCTTCGCGGTTTTATGGGAGCGGGAATCGTCGGGACTGCGGCATTCGCGGTATATTTCTATGGGCAGTTTGCGGCAGGTTCGGCAAGCATGATCGATATCGTGCTGTTCATCCTCGGCATCGTGATGCTGGCTTTGGAATTATTCGTACCAAGCTTCGGATTGCTGAGCGTGCTCGGAACCTTATGTTTGATCATCGGCGTCGTGCGCGCCGCGGAGCATCCCGGAGAAGCCGTCGTCTCGCTTGGCTTTGCTCTAGTGATCTCGACGATCATCGTCGTTTGGCTCACGAAGAAGTACAAGCATCTCGGCGAATGGAACCGGTTCATTCTGAAGCACTCGCTGAAGACGGAGGACGGCTACGTTTCTGCGGAAACAAAGACCTCTCTGCTTCATCAGTCGGGGGAAAGCATCACGCCGCTGCGCCCGGCCGGAACGGCCCTTATCGGCGGCGAACGCGTCGATGTCGTAACGGAAGGCGAATTTATTATGCCGCATCGACGGATTAAAGTTTGCAAGGTAGAAGGGAGCCGCGTCGTCGTGCGAGAAGTTATCGAGTAGTATTCGAGTAGAGCAAATATAATCAATGGAGGATGATATCGAAGATGGATCCGAATACGATTACAGTATTGCTGATTTGTGCCGTCGCCGTTGTCGTGCTATTTGTATTTTTAAGCTTTTTCCCGGTGATGCTCTGGATTTCCGCTCTGGCATCGGGCGTCCGCATCGGCATCATTACGCTTGTGGCGATGCGCTTGCGCCGCGTTATCCCAAGCCGTATCGTTAACCCGATGATTAAGGCGACAAAAGCGGGTCTGGGACTTACGATCAATCAGTTGGAAAGTCATTTTCTCGCCGGAGGGAACGTGGACCGCGTCGTAAATGCGTTGATCGCCGCAGAGCGCGCCAACATTCATCTCGTCTTCGAGCGAGCGGCCGCAATCGATTTGGCGGGCCGAGACGTACTGCAAGCGGTGCAAATGAGCGTTAACCCGAAGGTGATCGAAACGCCGACCGTCGCAGCCGTAGCAAAGGACGGAATCGAAGTGAAGGTCAAAGCGCGCGTTACGGTGCGCGCGAACATCGAAAGACTCGTCGGCGGCGCCGGTGAAGAAACAATTATTGCCCGCGTCGGGGAAGGGATCGTCACGACGGTTGGTTCTGCCAACTCGCATAAGGACGTGCTCGAAAATCCGGACATGATTTCGCGTACCGTGCTCGGCAAAGGACTGGACGCAGGGACCGCTTTTGAGATTTTATCGATCGATATCGCCGACGTGGACGTAGGCAAAAATATCGGCGCCCACCTGCAGACGGAACAAGCGGAAGCGGACAAGCGGATCGCTCAGGCGAAAGCCGAGGAGCGCCGGGCAATGGCCGTCGCCCAGGAGCAGGAAATGAAAGCGAGAGTCGTGGAAATGCGCGCGAAGGTTGTCGAATCCGAATCCGAGGTTCCGCTTGCAATGGCGGAATCGCTCCGCAGCGGCAAAATCGGCGTCATGGATTACATGAATTTGAAAAATATCGAAGCCGACACGCAAATGCGCGGATCGTTAGGCAAAATGTCGGAATCCGGCCGCAACGACGACAAGGAGTAATGCCATGCAAACGATCATCGATTTTTTGATGGGCAATATCGTATTTGTCGTCATCGTGATCGGATTTGTCATTTCGTTATTTTCCAAGCTCGGCAAACCGCAAAATCAGCCGCAGACTCCGGGCAAACGAATGAATCCGATGCCTCCTTTCGGAGGCGGCGACCCGGCGCGGCCTTGGCGCGATCCTTCGCGTCCTGCGCGGCCGATGGAGCCGCGGAAAGCGCCGGCGCCGTCACCGTTCCAAACGGCGGCTCCGGACCGCCAGGAACGGCCTGAACCGGTGTCGGAACAGGGCGCAATCCCGTCCAACGAGCGCGAAATCGCCATGCCGGCGTTGACAGCGCCGCCCGACCCAAGGCGGCCTGAGAGCTTATTGACGCCGGGCGCCATCGGCAACGAGAATTCGACGGCTGCGTCGGACGCTGCCGTACCGCAGCGGAAAGTAACGAACAGGGAGCTCGTTCAAGGGGTCATCTGGTCGGAAATATTAAGTCCGCCGCGCGCAAAAAGACCTTACTCCGGCAAACGGATGTCCTAGTGCGCATAGGAGTTTCATCGATCGTCAAGCCTTGATGCATAAGGCTTGGCGATTTTTTTACGTCTCGGGGTTCCCGCAGAGTCCCTTAATCGGCTTTGAAGCCAGACTCCACATTGTGGGTACTTTTGTTGCTCATAAAACGGATTATCGACGCATATTTTGTACAGTACAGGAGGGGGGCTGCAGCAAACATGCGCCGCTTAGGCCGAAAACTTCGAAAACTAACCTCGACCATACTCGACCTGCCTCAAGACGTTACCTTCGATATGCCCCGCGTGACGATGATCGGCAACGTGCAGCTCTATATCGAGAACTATCGCGGCGTATTGCATTTCTCCAGCGAGAGGCTGCGCCTGTCGCTGACGGCCGGCGAACTGGAAGTGCTGGGCAAGGAGCTCGTCATACGCGCGATTTTATCCGAAGAGGTGCTCGTCGAAGGCACGATCTCCGACGTGAAATATATTAGCCAATCGAAAGGGTGATCTCCTTGCAATCGTCCATCATCTCCAAACTTCGCGGCTTTGTTACCGTGGAGGTGCGCGGCGAACGACGGGAAGAACTCGTCAACGCGGCCGCCGCCGGCGGTTTTTCTATTTGGGACGTCAAGCTTACGCGCAATGAGCGGCTCGAAATGAATATTTTGCTGCGCGATTTTTTCCGGCTTCGGCCGCTCTTGAAACGGACAGGCTGCCGCATCCATGTGAAGGCGCGGTTTGGTTTTCCGTTTTTTTTGGACAAACTGGGCCATCGCAAAATGTTCGTTGTCGGCGGCGTCTCTTTTTTCATCGGACTTTATATTCTTTCATCGCTTGTTTGGAACATTCAGGTACAAGGCAACGTAAAGATAACGGAGGATCAAATCATGAAAGCGGCAGCGCAGGAGGGCATTTATCGCTTTCAATGGAAGTTCAGGCTGGATGACGCCGACGTTCTGTCGAGAAGGCTGCAAAATCATCTCCCGGGAGCTGCTTGGGTTGGCGTCGAGAAACAAGGGACGAGCATCATGATCAAGGTTGTTGAGGCTACGGTGCCTGAAGACAAGCCATTGAATACGCCGCGACACTTCGTTTCGAACGCGGATGCGGTCATTACCGAAATTATCGCCGAGAAGGGCAAGCCTCTCGTCCGCAAAAACATGCGTGTCAAAAAAGGGGATATCCTCATATCCGGCATTACCGGCGGAGGAGACAATACGGCAACGGTCGTTGCGCAAGGAAAGGTAAGGGGCCTCGTATGGCACGAATACGAGATCGCCGTACCGCTTGTGCAGCGCTATAAAGTGTATACCGGCGAGTCCAAGATCCGGCAATATGCGGTTTTCGGCGACCGCGCGCTGAAGGTGAGCGGTTTCGGGAAGCTGGAATATGCGATGTATGAAACGATCGTCGAACGGGACAAGGTGGGATGGCGGGGCTACTCGCTGCCGATCGGGTGGATGAAGGAAAAGATTATGGAATTCGAATATTTGGATACGGAACGGTCGCCGAAGGAGGCGAAAGCGATCGGACTGGAGCAGGCGCGGGCCGATTTGCTCGTCAAGGCGGGCCGCGATGCGGCGATCAAGGAAGAAAAGATTTTGCATGAAAAGACGGAGAGTGGTAAAGTTTATATGAAAGTGCTTTTCGAGATAGAGCAAAATATAGCGAAAGAACAACCCCTAGTTCACATCCAAGGAGAATGAGGCTTGTTGGCAAATTACCCACAAACGATCAAGATGACGCTGCAAAATACGGCGGAGGCGCTCGCCCTGTTCGGTCCGCAGGACAAATTTTTGCGGTTGATTGAAGAGCGGATGGATGCGCGCATCCAGTCGCGCGAGGCGGAAATATCGATTCAAGGCGAAGGGGCGATGCTGGATTCGATTCACCAGCTGCTGGACGTGCTGCTCCAGCTTGTACGCAACGGCTATGCGTTGACGGAAAGGGATATCTTGTACGCCATCGATTTGGCGAAGGAAATGAAAGCGGACCAGCTGCTAGAGCTGTACAAAGGTGAGATTACTACTACGTATCGAGGGAAACCGATTCGGGTCAAGACGATCGGTCAACGACATTACGTTTCGACCATACGCAAGAAGGACATCGTGTTCGGTATCGGACCTGCAGGAACGGGGAAAACATATTTGGCCGTCGTACTGGCCGTGGCGGCGCTGAAGGAAGGGCAAGTGAAGAAGATCGTATTGACTCGGCCCGCCGTCGAAGCCGGCGAAAGTCTTGGCTTCCTGCCAGGCGATTTGCAAGAAAAGGTCGATCCGTATTTGCGACCGCTGTATGACGCCTTATACGACGTGCTCGGAACCGATCATGTCGCCAAGGCGCTCGAGAGGGGATTAATCGAAATCGCGCCACTCGCCTACATGAGGGGACGGACGCTCGACGATTCTTTTATTATTTTGGACGAAGCGCAAAATACGACGCCCGAACAAATGAAAATGTTCTTAACCCGGCTCGGATTCGGATCCAAGATGGTCATTACCGGCGACGTGACGCAAATCGATTTGCCTCGGGGCAAAAATTCCGGATTGATCGAAGCGGGACGGCTATTAAACGAAATTGAGGAGATTGGATTCATTCACTTTACGGAACAGGACGTTGTCCGTCATTCGCTTGTCCAAAAAATTATTATGGCCTACAATAAAGAAACTGAGCAAGTTGGTCAATAAGAGAGGAATGACCTCCGTATGAACCGAAAGCTTGACGGGGCGAGAAGCAAATTTTCGTATAAAATGAGCGGATGGAAGCACAGTGCTGGCGTGCGCTTGCTTCTGTTTTTCTTTTTTGCGGTACTGTTTTATATCAGCATGGCGGACCGGCTCGTGCCGCAAACGTACGACATTAAGCTAGGCGCAGTCAGCGAAAGGGAAATCAAAGCGTCGGAGCAAATCGAGGATAAAAAAGCGACGGTCAAGGCGCAGGAAGATGCGGCGCAGAAGGTTCAGCCGATCTTTACGATCGTATCGATGCGCAACGAAATCGTTGTCGATCAAATATTCGACCGCCTGGAGCAGCTCAATGCGGACGATGAAGTTTCGTATGACAGCAAGGTTAATATTTACCGCAACGAAATTCCGGGCAAAATCGGCAATTTTACCGATTCCTTCATCCGCAACAACAAATCGAACATCAATTTGAACGCAACGCTGCTGGAAGAGCTGAAGAAGCGGGTGGACGAGCAGCAATATACGATCCCGGAAGAAACGTTCTACAAGCTGCCGAAGCTAAGCGCGGCGGAAATTGCGGAAATGCGGCCCGTAACGAGCGAAATCGTCATGCGCCTCATGAACGATCAGATCAACGACGCCCAAACGGCGAGAGCCCGCGTCGCGGAGTTGGTGAACGCATCGACGCTATCGAAAAAAGCGATGCGTGAAATCGTGCAGGAAATGGCGCGTTACGCGATTACGCCGAATCGATTTTTCGACGAGGAATCGACGCAAGAAGCGCGGGATAAAGCGCGGGAAAACACGCAGCCTGTCTATATCAAGAAAAACGACATCGTCGTCGACAAAGGCGAAGTCATTACGCAAGATATTTACGATCGTTTGGACGCTTTGAAGCTGCTTAAGGACAAAGTCAGCTATTGGCCGCAATTCGGCTTGTTCATCCTCGTACTGTTGTTTACGCTCGTTTTGTTTATGTTTATGCGGCAAAGCAGCGCGACGAGCTATCCGTACCATAACGGCCAGCTGCTTATGCTGCTGCTAATTTTTATAGTGAATATTTTCGCGATGAAGATCGTCGAGCTGGCGCAAAGCGACGAGTATCCGTATATCGGGTTTATTACTCCGCTAGCTCTCGGCAGCATGCTCGTAACGTTGCTGATGGACGGAAGGATCGCTTACGTATCCACGATTTTGTTCGCCGTCATCGCGAGCATCGTGCTGAACATGGGCCAAGATCAAATATTCGACTTCCGCTACGGCTTCGTCGCATTGGTCGTTTCCTTCGCATCCATGTTCGCGATCCATCGGGCAAGCCAGCGTTCGACGATTTTGAAAGCCGGCATCATGGTTTGCTTGTTCGGCGCCTTGTCGATCATGTCGCTGCTCATGCTGGAGGACCAAGTCAACCGGCAGGAAGTTTTTTATTCGCTTGGATTTACTTTGGCGGGAGGGCTGCTGACGGTCATTCTCGTCATCGGTCTGATGCCGTTCTTCGAGCTCACCTTCGGCATTTTGTCGGCGCTGAAGCTCGTCGAGCTGTCGAATCCGAACCATCCTTTGCTGCGCAAGCTGCTTAAGGAAACGCCGGGCACCTATCACCATAGCGTGATGGTCGGCAATTTGTCGGAAGCCGCCGCGGAATCGGTCGGGGCGAACGGCTTATTATGCCGCGTCGGCTCGTTCTATCATGACATCGGCAAAACGAAGCGCCCGAGCTATTTTATCGAAAACCAAACGAACATCGAAAACCCGCATGACTTTATCGAGCCGAAGCTGAGCAAATCGATCATCGTCGCCCATGCGCGCGACGGCGTCGAGATGCTGAAGGATCACCGGCTGCCGAAGCCGATTCGCGACATTGCGGAGCAGCATCACGGAACGACGCTGCTGAAATATTTTTACGTCAAGGCTTTGAAACAAGCGGAGGAACAAGGCGTAGAGCCGGATATCACCGAAGAAGATTACCGTTATCCGGGACCAAAAGCGCAGTCGAAGGAAGCGGCCATCGTCGGCATCGCCGATTGCGTCGAAGCCGCGGTCCGTTCGCTCCGCAATCCGACCGTGGAGCATATTGAGAATATGATTCAAAAAATCATTAAAAGCCGTCTGGACGACCAGCAGTTCAACGAATGCGATTTGACGATGAAAGAGCTTGATACGATTGCCCAATCGCTCAAGGAAACGGTAATCGGCATTTTCCATTCCCGGATCGAATATCCGGAGGATATCGCCAAAAAAACGGACAATAAGGACAACAAAGGAGAACAAACCGCATGACGTTGACATTGGAGTGGAATAATGAGCAGGATGCGCTCGAAATTACGGACGAGCTGATTGCCAAGCTCGAGACGGTATTGCAAATTGTTGGCGAAACGGAAGGCGTGGAAGCCGGCGAAGTTGCGCTCAGTTTTGTGGACGATGCCGCAATCCATCAATTGAACCGAGATTACCGGGGCGTGGACAAGCCGACGGACGTGCTGTCTTTTGCGATGCAGGAAGACGGCGACGGTGAGCCTGACATCGTCTTCGAAGTGGAAAGCGAGGATGAGGAGGAGCCGTTCGGCAATATGCTGGGCGACATCATTATTTCCGTGCCTCGCGCGATTGCGCAAAGCGAAGATTACGGCCATTCGGTCGAACGGGAGCTCGGATTTTTGTTCGCGCACGGATTTTTGCACCTGCTTGGTTACGATCATCAGGACGAGGCGGCGGAACGCATCATGATGGACAAGCAAGAAGCCGCTTTGCAAAAGGTAGGGTTGGTCCGCTAATGGAGCCTCGCAAATGGATTCGCAATTTTCGTTATGCGTATGAAGGCATTCAATACGCGTTATCGTCGCAGCGGCACATGAAATTCCATTTCACCGTGTCGGTGTTTGTGCTTCTGTTTGCGATGCTGCTTCGGCTGTCGAAGCTGGATATATTGTTCATTCTGGCTTCGATTACGCTTGTTATCGTCATGGAAATGATCAACACGGCCGTTGAAAAAACGGTTGATCTGGCGATGCCGGACCGCCATCCTTTGGCTAAAATCGCAAAAGACGTAGCCGCAGGCGCCGTACTCGTGACTGCGGTTTTTGCCGTTGCCGTGGGGGCGATCGTCTTCTACGAACCGGTGGATACGTTGCTTCGGGAGTGGCGGATGCAGCACATTTCGCTATCTGCCGGCATGGTCGTTGCGTTTGTTGCGCTGGTGCTTATTCTGATCATCGCGATCCAAGTACGATTGTCCGGCAAATCGGGTACCGGATGGAGACCAAGCCTGATCGCCGCCGTTTCGTTCGCTATCGCAACGCTGATTTGTCTCGTATCGGGCGAATCGCTCGTCATTTTACTTTCCGTTCTGTTATGCGTTATATTTGTAATTGTTTTGGTTGATAAGACCGATCGATCTATCCTGTCGCTGCTGCTGGGCGGAGCAACGGGGAGTTTAATTACGTTGCTATGCTACAGTTTGTTTCAAGCGCTGTAGGGTGGCCGGGTATTCCCGAGTGAGTATGAGCGGTATGCGGGGCGGAAAGGCGGCCGGATGACGGCCGGTTTGCCGGAACGGTAAATGAGTGTCCTCGACGTTGTTTGATTTCACATTGAGAAATAACTGTAAAACCTGCCGTTAATTTCGTTTAAAACAATTGATTTTTATCGATTAAATGGAAAACCTACAGTTAATTTCGAGGAAATATGGATTAAGCGAGGATTCCGGAAATTTTAAGTACAGGATTTACAGTTAATTTGTTCAACGTGCCTTTTGTTCTCGAATTAACTACATATTTTCCAGTTGTTTTACATTCAATATTCAATTGAACACCTTCCATAGGGGGATTTATTACATATGGCTAACGAAAAATTCAAATCCGGCTTTATCGCCATTATCGGCAGGCCGAATGTCGGCAAGTCGACGCTGTTGAACCAAGTGATCGGACAGAAGGTCGCCATCATGTCCGACAAGCCGCAAACGACGCGCAACAAAATCCACGGCGTGTATACGACGAACGGCGCGCAAATCGTATTCCTGGATACGCCGGGCATACATAAACCGAAGTCCAAGCTTGGCGACTACATGATGAAGGCCGCGGACAGCGCGATGGCGGAAGTGGACGCGATCATGTTCCTGATTGACGTAACGGAAGAGATCGGCGGCGGGGACCGGTACATTATCGAGCGGCTCAAGGACGTACGGACGCCCGTATTCCTCGTGCTGAACAAAATCGATAAAGTTCAGCCGGAGGCGCTGCTCAAGACGATCGAAATATACAAGGATTTATATCACTTCGCGGAAATCGTGCCGATTTCGGCGATGAACGGCAATAATGTGAACACACTGTTGACGCAGCTGATCAAATATTTGCCGGAAGGACCGCAATATTATCCGGCCGACCAAATTACGGACCATCCGGAGCAGTTCGTTTGCGCAGAGCTTGTTCGCGAGAAAATTTTGCTGCTGACCCGCGAGGAAGTGCCGCACTCCATCGCCGTTGCGATCGAGGATATGAAAGTGCAGGAGAACGGGGTTGTGCATATATCCGCCGTGATTTTTGTCGAGCGGGATTCGCAAAAAGGGATCATTATCGGCAAGCAAGGCGCACTGCTCAAGGAAATCGGCAAACGCGCGCGCCAGGACATCGAAAACCTGCTTGGCTCGCGTACGTTCCTGGAGCTATGGGTCAAAGTTAAAAAAGACTGGCGCAACCACGAAAGCGTTCTGAAGGATCTGGGCTTCCGCAAGGATTCGTATTGATCCTTCGGCTGTTTGTCTGTTTTGTCTGATTCGTTTGTTTTGTCCGTTCGTTTTTCCTTAGTCTCTTCTTCATTGTTCGGTTTTGATTGTGGAAATGTAGCGACTGGAAAAAGAAAGCGAAGTAAGCGAGTCGGGTATGTGCTGAGCATATGCTTACGATGCGAGTTTTCCTTCGGAAAACTTCCAAGTCTGCGTTCCGATTTCAAATCGTATAATAACCATAAAACATGATGTGAAATATACGATTTGAACAGCGGACGGAAGCACATACCCACTCGCAACGAAGCATTTCTTTTGCAAGGAGCACGCACTTTCCTTCAACGTCAACCGAACGTCCCACCTTCTCCCAGTTATTGCATCGCATATCGAAGGCTCTTTCGCCGCATCCTAACGGTGTAAATGCATAGTCATTTCCTACGGAAAGGATGAATACTCGGATGCGAGATTTTTCTTGGAAGTATTTTATGATGACTGGGGATGTCGATGCGTACATGCTCTACAAGGAAATCAACAAAGGCGTCGATCGGGACGAATGGGAGCAGGATGAGCCGCTTCAGGAGGAAACGGCGGATTTATAACGAATTGTAATTTATCGAACTGAAGCTTGGCAGGAACATGGGGGATGGACACATGCTGCATCGCGTTGAGGCGATTGTCATTCGCAGCATCGATTACGGCGAAGGAAACAAAATCGTCACGTTGTTTACGAAAACGCATGGGAAAATGGCCGTCATGGCGCGCGGAGCGAAGAAGCTGAAAAGCCGGCTGACGGCGGCGTCGCAGCTGTTTACGTACGGTGAGTATGTCTTTTACAAAAACAGCCAAATGGGTACGCTGAATCATGGTGAGATTTACGAATCTCACCATCTTTTGCGTGAGCAGTTGCATATGTCCGCATATGCCGCCTACTTGGTAGAACTAGCGGACCGCGCGCTGCAGGAGCAAGAGGCGGGGGCCTATATGTTCGAGCAGCTGAAGGCCAGTTTGGAAGCGATCGAGCAGGAAAAAGACCCGCAAATCGTCATCCATTTGTTCGAAATGAAGATCATTGCGGCTTCCGGCTATGCGCCTGTACTGGAGGAGTGCGTTTCCTGCGGAAGAACTTCCGAGCTGTTCGCCTTAAGCGCGCAGCTCGGCGGCATGCTGTGCTCCTACTGCTTGACGAAAGATCCGTCGGCAACGGCACTATCCGAAAAGGCGATTAAGCTGCTCCGGCTATTTGGGCGGCTTGACGCCCGCCGGCTCGGCAAAGTGGAAGTGAAGCCGGAAACGAAGCAGCAGCTCAAAAGGTGCATGAAGGCGTATTTGGATCACCACCTCGGCATCTCTTTTAAAGCACGCAATTTTTTGGACCAGATGGACAAGTATCATATTTAACCTTCGTCCCGGACACCCTATCGGTAAGCACATCAGCCTGAACCACGGTTCAAGGCGTGTCAACGATACGCTTGTCGAAGCCGCCCGGCTTCGAGTAGCTGAAGGAGGGATAGCGGTGGCGAGAAGAAGAAGCAGACGGCCGATCGTGCCCGAGGCGGCCGGCGCGCTGGAGCAGCTCAAGCTGGAAGTGATGCGGGATGCCGGTTACCAGGCGAACCAGCCGCAGAACGTCAAGTTCGAAGTGGCCCGTACGCTGGGCATTCCGCTCGAGCAAGGCTATAACGGCAATTTGTCGACGGAAAATGCCGGCAAAATCGGCGGGCAAATCGGCGGACGGATGGTGCGCGAGATGATCCGCATCGCGCAGGAACGGCTTCAGCAGCCGGGCCGATAGGCGAATCTGCCTGCATATTGACAATCTGCTATGAGTTAGGTATTATATTGCATAATTGTTCTCGTACAACATACGGAATAAGCTGCAATGACGGAGAAAGTAGCAGGCTGTCAGGTTATGTCAAGCGAGCCGGGGATCGTGTAAGCCCGGTCGACCGGGTCGGTGAAACGGCGCTCTTGAGCGGCAATTTGAAAAGTGGATCGAAAACGGTACGTTTTGCGTATCGGATCGGTCAATTAGGGTGGAACCGCGGGAAAACAACTCTCGTCCCTATGCTTGCATGTTCAGGCATAGGGCGGGAGTTTTATTTTTGTCCAAATGAAGAAAGGGGTAGTAGCAATGAATTTTCAGCAGATCATCTTGACGCTGCAAAACTATTGGGCCGAGCAAAACTGCATCATTCTTCAGCCATACGACACGGAGAAAGGCGCAGGCACGATGAACCCGATGACGTTTTTGCGGAGCATCGGCCCGGAGCCGTGGAATGTCGCTTATGTGGAGCCTTCCCGCCGCCCGGCGGACGGCCGTTATGGGGAAAACCCGAACCGGCTGTACCAGCATCACCAGTACCAAGTTATTTTAAAGCCATCGCCTGACAATGTGCAGGAGCTGTACCTGGAAAGCTTGAAGCGTCTCGGCATCGACCCGCTCAAGCATGATATCCGCTTCGTAGAAGATAACTGGGAATCGCCGACGCTTGGCGCATGGGGACTCGGCTGGGAAGTATGGCTCGACGGCATGGAAATTACGCAGTTCACGTATTTCCAGCAAGTCGGCGGCATCGACGCAAACCCGGTCGCCGTCGAAATTACGTATGGCCTGGAACGGCTTGCGTCCTATATTCAAGACAAAGAAAACGTATTCGACCTGGAGTGGGTGGACGGCGTAACGTACGGCGACGTATTCAAGCAGCCGGAGTACGAGCATTCCAAATATACGTTTGAGGTTTCCGACGCCAAAATGCTGTTCTCTCTTTTCAACACGTACGAAGAAGAAGCGAAAAAAACGATGGAGCAAAAGCTCGTATTTCCAGCGTACGATTACGTGCTGAAATGCTCGCACACGTTCAACTTGCTCGACGCGCGCGGCGCGATCAGCGTTACGGAAAGAACCGGCTACATTATGCGCGTCCGCAATTTGGCCCGCGCCTGCGCGGCGACGTATTTGGAGGAGCGCGAGCGGCTCGGCTTCCCGTTGCTTAAGAAAGGAGCGAACGAAAATGCCTAAAGATTTGCTCATCGAAATCGGGATGGAGGAAATTCCGGCCCGTTTTATGCGCGGTGCGATGGATCAGTTAAAAGATAAATTGACGAAATGGCTTGCCGATTCCCGGATCGAGCACGGCGAGGCCCAAGCGTTCGCAACGCCGCGCCGGATTGCGGTTCGCGTGCTGGCGGTTGCCGATAAGCAGCAGGATATCCAGGAGGAAGCGAAAGGTCCGGCGAAAAAAATCGCCCAGGACGAAAACGGCAACTGGAGCAAAGCGGCTTTAGGGTTTGCTCGCAGCCAAGGGGTCGAACCGGAGAAGTTGTACTTCAAAGAGCTTGGCGGCGTGGAATACGTCTATGCGCAGAAGAACAGCATCGGCGTCGAGACGTCGGCCGTTTTGACGGAAGGACTGCAGCAGATCGTTACGTCAATGACGTTCCCGAAAAATATGCGCTGGGGCAGGCTGGAGCAAAAATTCGTTCGTCCGATCCGCTGGCTCGTCGCTTTGCTGGGCGATGCGGTCGTCCCGCTTGAAATTGCCGGCGTAACGGCTGGCCGCGTATCCAAGGGACACCGATTCCTTGGCCGCGATACGGAAATTACGAGCCCTGCGGCGTATGAAGCGTTGTTGAAAGATCAGGCTGTCTTCGTCGATGCGGAAGAGCGCAAAGATCTGATTTTGCAGCAAATCAACGCGATCGCGGCGGAAAAGGGCTGGACCATCGCCATTAAGGACGATTTGCTCGAGGAAGTACTATTCCTTGTTGAATACCCGACGGCGTTATTCGGTTCATTTGATCCTGCATTTCTCAGCATTCCGCAAGAAGTGCTCATTACGTCGATGCGCGAGCATCAACGCTACTTCCCGGTGCTTGATCAAGCGGGACAGCTGCTGCCGTATTTCGTGACGGTACGCAACGGCAACAGCGAATCACTAGATATCGTGGCAAAAGGCAACGAGAAGGTGCTTCGCGCCCGCTTGTCCGACGCCCGCTTCTTCTACGAGGAAGATCAGAAGCTTCCGATCGCAACGGCACTCGCGAAGCTGGAGACGATCGTATTCCACGAGGAGCTCGGCACGATCGGCGATAAAGTGCGCCGCATTCGCGCCATCGCGGACCGTTTGGCCGCTCTGATCGGCGTGGACGCCGAGACCGCACAGCATGTCGGCCGTGCAGCCGATATTTGCAAGTTCGACCTCGTGACGCAAATGGTATACGAGTTCCCCGAGCTTCAAGGCGTAATGGGCGAAGATTACGCCCGCAAAGCGGGAGAGCCTGAAGCTGTCGCCAAAGCGATCAACGAGCATTACCAGCCGCGCTTCTCCGGCGATGCTTCGCCGGCATCGATTGTCGGCTCCATTGCCAGCATCGCGGATAAAATCGACACGATCGTCGGCTGCTTCTCGATCGGCATCATCCCGACCGGCTCGCAGGACCCATATGCGCTTAGACGCCAAGCCGCGGGCATCGTGCAGATCATTTTGGATCATGGCTTGACCGTCAAGCTTTCACAAATATTCGACGCAGCGCTCGCCGTGCTTGATCAAGCGAAGCTGCTCAAGCGCCCGTCTGCGGAAATCGTCAAAGACTTGTTCGATTTCTTCACCCTGCGCGTGAAAAACGTATTGTCGGAGAGCGTGTGCTATGACGTCGTAGATGCCGTATTAGCCGGCTCGGAAGGCATCGACGACGTAGGTTCGGTCGTTCGCCGCGGTTCCGCGTTGATGGATACGGTGGCAAACCAAGCCGACTTCAAAACGGCCGTCGACTCGTTCAACCGGGTGGCGAATCTTGCCGCCAAAGCGGACAGCCACGCAATCGATCCGGCGATATTTGCCGAAGCGGTCGAGCGGGAGCTGTACGACGCATGGCAATCGGTTCGCGGAGCATACGGGGAAGCGATGACATCGGGTCAAGAGCGCGAGGCGCTGTCGATCATCGGCAAGCTGAAGGAGCCGATTACCCGCTACTTCGATCAGGTGATGGTCATGGCAAACGACGAGGCAATCAAAGCGAACCGGCTCGCCCAACTGAGCGGCATTGCCGGCGACTTGCGCAGCTTTGCCGATTTCTCCAAGATCGTATGGTAAACTTCCCGATGGAAGAGGATCGTCAATCGCCGGTCGTTTACGTCGTGTCCGATTCCGCGGGAGACACGGGGGAGTTTGCCGTAAGAGCGGCCGCGGCGCAATTTCATCCCGTTGTCGTTGACATTCGCCGCTTCCCGTTCGTTCAAAATGAGGAGGCGATCGATAAAGTGCTGTCGGACGCAAAGCGGCAGCGTGCGATGATCGCATTTACGCTTGTCATTCCGGAGCTGCGCGATTATTTGCTGGAGCAAGCGCGGCTTCACCTTGTGGAGACGATCGACCTGCTCGGTCCGCTGCTCGACAGTCTCGAGAGACGAGTCGGGCGCAAGTCGCTGCGGGAGCCGGGCATGAACCATATGCTCGACGAAGATTACTTCAAGAAGGTCGAAGCGGTCGAGTTCGCCGTAAAATACGACGACGGCCGCGACGTGATGGGCGTGCTCAAGGCGGACATCGTGCTTGTCGGCGTGTCCCGGACGTCCAAGACGCCGCTATCGATGTACTTGGCGCACAAAAAATATAAAGTGGCGAACGTGCCGCTTGTGCCGGAGCTGCAGCCGCCAAGCGAGCTGTTTACGATCGACAAGTCGAAGGTCGTCGGCTTGACAATCAATTCCGCCAAGCTGAACGAAATCCGCAGGGAGCGCCTCAAGGCGCTCGGACTTGCGGAGAACGCCAATTATGCCAAGATCGAGCGGATTGGGCGCGAGCTGGAGCACGCGAACTCGATCATGGAACGGCTTGGCTGCGTCGTCATCGACGTGTCGAATAAAGCAGTGGAGGAAACGGCCAGCGTCATTCTGGATATGTTTCGCCAGCGCAATTAATCTGCCTTTCGGGGCAGATTTCTTTTGTTCAATCTTTCGACAAATTTCGATATGAATCGACGGTACTTGCTTTTATGGAAAAGCAGGATTTTTTAAATCTTCATCGTATATAATATTACGGTAATCAGGGATCGACGGATCTATTGTATTATTCATATTATCGTTCGATAAACGGGGGATTCTCATTGTAGCGACGGCTCCGAAAATCATTGTTGATGCGGATGCATGTCCGGTCAAACGCGAAATTGCCGAAACCGCGCGGCAGTTCCATGTTCCTGTCCTGCTGGTCGCTTCGTACGCTCATCGGCTGGAAGCCGAGGCAAGCGTACAAATCGTCCAGGTTGACCCGTCCTCGCAATCCGTCGATTTGTATATCGCCAATCGGATTTCGCCGGGCGATGTTCTCGTGACGCAGGATTTTGGGCTCGCGACGATCGGTTTGGCGAAGCGCGCTCATGTTTTGTCGAATCACGGCCAGCTGTATACGGACAGCACGATCGACTTTTTGCTGGAGAGGCGGCACCAGCTTGCCAAGGATCGGCGCGGCGGCAAGCGGGGCAAAGGTCCGCGGGCGTTCACCGACGAGGATCGCAAAAAGTTTCTACAAAACCTGACAAAAGTTTTACGACTTTTGCAGGAGAATACGTGAGTGCAGCGAATAATTATTATCGTGCTTACAGAGATGAAGGTGGTTTAGATGAGCAGCGGCAATATTCCGGATGAGATCATTGAAGCGATCTTAAAGGCAAGCGACATTGTCGAAGTCGTAGGGAAATACGTGCATCTAACCAAAAACGGGAAGTCTATGAAGGGGCTCTGTCCTTTCCATTCGGAGAAAACGCCTTCGTTCACCGTGACGCCGGAGAAACAAATCTACAAATGCTTCGGCTGCGGCAAAGGCGGAACTGCCATCCAGTTCATGATGGATATCGAGAACTATTCGTTCCCGGAAGCCGTTCGGCATTTGGCAGAAGATGCGAATATTCCGTTCGACTGGAAGCAGGCGGATCACGAACCGACGGAGCGGGATCAGGAAAGGCAATCCCTGCTTGAGGCTTACAGGCTTTCGGCGATGCTGTACAACCATCTGCTCAAAAATATGGAGTTCAGCATTCCGGCCAAGCAGTATTTGCAGAAGCGCGGATTTTCCGATGCGATGATCGACCGGTTCCAAATCGGCTACGCTCCGAACATGTGGGAAACATTGGCGCAATTTCTGGAACGGCGAGGCTTCGATCCCGCATTGATGGAGAAGGGCGGACTGTTGTCCGAACGATCCGAGAGCCAAGGATATTACGACAAGTTCCGCGACAGGGTCATGTTCCCGATCAGTGATGCCAGCGGCAAAGTGATCGCGTTCGGGGGACGAATACTCGGCGACGGACAGCCGAAATATTTGAATTCGCCCGAGTCGATTTTATTCCGCAAGAGCAAGCTGCTTTACAATTTGCATCAAGCGAAAGAATCGATTCGCAAGACGCGGCAGGTCGTGTTGTTCGAAGGTTACGTGGACGTCATCAAGGCATGGGAAGCCGGCGTAACGAACGGCGTGGCCACGATGGGTACGGCGCTTACCGAAGAACATGCGATTCTGATGCGGCGGTTTGCGGAGCACGTCGTCATCTGCTACGACGGCGACAATGCCGGACAAGCGGCGGCGTACAAGAGCATGGCCATTCTCGAAAAAGCCGGGCTGCATGCGACCGTTTCGGTCATCCCGAACCGGATGGACCCGGACGAATACATTACGGCCTACGGCGCCGACAAGTTCATGAATGAAATGATTCGCCATGCGGTATCGCCGACAAAATTTAAACTTATATATTTGCGAAAAAACCATATACTGCTAGAAGATGACGGGAAATTGAATTATGTCAAGGATGCCGTCAAAATCATCGCAGAGGTTCCTTCGCCGACGGAGAGAGAGCACTACGTTAAAGAATTGTCTTCCGAATTTGAAATATCGTTCGAAACGTTAAAGCAGGAATTAAATGAAGTTCGGCAGCAGCAACAGCAAAAAATAAACCGACATGGGGATAATATCCAGAATTCGTGGAATACTGTTATGCATGAAAAAAGAGTCGCACCTTCCACGCCCTCTTTACTCCCCGCTTACCATAACGCTGAACGCAATCTGCTCGCCATTATGATGCAAAACGATGAAGTGGCGGGTTATGTCGAACAACAGTTGGGAGATCAATTCAACGTCGAAGCTCACGCAGCATTAGCTGCTTATTTATATGCTTATTATGCGCAAGGCAAGCCACCCGATGCCCGGATGTACATGACGTCGCTGAAGGATGACGCTTTGGAGCAGATTGCGGCATCCATACTCATGGACATGAACCTCGGTTACAATGAGCAGGTAATCGACGACTACATTCGGGAAATCAAAAAAGTGCCGCGTCAGAAAGAAATCGAAACAAAAAAAGAACAAATGATGCGGGCGGAACGTTCAGGCGACGTGCTGGCGGCCGCACAAATCGCAAGCGAGATTATTGCCCTAGAAAGACAGCTGAAGTTATTGCAGGGATAACGTTCTAGGGAGGAGGGAGTCGGGTTATGGCAAATGATCAACATACTGAACTAGAGACCGAACTATCACTGGATCAAGTGAAGGATCAGTTGATCGAGCAAGGCAAGAAGCGGTCAGCGATAACGTATAAAGAGATTATGGAGAAGCTGGCCTCATTCGATCAGGATGCGGATCAAATCGATGAATTTTTTGAGCAATTGGCCGATTTGGGCATTGAAGTGACGAACGATAACGAAGACGACATGCATATGAGCGACGATCGCGACCGCGATCGCGATCATCATGACGAATTCAACTTCGACGACGACCTGTCTCTGCCTCCGGGGATCAAGATCAATGACCCGGTTCGGATGTATTTGAAGGAAATCGGCAGAGTGCCTTTGTTGTCGGCCGACGACGAGGTGGACTTGGCGAAGCGGATCGAAAACGGTGACGAAGAGGCGAAACGGAGGCTCGCGGAAGCGAACTTGCGGCTGGTCGTCAGCATCGCCAAACGTTATGTCGGACGCGGCATGCTGTTTCTGGATCTGATCCAGGAAGGGAACATGGGCTTGATTAAAGCCGTAGAAAAGTTCGATCATACGAAAGGCTACAAGTTCAGTACGTATGCGACCTGGTGGATTCGGCAGGCGATCACGCGGGCGATTGCGGATCAGGCAAGAACGATTCGGATTCCCGTACACATGGTGGAAACGATCAACAAGCTGATCCGGGTTTCGCGGCAATTGCTGCAAGAGTTCGGGCGCGAACCGACGCCGGAGGAAATTGCGGCGGAGATGGACCTCAGCACGGACAAAGTTCGCGAAATTATGAAAATCGCGCAAGAGCCGGTATCGCTCGAAACGCCGATCGGCGAAGAGGACGATTCCCATCTCGGCGATTTCATCGAGGATCAGGAAGCGCTCGCTCCGGCTGACGCCGCGGCATACGAGCTGCTGAAAGAACAGCTCGAGGATGTGCTCGACACGCTCACCGAACGGGAAGAAAACGTGCTTCGTTTGCGCTTTGGACTTGATGACGGGCGGACCCGGACGCTCGAGGAAGTCGGCAAAGTATTCGGCGTTACGCGCGAACGGATTCGGCAGATCGAAGCGAAAGCGTTGCGGAAGCTCCGTCATCCGAGCCGGAGCAAACGTTTAAAAGATTTTCTTGAATAATGGCAGCCCCGATCCGATATAAGTTAGAGAAGGACCTTTCTGCTTGCAGTAAGGTCTTTTTTTCCAAGGAACGCTAATGAGGACGGCGCGAACTTGGGACCAGTTCTAACGATGGGGTGATCCGGTGGATCAAGAGAAACGAAATATAATTGTCAAGGAAATTGAGCATTGGCGGCGCAGCAAGCTGCTGCCTGAGCATTATTGTGATTTTTTATTGAATCTGTATGCCGATAAATCAACGGACAAGCCTTCTTCACGCTCGGGCGGTCAGTCAACAACGCCTATAGCTAATAGCAGCTGGAAAAGCTGGTTGCTTGGGATTGTCATAATTTCCTTGATTTGTTTATCTGGGATTTATTTTAACTCTTTTCCCGCACCTTTGCAAATTGGGGTCACGCTGCTGTTCGTCTCCGCATGTTACGGGGTCGGCGTGAAATATCGGGAAACGAATACCGCGGTTTCCTTCTCCGCGATCGGAGCGGGAAGCATATCGCTGCTCGGCATCGGACTTTACATGCTTCGGCTGCATCAAATCCAGCCGATTGGCTGGACGATTGCTTTTTTGGCCTTATGCAGTCTCGTTTGGCTGATCTTGGGCATTCTGTTGCGCATTCGATTATTTCATCTGTGCGGCTGGATCGGCTTCATCATGATTTACGGATGGCTTCTCTTTCCGCAAGCCGTCAAAGCTTCTTGGATCGAGCTGCAGCTGTACTGGTTGCCGGCATGCTTTATTTTTTGTTGGCTCGCTTCGTTGTTTCATCAACGGAACAAATCGGCGTCCGGCGTATTGTTTATTGTAGGCGCGTTGCTCTGGTTTGCGCCGGAGCTTGACCACATGTTCGTAGACGGCAGTATGGCCGGTGTCGTGCAATCGTTATTGCTGGTGAAAATTGTGTTCGGAGCGGTTTTATTATTTGCGTTCAGAAAAAAATGGATTGAATGGATGGCTTAAATGGTTAAATTATCATCAAGACTGGCGATGATTGCCGGTCAAGTTCCGCAAGGCAGCCGGATCGCCGATATCGGATCGGATCACGCGCTGCTGCCGACATATCTTGTACAACGCGGCGTAGCGGCGTTTGCCGTTGCCGGCGAAGTCAATCAGGGTCCTTTCGAGGCCGCCAGCAAACAGGTCGCTCAAGCGAAATTGGCGGATGTCGTTTCCGTACGTCGCGGCGACGGCTTGGCGGTGATTGGGCCGGGCGAAGTCGACGTCATTACGATCGCGGGCATGGGCGGAAGTCTGATCGTCAAAATATTGTCCGCAGGCGAATCGAAACTGCAGGGCGTGAAACGTCTTGTTCTGCAGCCGAACGTCGGCGAGGACCAGGTGCGGACCTGGCTATTGGAACGGGGATGGGTTCTCGTAGAAGAGCAGATCCTGGAGGAAGACGACAAAATATACGAAATCTTAACCGCCGAACGGATGGCGAACGCGGAAGAGCTGAATGCCGAATTATATCCGGATACGATCCGCTTGACGTGCGGCATAAGCGTTACCCGGGAGCGACTGATCGCTATGGGTCCGTATCTGCTTCGGCAAGCCGACCCTGTCTTGTTCGTCAAATGGGAGCTTGAGATCGGCAAACTGGAGCGGATAGTCGGGACGTTGCAGCAATCTAGTCTGGAAGCTTCGCGAGAGAAGGAAGATCAGCTCCGTCAGGAGATCGCTTGCATTAAGGAGGTATTGCAATGTTTGCAAAAGGACAAACCGTAATCCAAATGTTTGAGCAATTCGCGCCGAAGCATTACGCGGAGCCGGACGACCGGATCGGCTTGCAGCTCGGCACGCTTCAGAAGGAAATCAAGAAGGTGCTCGTCGCGTTGGACGTGACCGACGATGTCGTCGAGGAAGCCATTCGCGAGCAAGTTGACCTGATCATCGCGCACCATGCGATCATGTATATGCCCGTCAAGACGCTGCAAACGGACTCTCCGATGGGCAAGCTGTACGAAAAGCTGATCAAGCACGATATCGCCGTCTACATCGCGCATACGAATCTGGATGTCGCCGACGGCGGCATTAACGATATGATGGCCGAGGCGCTTGGCATGAGCCAGCTGTCCTGCCTTGAGGAAGTACATACCGAAAAGCTGAGCAAGCTCGTCGTATTCGTGCCGAAATCGCACCACGAGCAGGTACTGCAAGCGCTGTTCGCTGCCGGAGCCGGCTGGATCGGCGATTATAGCCACTGCAGCTTCAATATTGAAGGCACGGGCACCTTTATGCCGCGAGAGGGCACGGAGCCGTTTATCGGCAAAGAAGGCAAGATTGAGCGCGTTAACGAGGTGCGCGTGGAAACGATCGTGCCGCAAAGCATGCAGCGCCGCGTCGTGCAAGCGATGCTCAAGGCGCACCCGTACGAGGAAGTAGCCTACGATTTGTATCCTGTTGATCTGAAGGGGCGTACCTTCGGATTGGGGCGGGTCGGCAAGCTGCCGGAGACCGTAACATTGGAGCAATTGGCAAACCAAACGAAGGCGGCGTTTGACGTACCCGTTGTTCGTGTAGTCGGCGAATTGCAGCGTCCGGTACGCAAGGTCGCCGTATTGGGCGGAGCCGGACGCAAATTTGTGCGGCATGCCTTGTTTAACGGCGCCGATGTGCTGATCACGGGCGATATCGATTATCACACAGCCCACGACGCGTTGGCTGCAGGTCTTGCGATCATCGATCCAGGGCACAATATCGAGAAGATCATGAAGTCGAAGGTCGCCGACCTGCTGCAATCGAAAATGACCGAATCGAAATATGCGACGCAAGTCATCCCATCGACGGTCAATACGGAGCCGTTCCGATTCGTATAGCTGGAAGCCGCGCCAATTCGGTGCAAACCTGTTATACATTTATCGTTGTACTTTTGCCGGAATGTTTGTATACTAGTCAATGTATATTGGGAAGTTTGACAGACAATCGCTGGTGAGCGCGAGCTCACGAGAGGAAAGTCCGGGCTCCGCAGGGCAGGGTGCTGGATAACGTCCAGTCAACGCGAGTTGAAGGATAGTGCCACAGAAATGGACCGCCGATGGCCGCTTGCGGCACAGGCAAGGGTGGAACCGTGGTGTAAGAGACCACGAGGAGCGTGGGTGACTACGTTCCTGGTAAACCCCACTTGGAGCAAGACCGAAGAGGGACGCAGCGGTTTGAACCGCAGCCTTAGCCCGAGGCGCGTCCGGGTTGGTCGCTTGAGCCGGTCAGCAATGGCCGGCCTAGATAGATGATTGTCGCTTTTACGGTGGGAGGGTAGTTCCCGTTTTGACCACTCGAAGCACAGAACCCGGCTTATGGCAAACTTTCCATAACTACTACAATGCGTATAAATGAGTTCAGCAAAGCAACAGCCGAGTCTTGCCGCGAATCTTCTGCTCAAGCAGCCGGTTCCGGCCATGTGACGACGGCTGGTTTTGTTTTCGCTTTTTGTTTTACGTCGTAAATAGAAAAGCATGTTACACGCAAGTTAGCCTTGGGTGTAACATGCTTTTTTGTTATCCTTGTACGTTTGCGAATATCGAATTTCGCAACAAATTATCTTCTGAACTTGCTGATCGCAAAATTCAGCCTCCGTTGCAAATTATCTTTCCAATTTTCGATTGATGCGACGTTTTGCTCCGCCATCTGGAGTGCCCTTACGACGTCGATTTGACCGTATCCGAAATTCGGATCCTTGCCGGGTGCGCCGAGATCGATGGCGCTTTTCCGCATAATATCCATGACCTCCGTATTTTTGAGGTTCGGGTTGACGGAACGGATAAGCGCAGCCAATGCGGCAACGTGCGGGCTCGCCATCGAAGTGCCGGACAAAGCCGCGTAGTCATTGCTAGGATACGTGCTCGCAATGCTGACTCCTGGCGCAGCAACGTCGACATAATCGCCAAAGTTCGAGAACGGCGCTTTGTTCTTATTCGAATCGGTCGCCGCAACCGCGAATACTTCCGGGTACGCAGCCGGATATCCCGGCCGATCCGTATTGTCGTTACCGCTGGCCGCGACAAGCACGACGTCGTGGTCATACGCGTATTTGATCGCATCGTGCAGGAACTGCGCTTCGGCATAGTTGCCGAGACTCATGTTGATGACTTTCGCTCCGTGATCCGTCGCCCAGATGATGCCTTCCGCGACGGTGTACGTCGTGCCTGCACCGCTCGAATCGAGCGCCTTGACCGGCATGACCTTATTATTCCACGTCATCCCCGCGACGCCTAAGCCATTGTTGACGAGCGCGGATATGATGCCGGCGACATGCGTACCATGGCCGACATCGTCCGTCGGCTGAGAGCCTTTGTTCACGACGTTATAGCCGCTGACCAATCTACCGTTCAGGTCGGAATGATTCAAATCGACGCCGGTATCGACAACGCCAACGATCACGTTGCCGCTGCCTTTCGACAGATCCCAGCCTTTTTCCGTTTCGATGATCGGTAGGTTCCACTGGTATTTGGAATACAACGTATCGTTCGGTACCTGTTCGTTCGTCAAATAATAATAATGGGGTTCGATGTAAACCGGATTCCATTTGCTGAAATATTTCATCATCGCGTTTGCATCCATCGTTTTCGAATGGAACACATACGTGTAGCCCAGCTTCCTGACATGCTTCGTGCCAAGATCCGCCTTCATCTGCGCAAGTTCCGCATCGGTCGGGGCATTGCGGAATCGAACGACCACCTCGTTAATATGGTAATGGCTTGCATTACCATTATCTTCACCGGTCTGGACCGTAATATCCCGGTTCGTATTCGGATCAACCGATTCGATTTTTGGCTTGCCTTCTTTTGGATAAGGGACCAATCGTAAATTTTTGCGCTGGTGCGCTTCGACTTTGGCCAGAATTTGCTGGTGCACGACGCCGACCATCGCGGATTTGCCGGCAGACGCCGGCACGCCAAGCACGAAATACGTATGCCCGTCATGCTTAATCGCTTTGGAATGGTACAATTCCCGGTTGAGCGCCTTCTTTTTCGCTTGCTCTAATTCCGCTGAGACTTTTGGCTTGAGCGATTTCTGCAAGGTGCCGCTCGTCACTTCGGAGTTTCCCTTGAACCATTGAACATAATCGATATTTTTGTGTTCCTCCTGCATTTTCCGCAAGGTCGCCGGGACTTCCCGTGCCGTTCGGCCCGAAATTTCGGTCATCATCATTTTGAAATCAAGGGTGCATTGCGTACGGCATAGTTCATCGGTTCGTTTCAGATCCTGGCTGAGAATGGCTTTTTTCATCGATACTTCATGCCAAGCGTTTTTCGGAATCGGCTGGGGAACTTGCATCGTTTTCGGATTTCCCGGATTGCGGGGAGCGGCAAAGGGATACATTAGTGCGACCAATGCGATCGTGAAAAACGCGGCAATCCAAAATCTGCGCATAATGGCGCCTCCTCAAGTTGAGATTTGTGCTCTTAGCGTAAGAAACTCGCCCGCAAATTATGCGCGCGGAAGGAGTACCTTTTCTGTCCGTTTTGTGGTAGGATGTAATACGGAAGTTCATTGACGATACCAGTATTTTTTGCCATCTTTTAAGGGGGAAGTTTTATGCCTGTGCACAATGTAAAAAACATTTGCGAAACGACAAGAGCAAAGCTGAAGGAAGCCATCGACAAAATGGAAGCTTTTTTGAATGCTTACAGCTTGCCTCAGCTTAATTCCGATAACGACGCGGACATGGGGCTGTTCTACAAAGGGTATTTGGCCGACTTGCGGCACTTGCTTGTTTTTTCCGAAGTTTCTTACGAAAAGCTGGGCGTTGTATTGCGGAGGCAAAATTTCGATAACGATTTTGCCGAAAGAGCGCTGTACGATGTTTATCATAATAGCGTTAATGCGTTTTTTTATCCTAAAAATGAATGTTATTCCGAAGATGGGCGTTATGCTTACACGGGGCAGGATGCCATCCGTTTCCGCAAGAAACCGGTCCGGGTCGCCCGCGACATCATCATGGACATTTCCAAGGTGTACGAGGAACTGCGGGACGATCTTTCGTATTACGAAAACGATTATTTGACACAGCGCCGGATGCAAGGCGAAAAAGCATAAATCCGGATAAGAACGATATAGAACCTTGAGATGCGATCGATTCGCATCTCTTTTTTTTGCAATTGTTTCATGGTATAGGGCGGCTTCTCCGCGGGAACGATTGTAGTGGGGGTGATAACTATGCCTGCAGTTAAATGCAGCGTATCCGATTGTAATTATTGGGCACAAGGGAACCGGTGCAGCGCCGAGACGATTTTGATCGAAATCGACAAGCACGCTAACGCCAACTTGAACGAAGAGTTTGCGGGTGAAGGCTTCGAGCCTAACCATAAGGATACCGCGAAAATTGCGTCCGCAACATGCTGCCATACGTTCGAGCCGAAAAAGGGTGCTTGAGGAGGCCGATACCTGATGGACAAGGATCACAACAGCCATGAAGGCGATTCGCAGGATACGGAGCGTCGGAAACGTCAGCAAATGAAGCTGGAATCGGGACGAATGCTCACCGAAGAAGAATATGCCACAGAAATCGCCGTCGCTGATTCCAATCTTCGCCGAGAACGGCCGGTTGCCGAAAGCAGGCCAAGCAGAGACGTTACGCGAACGAATCAAGGCGGCAGAACGATGGGCTGGGTTGCGCTTATCTTTTCTTTCGTTTCTTTGTTTTTATGGCCGGTTGTTATGGGACCTACGGCGATCGTTCTTGGCGCGGTAGCCTATATTCAAGGCAGCCGGGCAATGGCCGTATGGTCGATGATTATCGGCATGGTGGCCTTTGTGGCATACTTGGTGTTACTGCCCTTTTATCGTTAGAAGTGAAACAGGCTTGTTATGACTGCGGTCAGGCAAGTCTGTTTCTATTTATTTGAAATTTATAATTATGGAAATAAATACATGCAAAGTTTCAGGCCTCGTTAACCGATATATAAAATAGAATTAGTTCGAAAACGTACAAGAATGGGGCATAATGATGAGCATCGATTTCCGTTACGTCAAAGAAATGTTGAACCAGCAGCTGCTCCGCAGCCTGGATCTTACCGCCACAGGCACGTCGCCCGCGGCTGAGTCCAGCGAGCAGCAGTCCATCGATTTCGCGGCGCTTCTCCAGCAAATCGCATTGTCGGACAACCTTTCGGCAGAGGAACCAGGCAGCGCGTCTCTGGGACCGACGGCAATGGATGCATTCGGAAGCTTCGGCGCGATTCCGCGGATCCAATCCGCCGCTCAACCGGCTCCGGTCGCGTATGATTCCATCATCGGTTCGGCAAGCGCCAAATACGGCGTTGATCCGAATCTCGTGAAGGCAGTGATCAGCAAGGAATCGTCATTTAACCCGAACGTCGTATCCTCCGCGGGAGCCAAAGGCTTGATGCAGCTTATGGATGACACGGCACGGGGGATGGGCGTCACCGATTCGTTTGACCCTGAGCAGAATATCGACGGAGGAACAAGATTCCTAAGTTATCTTCTTCGCAAATATAACGGCAACGAAGGGGTGGCATTGGCCGCTTATAACGCCGGACCGGGCAGAGTAGATCGGCTGGGTATCCGGACCAACGACGATTTGAGCGAGAAGCTGCATTTGCTGCCGGAGGAAACGCAGCAGTATGTCCGCAAAGTACTTCGGATGCGGGACGACTTTGCGGTGTAATTGAACCTATTCGAACGAATAACGATCAAAACCCGATCATAAGGGATTTGATCTTTTTCTTTTGCCCAGATATGATATTATTCGGATATCGCATACCTGAAATATTGTCAAAGGAGCGGACATCATGCTGTATTTTGACCATTGCGCGACAACCCGGCCTTACGACGAAGTCATCGACGCCGTGACGGAAGTGATGAAGGAGCATTACGGCAATCCGTCGTCGATTCACCGGCTCGGAGCCCAAGCGGACAAGCTGCTGATGCGGGCCAGGGAAGTCATCGGAGAGTCGCTTGGCGTCTCCGCGGGGCAAATCCTGTTCACTTCGGGAGGTACGGAAAGCAATAATTTAGCGATTCGGGGGGCGGCGATGCAATATCGGAGCCGCGGCAATCATATGATAACTACAGCGGTCGAACATGCTTCCGTTTATGAATGCTTTAAACAGCTCGAGCGTGAAGGGTTTCGGGTTACCTATATTCCCGTTAACGCATCGGGGCATGTGGACGTTCGGGATATCGAGGCCGCGTTGACGGAGGAAACGATCCTCGTAAGCGTGATGCACGTCAATAACGAAGTCGGCAGCATACAGCCGATCGCCGAGATCGGGGCGCTGCTGAAGCATCGCCCGAAGGTGCTTTTTCACGTCGACGGAATTCAAAGCATCGGCAAAATCCCGGTAGATATTACAGGCTGGGGGATCGACCTGTTCAGTATTTCCGCGCACAAAATCCGCGGACCGAAAGGAGCCGGCGCGTTGTTTTGCCGGGACGGCGTAAAGCTTGAGCCGCTGCTTGCCGGGGGAACTCAGGAATTCGGCAAACGCGCGGGGACGCAAAACGTTCCAAACATCGTTGGCATGGCGAAAGCAGTAAGAATGACGCTGGAAGGGCAATCTAACAAGGAACGCCATTTGTACGCCATGCGATCGAAGCTGCTGGATGCGGTCCGGGCCATTCCCGAGCTTGTCGTGAGCGGCAGCGAGGACGAACGTATGATGGCGCCGCACATCATTCATTTTTGTTACCCGGGCATGAAGCCGGAAGTGTTTATTCATATGCTCGAAAAACATAAGATCATCGCTTCCACCCAATCGGCCTGCTCGTCAAAAACGAACAAGCCTAGCCGAGTGCTGCTCGCGATGACGAACGATGAGCGGCGCGCGGACAGCGGCATACGCATCAGCTTGTCTGCGGATCAGGAGGAGCATGAGATAGACTATTTATGCCGCATGCTGCCGCAAGTCGTCAATAAACTAAAGCCTTTGGAGAGATCAAACGAATGAAATACGATATGATAATGCTTCGCTTCGGAGAATTGGCGCTGAAAGGCAAAAATAGAGGCAAATTCGAAAAAGCGATTGAACGGGACGTGCGCCGCGTGCTGCGGCCATTCCCGGGTCTGAAGTACATGAGAACGTTCGGCCGCTTGTACGTCGAGCTGGAGGGGGAAAGCTACGAGAAAGTCTCCGCTTCCTTGCATAAGGTGTTCGGCATCGTATCTTACAGCCCTCTGAAACGGACCGAATCGACGCTCGATGCAATTCGCGCAACCTCTGTCGCCATGATGAAAGAGTTGAAGCAAATTCCGGCTACTTTTAAAGTGGCGACGAAACGGCCTTGGAAGCAGTTCCCTCATGACACGCTGCAAATGAATCATTTGGTCGGCGGTTACGTTCTTCAAGCTTTTCCCGGCTTGAAGGTGGACGTGCATCAGCCGGAAGTTACGCTGCACCTTGATATCCAGGAAAATGCCTCTTATGTGTTCTGCGAGGTCGTACCGGCTGCCGGCGGATTTCCGCTCGGCACGAACGGCAAAGCGATGCTGATGCTGTCCGGCGGCATTGACAGTCCGGTCGCGGGATGGCTGGCCATGAAGCGGGGGCTGGAGCTTGAGGCCGTACATTTTCACAGCTACCCCTTCACAAGCGAAAGAGCTCAGCAGAAGGTCATCGAGCTCACAGAGGTATTGTCTCAATATGCCGGAAGAATCAAGCTACATATGGTTCCTTTTACGGAAATTCAGACGGAGCTGACCAAAACCGGGCAGCAAAATTTGCTAATCACCCTGATGCGCAGAATCATGTTGAAAATAACGGTAAAGCTAGCTGAGCGGAATAATGCGCTGGCGATCGTGACGGGCGACAGCCTTGGGCAGGTGGCAAGCCAAACGCTGGGCAGCCTGAATGTGATCGGCAAAGGGATCGACATTCCGCTGCTTCGGCCTCTGATCGCGATGGATAAGGTGGAGATCGTCAAAATCGCCGAATCGATCGGCACTTATCCGATTTCGATATTGCCTTACGAGGACTGCTGCACGCTGTTCGTGCCGAAATCGCCGAGCACCAATCCGAATTTGCATGTCGTCGAACGAACGGAGCAATCGCTTACGGAGCTTGATCGCTGGATCGAGGACGCCGTCAACCAGACGGAAACAATCGTGCTGCCGGGCAATCGGAACGAAATTGATCGTCATTTGTTCTAATACATTTTCCGATGAAAAGGGGTATGCAAGATGGAATGGGTATGGTTATTTCTGCAAATCATGCTGATTAACATCGTACTGAGCGGAGATAATGCCGTCGTCATCGCGCTCGCCAGCAAAAATTTGCCTCCCGACAAACGGAAGCAGGCTGTCTGGTGGGGCGCCATCGGGGCGGTAGTTCTGCGCGTCATCCTGACGGTTGTTGCCGTGACGCTGCTCAAGGTGCCGTTTATTCAGGCTGCCGGTTCGATTCTGCTCATATACATCGCGATCAAGCTGCTTATGGACGATGACGGGCATTCTAACGTTAAGGAAGCGTCCACGCTCGGCAAAGCGGTGTGGACGATAATCGTAGCCGACTTCGTCATGAGTTTGGACAACGTGCTGGCGATCGCCGCCGTTGCGGGCGAAGATGTCCCGCTTATCGTGCTCGGCATCGGCTTCAGCATACCGCTCATCATCTGGGGCAGCACGGTCATCATGAACCTGCTGCAAAAATTTCCGATACTTGTTTACTTGGGCGCCGGTATTCTCGGTTACACGGCCGGCGAGATGTTCGTGAAAGATCCGAAAATGATCGAGTGGTTCATCCACGACTTTGCCTTCTTCCATTGGCTCATTCCGATCTTGACGACAGTTCTCGTCATCGGCCTGGGGTTAATGAAGAAGTTCCGTTTGATCCGAGTCGTCAAGTAACAACAACCAAAGCACTATTTTTACCGAAGCGGATGCTTGTCGGCTAGTATTTTTAACCAATCTGCATTACACTAGAGATATATCAAGAATCTTGTCGAAACCGACGGAACGGAGTGATGGGGAATGTCCAAAAATCAATCTGCGCTCGGCGTATTCATTCTACTTGCAGGAGTTGTCATTCTCCTCGGGAAGCTCGGTGTATTCAGCTTTATCGGAACGATTTTTTGGCCGTTGTTTATTCTCGTTCCGGGCATATTGCTTCACGTACTGTTCTTCAGCCGTATGCTGCCGTCGTGGGTATTGATCCCGGCCGGCATCTTGACGACCTACGGCTTGATATTTCAGATTTGCAACTGGTTCGGCTTCGATCTGATGAAGTATTTATGGCCGTTTTTCATGTTCGGCGTAGCGATCGGCTTGTACGAATACTACTGGTTCGAACCGCATCGCCCGAAAGGCATTTTCCTTGCCTCCATGATTCTGACGATCATTTCCGCCGTTTTCTTCGGGATTTCGCTGCTATGGGGAGCGGGCATTTATTTCGTCGCCATCGTCCTGATTATCGTCGGCGCGTTTCTTATTTACCGACGTCCACGGCTATGGTAGCTTGATTTTTTTGACGAAATTCGTATAATATTGTTATGTCAAGCGTCGGCACTGTTGTCCGGCGCTTTTTTTGGGCGCAAGACCGTTTATCCGTTTAACAGGAGAAGAAACCTACATTTGAAAGGAATTGACACATGCATTTAAGAGAAAATATTCGCAACATCGCCATTATCGCTCACGTTGACCATGGCAAAACTACGCTTGTCGACAAGCTGCTCCAGCAATCCGGAACGTTCCGCGAACACGAGGCGGTGCAAGAACGCGCCATGGACTCGAACGATCTGGAACGGGAACGCGGCATTACGATTTTGGCTAAAAATACGGCAATCACGTACAAAGATTATTTGATTAACATCGTCGATACACCGGGACACGCCGATTTCGGCGGCGAAGTGGAGCGGATCATGAAGATGGTCGACGGGGTTCTGCTCGTCGTGGACGCATTCGAGGGCTGCATGCCGCAGACGAAATTCGTATTGCGCAAAGCGCTTGAGCATCAACTGACGCCGATTGTCGTCGTGAACAAAATCGACCGTCCGAACGCGCGTCCGGCGGAAGTCATCGACGAAGTGCTGGACCTGTTCATCGAGCTTGGCGCGAACGACGATCAGCTCGATTTCCCTGTTGTTTACGCATCCGCATTAATGGGTACGTCCAGCAAAGATGCGGAGAAGCAGGATGATAACATGCAGGCGCTGTACGACACGATCGTAGAGCACATTCCGGCGCCGACGGAAAATGTAGACGAGCCGCTGCAATTCCTCGTCACCTTGATGGATTACAACGAATACTTGGGCCGCATCGGCATCGGTCGCGTAAACCGCGGCATCATTCGCCAAGGCCAGCCGGTAGCCGTCATGACTCGCGAAGGCGGCATCAAGCAAGCGCGCATCGAGAAGCTGTTCGGCTTCCAAGGCCTGAAGCGCATTGAAGTCGAGCAAGCGGGAGCGGGCGACATTATTGCGATCGCCGGCATCAAAGAAATCAACATCGGGGAAACGATCGCCGACCCGGCGAATCCCGAAGCGCTTCCGGTCCTGAAGATCGACGAGCCGACGCTGCAAATGACATTCCTCGTTAACAACAGCCCGTTTGCGGGCCGCGAAGGCAAATGGGTAACGTCCCGCAAGCTGCGCGAGCGTCTCTTTAAAGAACTGGAAACCGATGTCAGCTTGCGCGTAGACGAAACGGACAGCCCAGATGCGTTCGTCGTATCCGGACGCGGCGAGCTGCACCTCGGCATTCTGATCGAGAATATGCGCCGTGAAGGCTTTGAATTGCAAGTTTCGAAACCGGAAGTTATCGTTAAGGTTGAGGATGGCGTCAAGCTGGAGCCGATCGAACGGCTTATTATCGACGTGCCGGAAGACAGCATGGGTGCTGTCATGGAAAGCCTCGGAACGCGCAAAGCCGACATGGTGAATATGATCAACAACGGTACGGGACAAGTACGTCTAGAGTTCTTGATTCCAGCTCGCGGACTGATCGGTTACCGGACGCATTTCTTGACTTTGACGCGCGGATATGGCGTCATGAACCATGCTTTTGACAGCTATGGACCTTATGCCGGCAGCAACGTCGGAGGACGTCATCAGGGCGTTCTCGTGTCCAGCGATACCGGCACTTCGACGCTGTACGGGATTTTGTCAATCGAAGATCGCGGCATTCTGTTCTTGACACCGGGCGCAGAAGTGTATGAGGGGATGATCGTAGGCGAGCATACCCGCGATAACGATATTATTGTGAACATTTGCAAAGAAAAGCAGCTGAACAATATTCGCTCCGCAGGAAAAGACGATACCGTCAAGATGAAGACGCCAAGAATTTACTCGCTTGAGCAGGCGCTAGAATACTTGAACGACGACGAATATTGTGAGATTACGCCGAAATCCATCCGTTTGCGCAAGAAAATCTTGAATAAAAGCGAGCGCGAGCGTGCGGAGAAGCACCGGAAAATGGCCGAAGCGAACGTATAAACCGTTCCTTCGGGCAGGCTGAGAGGAGTGGAATGCGATGAGCGAGTGGTTTCAAGCCCATCCATGGATAGCTTATATTCTTATATTTTTGTTCATGACCTATGTATATAATCGAGTGTTCCGAGTTCGCAAGCTGCCGATTATTAAAGAGATTATCGTATATGTGCTGATCGGGCTTGGAGCGCTTATGCTGCTCGTATTCCAGATCGACGTGCTCCAAACGGGACGAGGACTTCCGATTATCCAAAGCCTTGGCGTTGCGGTCATTCTGATGCTAATGGTCCAAATTCGCTATTTTGTCGAAAAGCTGCAGAAGAGAAAACGCAATGGTTAACATGTGGCTGACTCCCGTCGTTTCGCGGGAACCGTTAACGTTCGGCACAGGCCGGCTCCCTGTGAGCCCGTCGCCGGAGCTAACGGCCTTCCGCGAAAAAATGAACCTGATTCATCCCCGTTTCGTCAGTATGTTCAAGGCAGAGCTGCTGACAAGCGGGGAATACGGCGGCGATGACGTTTGCGGCCCTGGAGGCCAGGACGAATATTCGTCCTTTTGCGTTTCTTTAAACGGCGATGGTCACCTAATTTTCGACGGCAAGCCTTGGGAATTGTCCCACTGCGGACAATCGTTTCTGGACCGTTTGCCTTCGGTAGGCGAAGTAAAAGGGTGGCTTGCCATTGCCCGCACCATGACGTGGTCCGATATGGAATTGCGCTTGCTTGCTTTGATCGATGGCTGGAACTTACTGGGATATGATGTCGTGTGGATAAGAGAGGGATAACCGGTGAATTTGCAGGATGCGTTGTTTAATTGGCTGCAAATCCGGATCGTAGCGGATGCTCGCCCGGAAGACAATGCAGCGCTGGATACATGCCAATTTTTTGAAGGAATCCTTGAAGAAGACCACAAACTGCAACATTTTCAAATTGTACGCGTCGATGATACGATGTATCATGTTCAGTATGAATCGGAGGGGAAAACGAAAAAGCAGCTTATCGACCGCGAAGCGGCGGAGCAGCTGCTGCATGACATTCAATCCAATCCGAAATACAATTAACTGGAAAAGGTGTATAGATCATGTCGAAATCTTCCGACTTGCCGCCGCGCGAACGTACGACCAAGCGCAAGAAAAAGCGGACTTGGCTGCGGGTGCTGATCACGGTGATCATCTTATGCCTGATTGGCGGCGGGGCGTTCGCGGCGAGTGTATTATTGAAGCTCAATGATAATATCGATAAAAAAATATCAAATCCGAACAAAGACGTCGAAGTACCGCCCGAGCAGTCGGCCAAAGTCAAGCCGCTATCGATTTTGCTGCTTGGCGTCGATACGCGAAGCAAAGGCGGCGGACTGAATACGGACGTCATTATCGTGGCTACGCTGAACCCGGTAACCAAAACGACGACGATGGTGTCCATTCCGAGGGACACTTACATCAAGGTCGAAGGGCACAAGAAGCGCAATATTTATAAGGCTAATTCCTATTATGCGACCTTCTATACGAATGCGCTGAAAGACGAGCTGGACAAAGGCACCAAGATGGATGCCGCCAAGGAAGCGGCGCTAACCAAAGCGCAAAACGACATTAAGCAATTTTTCGGCGATTATTTGAATATTACGATCGATTATACGGCAATTATCGACTTCAAAGGTTTCGTGCAAGTGGTGGACGAGCTCGGCGGCGTCGACGTCAACGTGGACCAGGATATGCGTTACCGCGATACGGCCGACGGCACGGACATCAACCTGAAGAAAGGCCCCCAGACTCTGGACGGGAAGAACGCGCTTGATTTCGTGCGTTACCGTCACTCCAATCCGGGCCGTAAGGGCGCAACGAAGGAGTCCAGCGACTTCGAGCGCAACATTCGTCAGAATCAAGTGCTCAAGGAGATCGTAGGCAAAATGCAAACGCTCGGCGGCGTAACCAAAATCGGCGACGTCATCGATGCGGTCGGCGATAATTTGAAGACGGACATTCCTAGTCAGCAAATTAAGGACTTGATCTGGACCTATATCGGAATCAGCAAAGACCATATTCGCTATACGCCGATCGAAGGAGCTTGGATAAGCCCGTATATGCAAGTTTCGGACGAGCGTCTCGACGCAGCCAAGCAATCGCTTCAGAACGAACTGCAAGGCAATAGCGACGCGCTGAAAGCGCCGGAGACAACGGACGAGAGCAAAGCAAAATAAAACGTAAGGGGCGTGCCGCGTGCGGTGCGCCCCTTTTCCGAATGGGACCTTGGCCGGACACATATAGCTCCTGTACAAAGCGTATGTTATAATAGCAGTAACATTATTGAACTAGGAGGTTCCGATTGCATGGCAGAACCGGTTACAACACTATCCGAGCCACTATTCGCCGAATTGCAGAAAGAAGCGTTCGTGATGCTCCATACGATCGACGCGGAATCCGGAGCTCCTACCGCCAGCGCCATTTCATGGGTGTACGCGGTAAGCCCGTCCAAGCTGCGATTTGCGGTAGATCAACGTTCCCGTCTGATCGCCAACATGACGCAAAATCCTTTGGTGACCGTTTCCGTCTTCGGTGCGGCTTCCGTGTACGCAGTATACGGCCGCGCTTCCGTTGTTGCGGAAACGTTGCCCGAAGTACCTTTAAAGCTGGCCTGCTTCGATGTGGACATCGACACGGTGCGGGATGCGATGTTCTACGGAGCGCGCATAACGGTCGGCCCCGAATATGAAAAAACGTATGACAAACGAGCGGCGGATAAGCTCGACGGACAAGTGTTTACCGCCATGAAAAAAGCCTAGTGAGCGTTTCACTGGGCTTTTTGCGGCTTTAATCGGCTGTTTGATTGGCCTACAGGCTTTTATTCAGTTTAGGACGATCACCTGCGTTCGGATCTTTCCTCGGCATGACATCCTGCGGCATTTGCGGCACGATTCGGCCCATAATATCGGCCAATTCTTCTGCAAAACCGGAAATCGGACGCCCGCGGCCGATATCGGCGCGAATTTCGCGGATCCGTTGCGCCAGATCCATATCGGCCGTAACGATGGCGTATTTGCCGTACGGGTCTTTGCGCAGCGCTTCGGCGACGGAATATTTGATCGTTCCGACGCGTGAGCGATCCAGTTTTTCGTTCACATCGATGCCGACGATCGCCGTATTGCCCATAACGACGCAATGGGCCCCGTTCACCTGCGGAACGCTTTTGGCCAGCGCCTCAAGATGGGCGGCAACCTCCGTTGGATTTTGAATGACAGGCTTTTGTCCTGGTGCCGTTGCATAAGGTCTAACCTGTTGACTATGAGGAGAGGGTGATGCCGCATTTCGATTCATGCAGCCTACAAGGGACAACGCTAACGTAACCGACATGGATACAAGCAGCAGTTTTTTGTTCATGGCAATAACCGTCCTTTCTTAACGAATGTCCGAGGTTAGTTTGTCCTTATTCCATCAATTTATAACGAGCGGCTGGAGGGACTCCTATGAAAAAAATATTTGTGTTGGATACGAACGTTTTGCTGCATGATCCTAACGCGATATATGCTTTCGAGGACAACGAGGTGATCATTCCCGCTGTCGTTCTGGAAGAAATTGATTCCAAAAAAAGAAATGCCGACGAACTCGGCAGAAATGCGCGATTTGTGTCGCGGCTGCTCGACGGATTAAGGGAACAAGGCCAGCTGCACAGCGGCATCAAGCTGGACAACGGAGGCAATCTCAAGGTTGAGCTGAACCATCGAAGCTTCGTTAAGGTTCAGGAGATGTTCGGGGAAATTACAAACGACAACCGCATTTTGGCGGTTGCGCTCAATTACCATATGGAGGAGCAGGACAAGGAATCGCCGCGACCGGTTATTATCGTAAGCAAAGACGTGCTCGTCCGCATCAAAGCCGACGTACTCGGATTAAACGCCGAAGACTATTTATCGGACCGGATCGCCTCGTCTTTGTCGGATATGTATATGGGGTACGTCTCGCTGTTTGTTCATCCGTCGGTCATCGACGAATTTTATACGTACCGGTTTCTGCCGACGAAGAGCTTGCCGCCGAACGTGCAGCTGCTGGCCAATGAATTCGTCATTTTGAAGGATGAGATGGGTTCGTCCAAATCGGCATTGCTTCGAGTGAGCAGCGACGGCAAAAAGCTGGAGCCCTTATACTACAGCAATGATCCCGTATGGGGCATCGGCGCTAGGAACGCGCAGCAACGGATGGCGCTGGAGCTGCTGCTGAACGACGATATTCCGCTCGTGACGCTCACAGGGAAAGCCGGAACAGGGAAAACGCTGCTCGCCCTGGCAGCGGGACTGATGAAGGTCGAGGACGAGCATAAATATAAAAAACTGCTTATCGCACGCCCTGTCGTGCCGATGGGCAAAGATATCGGCTATTTGCCGGGAGAAAAAGAAGAAAAGCTGCGTCCGTGGATGCAGCCGATTTACGACAATCTGGAGTTTTTGTTCGATACGAAAAAATCCGGCGATATCGATAAAATATTGCTCGGACTCGGCAGCATCCAAGTGGAGGCGCTGACGTATATTCGCGGCCGCTCGATTCCGGGCCAGTTCATCATTATCGATGAAGCGCAAAATTTATCCAAGCATGAAGTGAAAACGATCGTTTCGCGCGTAGGGGAAGGCAGTAAAATCGTGCTGATGGGCGATCCGGAACAGATCGATCATCCGTATCTCGATGCGACGAGCAACGGGCTGACTTATTTGGTCGAACGGTTCAAAGCGGAATCGATCAGCGGGCATATGACGCTGGAGAAAGGGGAGCGGTCCCGGCTTGCTCAGCTCGCGGCAGATTTGCTGTAAGCTACGATAGGAAACGAATGTTGCAACGGTAAGCTTTGGCGATGCCTTCGATCAATTCGTCCATTTGACGGTCGACCGCATACATTGTGGCGCCGTCTAGGTCGAACTTGGCAATAACGTGTTCTTCCAGCTGAAGAACCGCCATATGCCGTTCGGTTTGGCCGCTGCCTTCGATGCGATCGGCAAACGTAAACAAAAGCGTCAATCGATTATACAAATAACTGTTACCGGCGCGGCTCGTGAAGCCGTAATCCTCGAACGTTCCGGCCACTTGAGCCGCTTCCGGCAGCAGTGTCAGTTCCATCGTTTCATATTCGACCTTGTAATGGATGAGCAGCTCAACAACGGCGTCACGGTCATGCTCCGTATCGACGATGAGCATTTCTTTGTCACGGTCGAATAGGGTTACTTTAGCCGCGAGTCCTTTGACGATTTGCGCATAAAATCCGGGAAGCTTGCCGTCCGGCAAACTCATCAAAATACCGTATTTGATCATGTCAACTCTTCCTTCGCTCGATTCTATATTCGTTACTATTATCCATGAAACCGGCAGGGGTAGGCAAGCCGTTGCGGCCAACAATTGTTTTGAAGCGTTTTCAATATTTTGATATGATAGTAAGAAGTATAGGAGTGAAAGGAAGAAATTCGTGTCAAAGAAAAAAAATGCACTCGTCCTTGCTTCAATGCTGCTGATTTCCTTGATTTTGCTGCTCCAATTTTATGGAAGCGCCCCGATCACCCAGCAGAATTGGGATAAGGGAGAGCAAGTATTCCGACCGGCGGAAGAGACGGCCAAGCTGACGAAAGAGTCGAAGCAGATTAAAATCGCCGTTTCCATGGAGCCCGTAGAATATGTGATGCTGCAATCGATGAACATGAAATATATGGAGGAACACGGGATCTCCGTTGAATTAAACAATATTAGCCCGGCCGAAGCGTATGAACAGTTCAAAAGAATGTCGCAGCTCGGCGAAGCGCCGGATCTGCTCCTGCTCGACAACAGCTGGGTAAGAGAGTTTGCCGTGCTCGGTTATTTGCTGCCGGTGGACGCTTATTTCACGAACGAATCGCAATCGGACCAAATTGAGCCGATCATTGAGCAGTTGAAATGGAACGGATACATATGGGGCATCCCGAAGGATATCGATCCGTATGTCTTGGTATGGAACGACAAAGCATTGAATTACGGCAAAGGGTTGAAGCCATCCGCTAAGTTTGAAGAGTTTTATGCGTTATGCCGGATGCTGGCGAACCCGGAAGAGGGACGGCATGCGTTATATGTCAATCCGAATGACCCCTATGCGCTAATTTCGCTCATATGGCAATTGGGCGGATCATGGATCGATCGGACGAGCGGAAGCCCGCGGCTTTCCGATTCCGTAACGGGTCACATGTTGAGCCAGCTGTTCGATCCGAAGACGACGCAAGCTGCCGATAACAAAAGCAACGTCAACGGCAAGCCCGCGACCAAGGATGGCAACGAAGCGGCTCTGGCGTCGGGCGAGAGCGAGGACGCTCCGGCCGGACCGATATTTTATCGCGGCGCGGATAATGAGGATGAAGCATGGGAGCTGTTGAAGCAAGGCGACCTAGCGATGATGGTGACAACAATGTCGAAGTACCGGATGAAGGGAACGGCCGATATTCGTTACATGGAGTTTGATTCCAAAGAAGAAGTGAAAAACGGAGGCTGGCTTCGAGGGAGAAGCTTCGTCGTATCGTCCAGAACCGAACTGGAGGACGAAGCGATGGGATGGGTCAAAGCGATGACATCGACGGAATCTCAGCAAAATATGCTGGAAACGACAGGACAGCTGCCCGTTGTGAAATCGCTCTACCTGAATTCGTTCTCGAATGATTACGCTGATTTGCGGCATACGGCGAAAGTAACCGAGCAGGGCAGGGTGTTCCCGCCAGACCCCTATTTGCCCGAAAAACTGGAACAGCTTCAGCAGGAGCTGCCGAAGCTGTGGAAAGGCGATATCGATGTCAAGTCGTTTATCGAACGTGTCGATAGCGGATGGAAAGGCAAGGGCCTATAATGCGATCGTTAAATCGACAATGAGCTTGCCCTGTTCGATCTTGATGTCGGTCGCTTTGAACAAAGCGATGACTTTCTGCGGATAGAAGCTCAGATCAAACTGTTTCTCCAGATCCCGGCACGTCGTATCCGGCAGGTCAATGCCGTTAAATGTGAGCCGGTCGACGTGGAAGCGGATTGCGTTCTCCGGCTCTTCCTCCAGCGTGTAATTCCCATAAATGCTGACTTCCATATTGTCCTGTTTCCCGCTTGCTTTAACCAGACCGGGTTCGAATTTGAACTCCATCTGCTTGAAAAGCGGGTTTTTTTGCCGCAGAAACGCATTCAGGTCCGTTTCCTTGATTTGCACGGTGTAATTGAATCCGTCGATCACAATATTTTCGCGATGGTTATCGAGCAGCTCGGGGAAATCCTTCATCGCCGCAGCAAGCGCGCGGAAATACGTTTGTACCGCCTCGATGCCGGAAGATTGCCAATGCGCGATCAGATCCTGAATCATGCTTTGCAGCTGCTCACGGTTGCCGCTTTGATCCAGCTCGCTTTGCACTTCGGATTGAAGTGCGGCGACTCGGTTTCTTTGAGCGACCAGCCGGGATTTTAGTTCGTTCAGCTCGGTTTCCGTTTTTTTGTATTCGGCGTTTAGCGATTTGATCTCCCGATAAGCGGTCGTATAACGATCCAGCGTGCGGCCGTCGTTCTCGAAGATGACATTGAAATAGTCGAACACGGCGAACAGGTCGCTGAATTTGTCCAATGATAGAAGCGATAGCCATAACGATTGCCTTTCGCCGGTATAATATGCGCGCAATATGGCTCCTGCCTGCTCCCGCTTGCCTTCGATCAGCGTCTCCTGCTCCCCGATCAGGCGTTCGGACTCGGTGATTTTTGCTGCTGTCGCTTGTCGCGACTCGTCGATGCGTGCGATCTCTTTATCGATTTCGACGATGGACAAGCTTTTTTCCAATATGCTTTTGGCGCCTTGATCGGCTTCGGCGGGTACAAGCTCCGTGGCGGCATACGATTCCGTCTGCGACAAGAGCATCCAAAGGCAGATGAGAGCGGCAACGCTCCGTTTCAGCATGTTCACGCGATAACCCCCTCGTCCCTACACCCTAATCATATTATGGGGAGACGGGCTTTATGTATTGGAGCAGCCGATCGATGGAAACTGTTTTGGACGGGACCTCCATCTTGAACGAAGGGGCTTGATCCAGGTTATCGTAGGCAATGTCCGTATCGAGCTTCAGACCGAGCGGCGTATCGCTTGTTTCCGGCTTGAATGTCAGATCCAGTTTCATCGTTTGCCGGACGACGCGGCTCTCGCCGTCGACGGTGAGCTGCAGCTGCAACGGTCCGTTCAAGGTTGTTTGCTCGGCCAGCTTCTTTTTCTGCCCGTTGTCCAGCTTCTCTAGCTGTGACTTTAGCACCTGCAATTGCGATGAGTTAATCACATGATAAGAGGCCATCGTATCCAATAGTTCCGGCAGCTTCGGGTAGAGCTGAGTCAAAAAAGCTTCCTTGTTCTTATCTTCCACTTCGACGGATATCGTATGGACGTTCTGATTGCTAGCGTCCGATGCCTTGGTCTGCCGAAACGATCCGGGTTCGACGGCGTCCGCAATCGTGCCGAATAAACGGGCAAACATGCCGTTCATCTGAAACGTATCCGCGGAAAGCGGTCCGATTTGGGCTCCTTTGGCAAGATCGATCTCAAAATATTCATCCGGTGCGTTAACGAGTGGCGTGCCCACGTACATTTTGTTATCCTTGAACAGCATGGACAGATCGTACGCTTGCTGATTTCCTTCCGGCTTAACGTTCAGCTTCATCTCTCCGCGCGCCGCTTGGCTGTCTACGGCCCCTTGCCACTTGATCTGACTGTTAGCCAATGCCTCGGCCAATTGGCTTGTCAGGGAGGCTGTCTGAGGCTTTGGAACATCGGCGCGAACATTGGCCGAACCGGCGAAGGAGTAGCTCTTCATTTCGGTTTGCTTCTGAATCGATTGCCGCACTTCTTTCTTTAATGTATCGTCGTCTGAACAGCCGGCGGCCAAGGCAACGAACAGGGCTAGGCCCGCCAAACCGAGCAGCGATTTGCGCTTCTTCATGCCGATACTCCTTCCTGGTATCATAATCTTTTAATATTATAGCGACTCGTACGGTATTTGTCTTTAGCTGAGACTAGAATGGATCGAACGGAGGATATTTCGATGGAACTAGAGCGAACCGAAATACCTAAACAAGGAGAACGCGGGGACGAGAGCTTGATCGACTTGCTTCGCGGCCGTATCAAGCAAAGTCCGGATCAAACGATCACTTTCGCCGCTTATATGGAAGCATGTCTTTATGATCCCGAGCATGGCTATTACACCCGGCAGCGGGATAAAATCGGCAAGGACGGCGATTTTTATACAAGCTCCGCGATCGGGGGATTCATGGGAGAAATGCTGGCAGCCTATGTGTATAAAGTGATTCGCGATAACGGATGGGCCGGTCAGGAAGTGACGTTGACGGAATGGGGCGGAGGTACGGGACAGCTCGCGGAACAAATCGTTCGGGGGCTGCAACAGGCCGAAGCGACGATTCTTTCGGATATCCGATATCAGGTTGTGGAGGAAAGTCCGTATCACCGAGATATCATCCGCCGGAGGTTGGCTCCGTATGCCGATATATCGACGGTGTTTACGCGTGAAGAGTATGAGCGGCAGGTGATTTCAGGGCATCATATCGTATTGTCAAACGAACTGCTCGACGCATTCCCGGTCCATCGATTGCACAAGCATCGGGGAGAAGTTATGGAAATTTGCGTAGGCTGGGATGACGAGAGCGGATGGTTCCGTGAAATGCTCTCGCCGATTCGCGACGAACGTCTGACACGTTATGTACAAGATGAAGCCATCGAGCTTGCGGAAGGGCAGACGATCGAAGTGAACCTGAACGCCATCGCATGGCTGGGCAATATAGCCGACAAATTGCCTGCGGGAAGCATCGTCTTGTCGATCGATTACGGGGATGAGTCAGAGGAGTTGTACGCTCGCTCTCGGATGAATGGCACGTTTTTATGCTACCGAAACCATACCGCGTATGATCGTCCGTATCGCTTCATCGGTGAGCAGGATATGACGGCACACGTCAATTTTTCTTCTCTCATGCGTGCCGGAAGCAAATTAGGTTTGGAAACAATCGCATACCAGACACAAAAGCAGTTTCTGATCGAGGCCGGCATATTGAACCGATTGCAGCAGCACGCCGGCGATCCGTTCTCGAAGGAAGCTCGCGCCAATCGTGCCATCCGCCAACTGCTCCTAAGCGATGGCATGAGCGAATTGTTTAAGGTGCTAGTACAGCAAAAAAGCGGCTGATCGCTCAGCCGCTTTGTCGTCGACGTCTTCTTAGAAAGGTTTGCCCATCTCAAAAAATGTCCAGTACGTATATCCCCCGAAACTAAGGATCATATACCCCCAGAACATTAATATGTAAGTCCTTTCAGTGAAGTTCAAGTAACCGAGTAGTACAAATACGGCGGTTTGGAAAAAGAACAGAAGTGCCATTTCCACCATATCGCCGGCATATGCCATAAGCCCGATCACCAGTGTAAAGAAGCCGAGAACCCGAAACATGCGTGCCACTGTATTCTCCCCCTCTCTCGCAGGCGCAGTCTTTAACCAACATTATACCGCTTTTCTCGACTTGGTGTAAACTGCGAATCCGTGACGAAATCCAAAACTTTTCTATTTGCTTGCCGCTTATAAATTACTTTACCCTATATCGCCCAAAAACATGTATGAGCCTTCGAAAAAATGGAAATACCAAATACTACAAATAGATTCTATGAACTCTACCAAGGGCATAGAGATAAGGTAAGGGTTACTTAATGACTCATACAACCGATGACACATATGTAGAAAAAAACGGGATTCGTCATGAAACCAATAAGTTGGGAGGTTCATAAGCATGTCAGCAGTTAGACAAGATGCATGGAGCACGGATGATGATCTGATCTTGGCGGAGGTGACTTTGCGTCATATCCGCGAGGGCAGTACACAATTGGCCGCTTTTGAAGAGGTAGGAGAAAAAATAGGGCGAACCTCGGCGGCATGCGGTTTTCGTTGGAACAGCTGCGTACGCAAAAAATACGAAACAGCGATTCATAATGCCAAGGCGCAAAGGCAAAAGCGAAACTACATGAAAAAACAGACCGCGGCAAGTCATATTGCGGCAATCGCCACGCTGGAAACGGATGATTCCGGATACCGAAGCGATACCATTACCGAAGAATCGATTTCGATCGATGCGGTTATTCGTTTTTTAAGACAATGGAAAACAACCTATCAGGAAACGCACCGTCAAATCAAGAGTCTCGAAAAAGAATTGCGCGAGAAGGAAGACGATATCTCCAGATTGCGCAGAGACAATGAACGTTTGAACCGTGAAGTGAGCGAAGTGCAAACCGATTACCGGGTCGTCAACGACGATTATAAAGCACTCATTCAAATTATGGATCGGGCACGAAAACTCGCATTCCTCGTAGAAGAGGAAGATGAGTCGAAGCCGCGGTTCAAGATGGATGCCAACGGGAATTTGGAACGAATTGAATAGCAGCCGCGTATTAAGATCCGGAAGTGACGAAGTCGCTTGCGGATCTTTTTCATTGAAGAGATAATGAGCTTAACTATGGAAGCGAATCTAACAGGCGGGGATAAAATGAAAATATGGGTCATTGGAGCCGGTTCGATGGGGCTGCTCTTTGCGGGCAAACTGGCGATATCCGGAGCGGACGTTGCCATTGTGACGCGATCGGCACAACAAGCCGATGAAATCGGACAAGCCGGTATCACCGTTATGGAGGCGTCGACAAACGAAGCCGGCCATACGGCATGCCAAGCATACGCAATGGAGCATTTGCCGTCAGCCGAGTTTGGCGATGGTCCGGAGTGGATCTTGTTAACGGTAAAGCAAAAGCATATTGACGCGAAGTTCGCGCAGCGGATAGCTGCGCTCATCGGGCGGAAGACGAAGATGGTGTGCTTTCAAAACGGTGTTGGCCATATGGAACGTCTCGCTGAATTTATTCCGGAGGAGCGTCTTTATGCGGCCATAACGACCGAAGCTGCGCTGAAGCAGTCCGGACATTCCGTGCTGCATACCGGGCACGGGACGACCTATATCGGAAATTCCGTCTCCATTCCGCAAAATAATGAAAAAATATTGAACAATCTGCTTATTTCGGCAGGATTCTCCGTATTTCTGTCGAACAACATCAACGATAGAGTTTATATGAAACTGGTCGTGAATGCGGTCATTAATCCGCTGACGGCGTTATGGCGAATCCGTAACGGGGAACTGCTCCTATCGGAACGCAGAATACATATGATGCGGCAATTGTTCGATGAAGCCGCGGGGGTTGTCGGGAAGCTGGGTTGTTCTCTGCCGGACGGAGCGTGGGAAGAAGTGCTGGGCGTCTGCCGCAGCACGGCGAACAATACGTCTTCGATGCTGCGCGACATTCAGGAAGGACGGGAGACGGAGATCGATTGGATTAACGGCAGCGTCATTTCATTGGCCGATCGGGTCGGGGTCCCTGTACCTGCGAATCGAACGGTATATGATCTAGTCAAAGGGATATTGCGATAAAGGCGGTGATGATGCAATGCTGGAATGGCTCGGACATTTGTATGCTGTATTGGCGGTTGTACCCTTTGTTCCTTTTATCATCGTATGGGCAATCGTTTATTATCGCCGCAAGGACAAGCGTCAAGCGACGCTTATGTCCATGGACGTCACGACGGCATTGCTGATTGCCGTTGTGGCCAGCATGTTCAATAATGTATTTTCGTCCAAGTTCGGATTTTACGGCATTTTATTGTTCTTTCTTATTGCGGGCGGACTAATGGGCAACTTGCAATACCGAGTTCGCGGCAAGCTGAATGTCGCCAAAATTTTCAGAAGCTTGTGGAGAATCAGTTTTTTTGCGATGAGTTTGCTATATGTCGTATTTTTATTTGTCGGGATCGGAAAAAATATTTTTACGATGTAGCGATTGCGAATAATTGGACCAAACGGTGAGAACCTACAAAGAAGTAGGTTCTTTTTTTTGCCTCCTATGGGGAATGTAACCAGCAGTGATGTTCAAAGGTGCTTTTTTATAAATAGAAGATAAGGATCGCGAATGTCAATATTTACATCTAGCAATTAATTGACCGGCGGTTTTATAATGGGAAACGCAGCTATAATAACGCTTTCTTGGCATGCGCGCTTTGATATGTTGCTGAATTTATGAAGCAAAGCTTCACAAAACTAAGCGTATGCTTACGAAGTAAGTTTTGTTGCGAAGTTCATTCGCAGCAGCCAAGCTCCACAAAACTAAGCGAGTGCTTTCGAAGCGAGTTTTGTTGCGTAGTTGATTCACGAAGTCTTGCTTCACAAAACTTTTAGGGGGAAACGAACAGATGAAAAAAAGTTTGACTGTCATGCTGTCCACACTGCTTGTCGCAGGCACTGTTCTAGCCGGCTGCGGCTCCAAAGCCGAGACGGGCGCAGGTGGAGAAACTGGCAAACCATCGGCTAAAGAGCAAGTATTCCGGATGAACTTAACATCCGAGCCGCCGACTTTGGATCCGGCTTTATCGCAGGATAACGTATCCAACACGGTCATCAACGGTCTGTTTGAAGGACTGACCCGCAAAGACGAAAAAGGCGCAACGATTCCCGGCATCGCCGAGAAATGGGAAGTTTCCGACGACCAAAAATCGTATACGTTCCACCTTCGCAAAGACGCGAAATGGAGCAACGGCGACCCTGTAACGGCTCACGATTTCGAATACGCATGGACCCGCGCATTGGATCCGAAGCTGAATCCTCCTGCGCCATACGCTTACCAGCTGTATTATTTGAAAAACGCACAAAACTATAACGTTGAAAAAGATAACCCTAATCATATTACAGACCCTTCGCAAGTCGGTGTCAAAGCGAAGGACGACTACACGCTGGAAGTCCAGCTTGAAGCGCCAACGCCGTACTTCTTGAGCCTGTTGTCGTTCCAAACGTTCTTCCCGGTTCATAAATCGGCGAAAGACAATGCCAACTGGGCCGGAGATGCAAGCACGTTCATTTCGAACGGACCGTTCAAGCTCAGCTCCTGGAAGCACAGCAACTCGATCGAATTGGTTCCTAACGAGAACTATTACGCCAAAAACGAAATTAAACTGACGAAAGTCAAGTTCGTGATGGTTAAAGATTCCTCGACCGAGCTCAATATGTACAACACAGGTCAATTGGATTACACAGGCAAGCCAACCGGCGAAATTCCGCTGGATCAATTGCCGAAGCTGAAACAAGAAAAACAAGGCGAGCTCAGCATTAAAGGGATCGCAAGCACGTACTACTATGTGTTCAACACGACGGCTGCGCCGTTCGACAACTTGAACATCCGCAAAGCGTTCGCGATGGCGATTGACCGCCAGAAGCTGGTCGACAAAGTTACGTTGTCCGGCGAACTGCCTGCACACGGTTTCGTGCCGCCGGGAATCATCGGCGTCAAAGACGAGTTCCGTACCGAGCATAAAGACGACTTCTTCGCCGACAACATCGACGAAGCGAAAAAACTGCTTGCAACAGGCCTGCAAGAAAAAGGATTAACGGCTTTGCCAGAAATTAAATTGACTTACAACACAAGCGACGGCAACAAAAAAATCGCTCAAGCAGTCGCCGACATGTGGAGCAAAAACCTGGGTGTAACGGTTAAGCTTGAAAACCAAGAATGGAAAGTGTTCCTGAAAAACCGTACAAGCCTGAACTACCAAATCGCTCGTTCCGGTTGGGGAGCGGACTATAACGATCCGATGACATTTATCGATCTGTGGACTTCGAAGAGCGGCAACAACGACTCCGGCTTCAAGAGCCCGGAATACGATACCCTTGTGAAAGAAGCATATAGCACCGCCGATCAGAACAAACGGGTTGAAGCGATGGCCAAAGCCGAGAAGATCCTGATGGACAATCAGGTCATCATGCCGCTGTACTATTACTCCAGCACGCAAATGGTGAAGCCGAACGTTAAAGGCTTGACGATCGATTATAAAGGTGACGTCGACTATACTCGCGCTTATATTGAGTAGTGAACGAACGATGAGTGATCGGGATATATGTGGAAATCCATATATATCCCGATTTCTTTTGAATGGAGACCATGAATCCACCTTGAATGGAAACATCTTAAAATGGACGTTGTCGGCTACGACAGTTTACAATTAATGTAGCATTAAGCGATATTTTGTATGGAGGTGCAGTAATGGCCCGGTATATTTCAAGCAAGTTTTTATATATGCTTGTCTCCATTTTCGTGTTGGCAACGGCTACCTTTTTTCTCATGAAAGCGATCCCAGGGGATCCTTTTTTATCCGAAAAAGCCGTTCCGCCTGAAATCCGCGCTCAGCTGATGGCTAGCTACGGATTGGACAAGCCGCTATTCACGCAATACGTCGTGTATTTGAAAAACTTGCTGCATTTGGATTTAGGCATGTCAATGAAAAGCCAGAATTTGACCGTTACGAGCATTATTAGCGATTCGTTTACTTATTCGCTGCAGTTAGGCGTCGTTTCGATCATCGTATCGGTTATCGTCGGGTTGTTTCTTGGCATGATCGCTGCGCTATACCATCGTCGCGCACTCGATAACATCGCGATGATACTTGCAGTACTCGGCGTATCGATTCCGAGCTTCGTGCTCGCATCGATGCTGCAATATTTTCTGGGCGTAAAGCTTGGGTGGTTCAACGTAGCGGGACTGGAAGAGCCGCTTGATTTTGTCATGCCGACGCTGGCTTTGTCCGCTTTGCCGATTGCCTTTATCGCACGGCTTACCCGCTCCAGCATGGTTGAAGTATTAACGTCCGACTATATCCGTACCGCCCGCTCCAAAGGCTTGCCTGGGCGTATCGTGATGATTCGGCATGCGCTGCGCAACGGCATATTGCCTGTCGTTACGTATTTGGGACCGCTCACGGCAAACGTCATTACCGGTTCGGTCGTAATCGAACAAGTATTCGGTATCGCCGGATTGGGCAAGTTTTTCGTCGAAAGCGTCGGAAATCGCGATTATACGCTGATCATGGGCATTACGTTATTTTATGGCGTTATTTTGATGGTTGCCCGGTTCGTCACCGACATTGCCTACATGTTCGTCGACCCGCGCATTAAGCTTTCAAAAGGCAAGGAGGGCTAACATTGGCAACGAACAATAGTTCAGCAGACAACAAACCGGCGCTGACCAAGGAAGATTTCGTCAAGCTCGATCAGCAAAGCAGGCAATCGGAAGCTATTCCCCGCGAAAGCTTGTCCGCCTGGCGGGACGCCTGGGAAAGACTCAAAACGAACAAGCTGGCGATGGCCGGACTTATCGTGATGATCCTTCTCATCATTATGGCAATTATCGGTCCGATGATCTCGCCGCACGATTATAAAACGAACAATCTGGATGCGACGAACATGCCGCCTTCGGCCGAGCATTGGTTCGGAACGGACGATCTGGGCCGCGACATGTTCGCAAGAACGTGGATGGGGGCGCAAATTTCGCTTACCGTCGGCGTTGTCGCCGCATTAATCGATTTGGTGATCGGCGTAATCTACGGTGGTATCATGGGCTTCTTCGGCGGCCGCTTGGATGAAACGATGAACAAATTCGCGGAAATTTTATATTCGATTCCTTACCTGCTTATTGTCATATTATTGCTCGTCGTGATGGAACCGAGCATGTGGACCATCATTGTCGCCTTGTCGGTGACCGGATGGATTAATATGTCGTGGATCGTACGCGGACAGATCATGCAGTTGAAAAATCAGGAGTACGTGCTCGCATCCCGTTCGATCGGCGCAGGCGCATGGCGTATTCTATTCCGCCATCTCATTCCGAACTCGATGGGGCCGATTATCGTCACGCTGACGCTGACCGTGCCAAGCGCGATTTTTGCGGAAGCATTCCTAAGCTTCCTTGGCCTTGGCGTACAATCGCCCGCAGCTTCCTGGGGCACGATGATTAACGACGCTTTGCAAGGCTGGACGATCTATCCTTGGAAAATGTTTTTCCCGGCTGTATTGATCAGCTTGACGATGCTTGCATTTAACGTATTCGGCGACGGGCTGCGCGACGCGCTCGATCCGAAGATGAAAAAATAGATAGGGATTGAGGTGAAACATCATGCAACAACCGTTATTGGAAGTACGCGACCTCAGCGTATCGTTTCACGTGCGGGGCGGCGAAGTGCAGGCCGTGCGCGGGGTGAACTTCCATGTCAACCGGGGCGAAGCGGTGGCGATCGTCGGCGAATCGGGCTGCGGCAAAAGCGTGACCGCGCAAACGATCATGCGGCTTATTCCGTCTCCGCCCAGCAAAATTAAAAACGGTTCGATCAACTTTCTCGGCCAGGATCTGCTGAAGAAAACCGAAAAAGAAATGGAAGGCATCCGGGGCAAAGACATCGGCATGATTTTCCAAGACCCGATGACCTCGCTGAATCCGACGATTACGATCGGACGGCAAATTACGGAAGGCCTCATCAAGCATCAAAAAATGAGCAAGCAGCAAGCATTCGATCGCGCCGTTGAAATGCTGAAGCTGGTCGGCATTCCGAATCCGGAAGCGCGGTTCAAGCAATATCCGCATGAATTTTCCGGCGGGATGCGGCAGCGGGCGATGATCGCGATCGCGCTGGCGTGCAATCCGGCGCTGTTAATCGCCGACGAGCCGACAACGGCGCTCGACGTGACGATTCAGGCGCAAATTTTGCGATTGATGAAGGATTTGCAGCAGAAGATGGGCACTTCGATCATTATGATCACGCATGATCTCGGCGTCGTGGCCGATATGTGCGACCGTGTCGTTGTGATGTACGCGGGTAAAGTGGTAGAAACAGGAACGAAATGGGAAATTTTCAAAAATCCGCAGCACCCATACACAAAAGGATTGCTTCGTTCGGTTCCGCGGCTGGACCAGAAAAAGGACGAGCCGCTCATCCCGATTTTGGGCTCGCCGCCGGATTTGATCAAACCGCCTGCAGGTTGCGGCTTCTGCAGCCGTTGCGATGAAGCTATGGGCGTATGCGCAACGCGGGATGCCGAGTTTACGCGCCTTAGCGACACGCATGTCGTTCGCTGCTGGACGCAGCATCCGCTGGCACAGGAGGTGGGCGTATGACGAAACCGTTAGTGTCGGTCAATCATTTGAAAAAGTTTTTTAACGTTGGCAAAGGCCAGACGCTTAAAGCCGTGAACGATCTGAACTTCTCCATCCGCAAAGGTGAAACGCTAGGCATGGTCGGCGAATCCGGCTGCGGCAAATCGACGGCGGGACGCACGATATTGCGCTTATACGAGCCGACGGACGGTGCCGTTGAGTTCGACGGAACGAACATTTACGGATTGAATAACGCAAAGATGAAGGCCGTGCGCCGCGACATGCAGATGATTTTCCAAGATCCGTATGCATCGCTGAATCCGAGAATGACGATTACCGATATCATCGGCGAACCGCTCGATATTCATCATTTGGTGGACAGCCGCGCCGCCCGCAAGAAGAAGGTCGAAGAGCTGCTCGACATGGTCGGGCTGAACCCGGATCATGCAACGCGTTATCCGCATGAGTTCTCCGGCGGCCAGCGGCAGCGGATCGGCATCGCCCGGGCGCTTGCGGTGAATCCGAAGTTCATTATTTGCGACGAGCCGATTTCCGCGCTCGACGTTTCGATTCAAGCGCAGGTCGTCAACTTGCTGCAAGATTTGCAGCGCAGCATGGGCCTCACTTATCTGTTCATCGCTCATGACTTGTCGATGGTGAAGCATATCAGCGATCGCGTAGCGGTGATGTATTTGGGCAAAATGGTGGAGCTGGCCGACGCCGGCGAGCTGTACGCCAATCCGAAGCATCCTTACACGCAAGCGCTGCTGTCCGCGATCCCGATTCCCGATCCGGAGATCGAGGCGACACGCGAACGCATCGTGCTCAAAGGCGATTTGCCCAGCCCGGTTAATCCGCCGAGCGGCTGCCCTTTCCGCACGCGTTGTCCGCATGCGACCGAGTTGTGCGCCAAATCGGAGCCGGCGTTCGCCGAAGTGAAGCCGGGCCATTGGACAGCTTGCCATTACGCATAAATCGTAATCGCGACATCGTTTTATTTTTAGGAGAACCTTGACGGTTCTCTTTTTTTTGTGCTGATCCGAAAAATTAACCATTGGAAAAATAAATTCTCTTACCATTACATATTTTTAATAATATAGATGAAAGGAGTGACATGAATTGATTCCAGTGATGTATTTACGATTACGGGCTTTCCATTCAACAAAACCGACTGCATTATGTAACGCATTATGCACGACGATTTTATGTTATGGGAGGGTATTCGTATGAGAACAAAAAGTATGTATGTTGTATTGTCGGTTGTACTCGTCATCGGAGCTCTGCTCGCCGGCTGCGGAACAAAAAGCGGCAAGGGCGGAGAGCAAGTGTTTCGGATGAATTTGCATTCCGAGCCGCCTACGCTCGATCCCGGGCAATCGCAGGACAACATCTCGTCTACCGTTCTGACTGCATTGTACGAAGGGCTCGTTCAGCTTGATGCGGATAATAAAGTCCAACCCGGCATGGCCGAAAAATGGGATATTTCCGACGACAAAACCAAGTATACGTTCCATCTCCGGAAAGACGTCAAATGGAGCAACGGCGATCCCGTCACCGCGCACGACTTCGAATTTGCCTGGAAACGGGTGCTCGATCCGAAAGCGGAGCCGGCCCCGCCATATGCTTATCAGTTATACTACTTGAAAAATGCGCAAAACTATAACGTCATCGAAGACAACCCGAACCACATTTCCGACCCGAACCAGGTTGGCGTCAAAGCGACTGACGATTATACGCTCGAAGTTACGCTCGAATCGCCGACTCCTTACTTCTTAGGCTTAACCTCGTTTATGACTTACTACCCCATACATGCCAAAACGGTGCAATCCAATCCAGCCTGGGCTTCCGAAGCCCAATCCATCATCACGAACGGCCCTTTCAAAATCAGCCAATGGAAACATAACGATTCGATCGAGCTTGTGCCGAACGAAAACTATTACGACAAAGGCAACATCCACTTAACCAAAGTAAATCTAACGATGGTGAACAACGCTTCCACGGAGCTCAGCATGTACGAGACGAATCAACTCGACTATACCGGCAAGCCGACCGGAGAAATTCCGGCGGATCAGCTTCCGAAGCTCAAGGAATCGAAAAAAGACGAAATGGAGATTAAAGGCATCGCGAGCACTTATTACTACGTGTTCAATACGACCGCGGCGCCATTCGATAACGTAAAAATCCGCAAGGCGTTCGCCATGGCGATCGACCGCCAGGAAATCGTGGATAAGGTAACGCTTGCCGGGGAATTACCGGCTTACGGATTCGTGTCGCCGGGCATTTCCGGCGCGGAAAAAGAATACAGGCAGGAGTACAAGGACGATTTCTTCAAAGAAGATATCGAAGAAGCGAAAAAATTGCTGGCCGAAGGGATGCAGGAAAAAGGCTACGCCAAGCTTCCGGAAATTACGCTGATTCATAACGAAGGCGCGGGGCACAAAAAGGTGGCCGAAGCGATCGCGGACATGTGGAACAAAAAGCTCGGCGTTTCGGTCAAGACGGAAGTTCAGGAATGGGGCGTATTCCTGAAAAACCGGACGAATTTAAACTATCAAATTGCGCGCGCCGGCTGGGGTGCGGATTATAACGATCCGATGACGTATATGGACTTATGGACTTCGACAAGCGGCAATAACGATTCCGGCTGGAAAAACAAGGAGTATGACGGTCTGGTCAAGGAAGCGACGACGTCGTTCGATCAGAAGAAACGGATGGAGTCGATGTCGAAGGCGGAGAAGCTGCTGATGGACGACATGGTCATTTTGCCGATCTACTATTATTCCAACGTCCGTTTGCTCAAACCCGGGTTCAAAGATATATTTATCGACTACAAAGGCGACATCAACTTTAACCGCGGTTATATCGAATAAGTAACAAAAACCGGCCAGCCGGGGCATATGCCGACATGACCGTGTATGTCCCGGCTTTCTTAAAGGTATACGGGGTCCCCGAGCAACGCTTTCGATGCAAGTTTGCTTCGCAAACTTTTTAAGTACCTGAATCAGCTTCGAAGTCAAGCCCCACTTTGTGGGGTTATCTGGAGGTGAATTCGCCTTGATCCGGTATATTTCATGGAAGTTCGTCTATTTGCTCATTTCGATGTTTGTTCTTGCCTCGGCCACTTTTTTTCTGATGAAAGCGATTCCGGGAGACCCGTTTATGTCCGAGAAAGCCGTACCGCCGGAAATTAAAGCGAAGCTGCTGGCCCATTACGGCTTGGATCAACCCGTAATCGTGCAGTATGGCAATTATTTGAAAAATTTGCTCCAATTCGATTTCGGCATGTCGATGAAACGGCAGCATTTAACGGTCGTCGGCATTATCGGCACTTCGTTCGTCTATTCGCTTCAGCTCGGCATCGTTTCTTTGGTCGTTTCCGTCATACTTGGACTTGCACTAGGAATGATCGCCGCGCTGCACCACCGCAAGTTTTTCGATGACGCGGCGATGGTGCTCGCCGTTCTAGGCGTATCGATCCCGAACTTTGTGCTCGCTTCGATGCTGCAGTACGTGCTCGGCGTCAAGCTAGGCATGTTTCATGTTGCAGGGTTAAACAGTCCTTTTGATTTCGTTATGCCGACCATTGCGTTGTCCGCGCTGCCGATTGCCTTTATTGCCCGTTTGACCCGCTCGAGCATGCTCGAGGTGCTGAATGCCGACTATATCAAAACAGCCAAATCCAAAGGGTTGCCCGGCACAATTATTATGATGCGCCATGCGCTGCGCAACGGCATTTTGCCTGTCGTCACATATCTTGGGCCGCTGACAGCCAGCGTTATTACCGGTTCGGTCGTCGTCGAGCAAATATTCGGCATACCTGGGCTTGGCAAATATTTCGTGGAAAGCGTAAGCAATCGCGATTACACGCTCATTATGGGCATTACGTTGTTTTATGGCATCATTCTGATGGCTACCCGTTTTTTGACGGATGTCGCCTACGGTTTTATCGACCCGCGCATTAAATTGAGCGCCGGCAAAGGAGGGACGTGACCGATGGGAATGCAGGAGGAACATGTCCGTCTCAAGCCGGCGCGGCTTACGCCCGGCGACTTTGCGAAGCTGGGCCGCGAGCGCAAGCAGCCGGATGTTCTGAAGCGGGAAAGCGTATCGGCTTGGAAGGATTCGTGGCAAAGGCTGCGGCGCAACGGTTTTGCAATGGCGAGTCTCGTCGTCTTATGTCTGCTCGTTGTGATGGCCGTAGTAGGGCCGCTTATATCGCCGCATGATTTTAAGACGAACCACCTCGATGCGACGAATCAGTCTCCTTCCGCCGATTATTGGTTCGGCACCGACGATCTGGGCCGCGATATGTTCGCCCGCACCTGGACGGGGGCGCAAATTTCGCTCATCGTCGGCGTATCGGCCGCTCTCGTCGATTTGCTGATCGGAGTTGTCATCGGCGGCATCATGGGGTATTTCGGCGGTTGGGTCGATAAGGCGCTGAATAAATTTTGCGAGATTTTGTATGCGATTCCTTATTTGCTGGTCGTTATTTTGCTTCTTGTCGTCATGGAACCGAGCATTTGGACGATTATCGTGGCCTTGTCCGTCACGGGATGGATCAACATGGCCTGGATCGTGCGCGGGCAAATGATGCAATTGAAAAATCAAGAGTTTGTTCTCGCCTCACGCTCGATTGGCGCAAGTGCCTGGCGCATTTTGTTCCGACATCTGATCCCGAATTCGATGGGACCGATCATCGTGACGCTGACGCTTACCGTTCCTTCGGCGATTTTTTCGGAAGCTTTTTTAAGCTTTCTCGGCCTTGGCGTCCAATCGCCCGCAGCCTCGTGGGGAACGATGATCGACGACGCGTTGGCCGGCTGGATGCTGTATCCGTGGAGGATGTTTTTCCCCGCCTTCCTGATCAGCATTACAATGCTCGCGTTTAACATTTTCGGCGACGGCCTACGGGATGCGCTCGATCCGAAAATGAAAAAGTAATCGCTCACAAAACGAGGTGAGAACATGAGACCGATATTGGAAGTCCAAGATTTGCGCGTGTCTTTTCACGTCCGCGGCGGGGAAGTGCAGGCGGTGCGCGGCATCGACTTCTCCGTGAACAAAGGGGAAGCGGTGGCGATCGTCGGCGAGTCGGGGTGCGGGAAAAGCGTGACCGCCCAGACGGTCATGAGGCTTGTTCCGTCGCCGCCCGGCGTCGTCAAGAGCGGTTCGGTTCGTTTTATGGGCGAAGATTTGCTGCGGAAGACGGAAAAGGAAATGGAGCATATCCGCGGCAAAGAGATCGGAATGATCTTTCAAGACCCGATGACGTCGCTCAACCCAACGCTTACGATCGGACGGCAAATTACCGAAGGACTGGTCAAGCATCAGAAGCTCGGCAAGGCGGAGGCGTACAGGAATGGCGTCGAAATGCTGCAGCTTGTCGGCATACCGAACGCCGAAGCGCGGTTTCGACAGTATCCGCATGAGTTTTCCGGCGGCATGCGGCAGCGGGCAATGATCGCGATTGCGCTTGCCTGCAACCCGGCGCTGCTTATTGCCGACGAACCGACGACGGCGCTCGACGTCACGATTCAGGCGCAAATTTTGCGGCTGATGAAAGATTTGCAAACGCGTTTTGGCACGTCGATTATTCTGATCACACACGACCTTGGCGTCGTGGCGGGCATGTGCGATCGCGTCATCGTCATGTACGCCGGGAAAGTGGTGGAAGCGGGAACGAAATGGGACATTTTCAAAAACCCACAGCATCCGTATACGAAAGGGCTGCTTCGTTCGATTCCGCGCCTGGATCAAAGAAAGGACGAGCCGCTTATTCCGATTCTCGGCACGCCGCCCGATTTGATCAAACCGCCCGAAGGCTGCAGTTTTTGCAGCCGCTGCGAGGAAGCGATGGCCGTATGCGGCGTTCGCGACGCGGAAGCAACGATGCTGTCCTCAACGCACCAAGTGAAATGTTGGACGCAGCATCCGATGGCCAGGGAGGTGAGCGTATGACGGAACCGCTTGTCATTGTCGATCATTTGAAAAAGTACTTCAATGCAGGGAAAGGGAAAACGCTGAAAGCGGTCAACGACCTGAGCTTTACGATCCGTAAAGGGGAGACGCTTGGCATGGTCGGCGAATCGGGTTGCGGCAAATCGACAGCCGGACGCACGATGCTGCGGCTGTATGAGCCGACGGACGGCCAGGTACGGTTTAACGGGACGAACATCTATTCGTTGTCCGGGCAGAAGATGAAGGCGCTGCGGCGGGAGATGCAGATGATTTTCCAGGACCCGTACACTTCGCTGAATCCGCGGATGACGATCGCCGACATTATCGGCGAGGCGATCGATATTCACAAGCTGACGGACAGCCGCGGCGCTCGCAAGAAGAAGGTGGAGGAGCTGCTCGATCGGGTCGGGTTGAATCCGGACCACGCAACGCGTTACCCGCACGAGTTTTCCGGCGGCCAGCGGCAGCGGATCGGCATCGCCCGTGCGCTTGCGGTTGATCCGCAGTTCATCGTATGCGACGAGCCGATCTCGGCGCTCGACGTTTCGATCCAGGCGCAGGTCGTCAACCTGATGCGGGACTTGCAGCGCCGGCTCGGGCTGACGTATTTGTTCATCGCCCACGACTTGTCGATGGTGAAGCATATCAGCGACCGCGTGGCGGTGATGTACCTCGGCAAAATGGTGGAGCTTGCAGGCAGCGAGGAATTATACGCGAGTCCGCAGCATCCGTATACGCAAGCGTTGCTGTCCGCCATACCGATCCCCGATCCGGAGGTGGAGTCGCTGCGCGAGCGGATCGTGTTGTCCGGCGAATTGCCGAGCCCGATCGATCCGCCAAGCGGCTGCCATTTCCGCACGCGCTGCCCGCATGCGACCGAGCGGTGCGCCGCAGAGGAGCCGGCGTTCGCCGAAGTGAAGCCGGGCCATTGGGCCGCTTGTCATTACGCATAAGTGCTTTTATAAGCAAAGTAAATGAAGACAACCTGCGTTTTCCTTTAGGGAGGAATTCGCAGGTTGTTTTTTGTCGTGATGAGGACGGACGGCGCTAGTTGTTTTGGTTGCATCAGAAATAGATGTCCTGATTTCGTCTTTAAATAGCTTCTGCTCTCGCATTAAAGAAAAAAGTTTCTGAAATTCAGAATCTTTTTTCTTAATTTCTAAGGCAAAGAAAGGGATTTCGCGGAATTCAGAAATCATTTTCTGTTTTTAGCCAAAAATTTCTTTATTTCAGAAAAAATTTTCTGAATTTTTAAATGAATGAGAGCATTTATAAGGTTTTCAGAAAGAATCTGCTGAATTTCAGCCAAAAATTTCTGAATGTCTATTCAAGAGCTTGCGTCGATGCCTTTTCACGGGTTGCAATGCAAGCAATCGCAAAGATCATGGTTCGGAGCGTTTCATCGGGAAGTATAGATCGCAACACGTTCGTGTACCTGTTTCGTTTAACCGTTCACCGTACAACTCGAAGCGGATGCCGTCTTGATCCATATCAAAAGGGGCATCGCAAATTTCCGTAAATATGTTATCCTGGTCCTCCAGGAGGCCGTTGTATGTAAACACGGCATATTGGCCTGCCGGCACCGTAATTTGTGAAGCCCCCTCGGGAATGGAGTACAAATCGTCAGCCTTGACGCATAGGAAAGGACAAGCTTCGATGCCATGATAAACGAAATATTTTGCAGCGTCCTCCTTCTTTAAAGCACCGTCAATGGCGGCCGACAACTTATCCCACGCATCCAGCAGATAGCGTACTTTCTTATCGAAGCCCGGAAACGGTTCATCCGGCTGGATGCCGATTAATGTCATCTCTTGTATGCTAACGATTGTAAACGACGTCGTATTCCGGGGTTCGGCCGATTGTTCCGCTGCTGTTTGATTCCCCATAATCACTTGAAAAGCTTTCGTCACGCTGTTCGGCTGGTAGCCTTCGGTATTTTTCCGCGCATGCTGGCTCATCTCGAATATCACTTCCCCAATGTATTAATAATCGCAGTATTCACGATCCTGATTGACCCAAATATAGTGGCCATCCGGTATAAATAGCTTGAGATAACCGCCACACGCGGTAAACTCCATCTCTTCGATGACGGTTGCATGTCCGACCAATGTATCTCTTAAGGCTTGGATGCTCTTGGAGTGCAATTCAAGCGCATGTTTGGGCCGGCCGTCAAGTATCCAATGCATCGGCTGATAGGCACCTTCAGGTACTTGCAGCAATATTACGAACGGTTGGTTGTCGCCGCCGTCCCGGATACGGAGGAATCGTTCACCCGTTACCGCATCGCTGAGAGCTGCAGGTTCGAAGCCAAAAGCATCGATGAAATATTCCGATGTTTTATCCGCGTTGACGGTTTGTAGCTGCACATGTCGAAAGCCTGTTATATTGGACTGGAACTGCTCATTGATGAGATGATCCGTTCGTTCATAAACGCCGATTAAATGGCCTTCCGAATCGAGAAAAGACATATAGCCGTTGTTTGGCTCGGACACGATTTGTGCGCCTGCTTCAAGCAACCGTGTATGCAGCTCTTTGATGGATTTGACATAAACGCTCACGTATTCACGGGGTACCCCGTTTACATTCGCGTGCAGATGACGGAATTCCGATGCCGGAGTCGCGAGCAAATGAAGACCGGGACCGATTCTCGGTGAGGTACTGATAAAACTGTTACCCTCGATTGGCCGATCGGGATACTCGAATTCAAGTCCCAAGACATGAACGTAAAAATGAACCATTCGTTTCAAGTCCGATGCGGGCAATTGAATCAATGTCATGCAATCGATTTCGGGCGCTCGCCTGCCTGATGGATTCGCTTCATTTCGGGAGCTCCCTGCTTCCTGCATAATGGCATGATGTCCGGCGATGACCTGAAATGCACGCGTAACGTGATTCGGCCGGTAATTATGCTCCTGATCTTTTTTGGCGGCTTGATCCATGCTAAACGCTCCTCACTTGATAGGGACATAGATTTTGACGATGGAATCGAGCGCGATGTCGGTTCCTTCGAAGGTGTGGTACTCGGCGAACCACTGCCTGTCCTCGTCCAATTGAAAACGGTTGGCATGAGCCGCGATCCATCGGTGGATGTTGTCGAGCATGCCGGTCAACAGGCCGTACGTTTTCGAAACGACGGAGGCGTAGAGGCCGCCGCTTATTATTTTTTGTGTGAATATGGCGTCCTTCCTGGCAGGCAAGTCCCTCTCCGGCAATGCCGTTTTCCCACCAATAATGCTCGTCGTCATCACTACCATAAAGAAACGACAAGTAATAGTGATGATGGCGGCCTAACGGAAACCCGCAATATCGGTTATACCACGCAATTAATTCGCGCTCCGCATACGTTTGGGCTTTAGCTCCATGCCCTCGGCTGAAAAGAGCGGTTACCGGCTGCCTTTGGACGATTTCAATTTGTTCGGGGCGCAGTTTTCGTTCGACAGGCAAATAGAGGTGCATGCGCGCAATATGTTCGTGATAAGCGATAAATTCTTCTACATACTGGTGTTTTCCTCGATCGAACGTGCTTTTTGGCAGCCATTCCGCGAGCAACCGGTCCCAAGCGGCGACGATCGCGTCATGGCGGGAAGCGGGTGTTTTCAGGACGGCATACAATCCACCGGGAAACTGATCTTCTACGAATAGGTCATCATCGCCGATTCGATCATCGCCGGAGAGAAGCATGCGGTATCCGTGCCGGGCAATGCCATTAACGTCAGGCAGATCGACATTATGGCCGAGGAACCGAATTTTCGACCCAGTATGTTTGAGCGCACGAATGCGCTCGTACACTCTCCGAAAGGCGGAATGCTCGATGCCTTCCGCTTGAGAAGCGATATGCAGATAAGCGAATACTTTCATCGGCTGCATGCGGATGACTTTGACATCCGGATAAGCTTCCGATTGCTCCCGCTGCTCCGCATACGCAACCTTTTCCTCCAATCGAATCGGCTCGAAGCTGAAGAACTGCTCCGCCTTGCGATAGGCGGCTGGCGTTATGCCAACAATTCGTTTGAACACTTTGGCGAACGATTGGTACGATTCAAAGCCGTTCTCCCAAGCAATCTCGGCAATCGGACGATTCGAATACCGCAATTCGTTCGCTGCCTCGCTTATTTTGCGTTTGCGAATGTACTCCTTTACCGGATGGCCGGTTAAGGCATAGAACATCCGGTACAGCTGCGCTTGGGACAGGTGCGCTTTGCTTGCGATGCAGCTTAGCTCGACCTCCTCCTGTAGATGAATTTCGATAAAATCAATCGCGTGTTGTATGGACTCCGAATCATTCTTGTTCATCGTATGTACCGCCGCTTTTTTGTGGTATTTGTTCCCATTATAACAATTTGAGCAGTTATGGATATGTCCGAATTTATCTAAAATCAAGACGCAATGTTGTTCAAAAAGAAAAGAGGTCACCAGCAGGGCGACCGCTTCTCCATTCAGATGGAATTGAAAAGTATAACAAATAACAATGAATGGCGTTCTTATCGAACGCTTGCAGTCAAACGTACCATCAGCTCCGCCGTTACCAGTGGGTGAGAGATCGGGAATTGATGTCCGTACGGTAGGCGAGTCACACGATCAAGACGACCGAATGCCTCCGGCAGCGAATACGCGAGATCGCTCTCGCCCCAGAGGATCGCGACGCGGTCGCCGTAGCGCGACAGCTCATCCGCCGCAAGCGTCAGCGGCTGACGATGCAGCGCGCGCAGCATCTCCGCGTTCGCGGCGGCGATGCGCGGCGACG